>MEZG01000086.1 GCA_001775965.1 Candidatus Bathyarchaeota archaeon RBG_13_60_20 | reverse complement strand
TACGGCAGGGGCGCCTGCGACATGAAGGGCCCGGACGCCTGCATACTCCAGGCCGTCAAGGAGCTCGCCAAGGAGCCGCTGAAGAGGCAGCTCACCGTGGCCTTCACGGCCGGCGAGGACACGGGCGGATGGTACGTCACCCGCGTCGTCAGCGACAAACTGGTCACCAGAGACGACGCAACGTTCGGCGTCATACCCGAGCCGAGCATGATGGAGATCATTCCCGTCCACAAGGGCGGCGGCGGAGCAGAGGTCCTCGTGCACGGGCGGGCGGCCCACAGCAGCCGCCCCGAGCTGGGCGTCAACGCCAACCAGAAGGCAGCCGACTTCCTCGTAGCCCTGCGCGGGCTGCAGGCCGAGCTCGACAAGACGAGGCACCCGCTGCTCGGGCCCTCAACCGTCGAGTGCACCATGATGACGGGGGGCTTCAAGGCCAACATCATCCCCGACCAGGCAAGGCTGACCATCAACATGAGGCTCATCCCCGCCCACGGCGACCCGGCCGTCTCGAGGAGGTGGCTCACAGACATCATCGAGCGACTCGGCGCCGTGGACCCCCAGTTCAAGGCCGAGGTGCTCAGCCACAGGGCCAGCGAGCCCCTGGACGTGCCCCTGGACAGCGCCGTCGTGAGGACCCTCAGGGACATCCTGGGCACCGAGCCCGTGGGGGCCCCCTACTACACCGAGGCCGTGGAGTACACCCGGGCGGGGATACCCACAGTCATCTGCGGCCCGGGAAGCATAGATCAGGCCCACACCCCCGACGAGTACATCGCCCTCGACCAGCTCGACAGGGGCGTCTCGGCCTTCAAGGAGCTCGTGAAGAGAGTCTGCCTCTAGCCTATTTTCTATCCTCGTATTAGGAATACACCAAGTAAACACTCATTATGAAAATGTGATTGATCCCCCATCCTCAACACCGTAGAGTAACCACGATCTACAACCCATCAATGATAACTTATATAAATATAGAAAATACTATGATAATCAGGCGAATGAAATGAGTGACGTCAAGTTCGATTTAAAGCCGGTAGAGAAAAAGCCTTCAAGAAAATACAGGAAAGGAAGTAAGTACGACCCTATTATCGACAGCTTCCTAAAGAGCAGTCACGACCTCGTGAAGGTTGATGTGCCAGGGAAAGATGCCAACTACCTGAGAACACAGCTTAAGAAGAGGATAGACGCCAGAGACATACAGAACAAGATCGAGGTCTCGGTTGTCAACAACATAGCCTACCTTGAAAAGAAGTAAACAGGTTTACCTCTTTTCAATATTTTTCATTCAACTATCCCAGTTATACTAGAACCTGATTAAAGGAACAGTAGCCGGCGCTATATCTGGACGGTGGGGCACCCTAGCTTGGGTAAGAACTCCTCCGCCTCCGCAGACTCCAGCTTGAGGGTGTACATATATCTCCCCGACCTTAACTTGAGCTTGGTGCCGTCCTTGTTCTTCTTGACCTTGCACTCGGAGGCGTTCTTAGAGAGCTCGACGAACTCCTCCTTGTCCTTCACTTCGATGGGCATCGTTTTATCTCCGCGTCCAGAAGAGACTGAGTGCTTGGTTTTAATGGTTTCGTTTACACCTCGGCGCTGTCTTGCTCCCTCATGAGCCTCAGCACCATGACTAAGCAGAGGGTCATCACGGCCACGTTCAGGTACCACGGGTACACCGGGTTCGCCTCGTAGATGAAGCCGCTCACGACGCTCCCCACCATCGCGGGGATGAACAGTATGAACCCCTGGGCGTAGCCGCCCCCGCTGACGCCAAGGCTGACGCCCTGACCCAGGCCGGCCATGATCCTGCCCCTCACGGCCCTTGGTATTGTGTTGGCCAGGTAGACGCCACTGCTGATCCATATGAAGGCGTTGCCCAGCACCAGCACGATGTAGACCACGGTGGTCCACATGAAGCCCCTGGCGTAGGGAAACGCCAGCATGGCGGGGGCCCCTATGAGGAGGCTTAGCGCCATGCACCTCCTCGGACCGAACCTGTCCACGATGCTGCCGACGAGAAGACTGATGGCCACCTTGGCCAGCCCCGCCACGAGGCTGAGCTGCCCCCACTGTAAGGGTGTCAGCCCGGTTATCTCGGTGGCGTAGACTACCCAGAAGGGCTGAACGAGGCTGGCTATGAATATGAGCATCATGGCTATGACGCTGTAACCCCTCATATTGGACAGTATCCACTTAAGGCTCTCCCATACGTTGCTGTAGCTCTCCCTGAATATCCGGGGGATGTCCCATTGGAACTCCTGCTTCTCCAATGTCTCCCGTAGGTACCTTATCCTCATTGCGGCAACTAGGAGAGCCATAATCAGGCTTAGCGCGTACCCCATCCTCATTGCTGGGACCAGCGTGTACTCCTCGATGAGCCAGCCCCCCACGAAGGGCGACAGTATCCTGACGGCCTCAGGTATGGCAATTGTGAGGCTCAGTATCCTGCCCCTAGCCCCGGGCGGGATGCTGTCAGCCATGATGGCGTTGAGCGCCGGCATGTAGAAGAGGACCAGCTGCTGGACGGATATGGCTACGGCCAGCCACTCCCAGGTCGGGGCCATCACGAAGACGCCGAAGCTCAGGGCGTATAGCAGGGTGGCGTACCCCACCAGCTTGGCCCTCCCCGACTTGTCGGCGAGGTACCCTCCCAGAGGGTAGAAGATCATGCCCGCCGCGCTCCCCAACGCCGTCAGAAGCCCGATCATGGGTTTGCTCCCGCCAAGCGCCTGTATGAACAACGACTGGTACGGGAACACGATACTCATGCTCATGCTCCAGATTACGCGGCTCACCGTGAGGACCAGTATGTTGCCCTTCATGAGCTGCCTGAGGGAGAGATCTCCGCCTGTCTGACCCAATCGGATTCAGGTATGGACAGAGCCCGGCGATAAAAGTCTTTACAGGGAATGGGGCTAGACGGTGAATTCTTCGCCTTGGTTGGGGGCGACCCCCTTCATGTCCAGCTCGTCCCGGACCCACTCGGCCAGGAAGTCGCAGCTCTCCTCCTCCCCGTGGACCACGTAGACGTCAGGCTTGCCCTTCAGGCCCCTCAGGAACTGCTGGAGGGGCGTCTTGCCGCTGTGGCTGCTGAAGTCGAAGTGCTTCACCTTGGCGGCCACCTTCTCCTCCTTCTCCCTGATGGGGAACAGCCCCGTCTCCAGGAGCCTGGCGCCTCCGGTTCCGGGGACCTGGAAGCTGACGAGGAAGACGCCGTTCTCCGAGCCAAGGGCCAGCTTCTCCATGTAGAACATGGCCGTGCCGCCCTGCAGCATGCCCGAGGGCGCGACGATGACGTCGGCCTTCCTGAGGGCCTGCCTCCTGTCCCTCCAGCCCCTTATCTCGTGGATGCCCGCCATGGACTTGGAGTAGGTCTGTGGGGTCTTCACGGCGTCGGGGTCGCTCAGCATCACCTCGTTCACGGCCCTGGCCATGCCGTCGAGGAGCACGTAGCCCTCGAACCTGTGGGCATGGAGTATGCTTATCATCTCGTGGCTGCGGCCCACGGCGAAGGCGGGTATCAGAACCTTGCCACCGTTATTGTTGATGGCCTTGATCTCGCGGAGGAACTCCTCCTCCAGCTGCTTCCTCTCCGGGTGCTCGTGCATCGCGTACGTGGACTCTATGATGACCGCGTCGTACTTCTTCTTGGGCAGCCGCGCGTTGTTGCATATCCTCGTGGGGATAGTGTTGAAGTCACTGGTGTACAGAATCTTCTTACCGTTGACACTGATGTCCACCATGCCGCTGCCGGGTATGTGGCCCGCGTCCATGAGGCTGAACTCTATGTCCTTCATCTTCACCTCCTGGCCGTAGCCGATGTCGTTGCGGCACTCCTGCATCTTGTCCAGCTCAAGGTACTCGAAGGGCAGGTAGTAGCTGTTCAGCTTGATCATGTCCTTCACGAGTATCTTGGTGAGCTCGCTCGTCGCCCTGGTCGCGAAGTAGGGCTTCTTCTCAGAAAGATAGAATAGGGGCACCCCGCCGCTGTGGTCGAGGTGGGCGTGCCCGATGACGATCCCGTCCACGTCCTTGGCCCTCACGTGGCCGGGGAAGTCCGGGGGTGTCCCCGGCTTCACACCGTACTCCAGCAGGAGGTTGGCCTGATCCGATTTAACTAGGACGGCGTTGCCGCCTACCCGGTGGCAGCCGCCCATGAAGCTTAGCTTAACCATTCTCTGTGTTACCTAACCTAGTCGAAACAGTCCGCCGCGTAGGGATATGGCTCCGTGCATGCGGACCACTTCAATCCTTTCCCTCGCGGCCAGGCTTCCCCGGGCCCCGTAGGGGGATGGAACTATTCTGGAAAACTCCCTCTTATATGTTACCTTTCACTGCCCCGTGAATGGGCTCTTGAAGCGGTGGATCAGAACGAGTGGCGTCCTCAGAGCCTCTCAAGAAGCCTTTCGGCTGCCTCAGCCCCCCAAGGGCTGCCCACATGTATCACCTCCGACGCAAGCCCCTCCTCACTGAGAGCCTTCTCCACGGCCCTCTCCAGCTCCGAGCCACCGGAGAGCAGCAGCGCGCCCCTCCCAGCGAATCGTAGGTAGTCGATTACGCTGCGGGCCGTGGACATGATGGTTTCGGAGTCCAGCGGCTCGGATATCTCGTACTGGGAGAGGGGGTACGTCTCGGCCAAGGCCTCCGGGACGACGCCGTAGGGCGCGGCCACGAAGCACAGGTGGGCGCCTCCGGCCTTGTCTCCCAGGCGCCTCTTCAGCTCGGTGAACCCCGGGTAGGTGTTGAATGGCTTGCCTGGGGGGGCCGGCAGCAGCACCAGCTTCGCGTCCCCGGGTAGGCTGTGGCTTGATTTAAGCTGCCTCCTGTACCTGACCACCTGGGGCCTGCGGATGCTCAGGCCGTCGTAGTAGAAGACGCCGCGGCCCTTAAAGCCGGGGCTCTGTTCCTCGAGCCTGTCGCTGTACGCGGTCAGCTTCTTCAGGGCCGAGGTCATCTGCGGGTGGCCCCTGGACCTGGCCTCCACCAGGTCCCAGAGGCTCCCTTCCACGATGGCCTGCTTAACGACGCTCACCTCGGACATGGTGGCGTGGAGGTTGTGCTCGGCTAGGAGCCGCTGCCTCTCCCCGCGGGGCAGGTCCTTGAGGTCCCGGGCCGAGCGCCCGCGGCAGACGGGGCAGCTGCACGGCAGGTACTGGAGGTCCTGGAGCTGCAGGGTGCCCCTGCTGGTGAGGTACCTCTCGTCCTTGGCGTAGATGGCGTAGGCGGCGCTGTCGAACAGGTCGCACCCCATGGCGACGCTCAGTGCGAAGATCATGGGGTGGCCAGCCCCGAAGAGGTGGAGGGGCCGCTCCACGGGGAGGTTGAGCTTCGCAGTCATAACCATGTCCACGAGCACCGGGTACATGTACCGCTCCATGACCTCCGTTGGGCTCCCCAGGGCGTGGACCTGGTACGGCAGCTCGCCCACGAGCCTGGCCGACTCTGCCACAAGGTCCAGGTGCCTCCCCCCCTGCACGGGCCCCACCCAGAGAGCGTCCGAGCCCTCTATGAGCGGGAGCGCCTCCCTGGCCCTGCGCAGGGTCTCCTCCACGGTGCGCTCCACCTCGCCCCGCGGCACGTCCCAGCCCGTGGGTATGTCGAGGATGACGGCTATGTCCGACCCTATCCTCCTCTGGAACCCGATGATCTCCTCCTGGGAGACGTCCACGTCCCCGTAGACCAGTATCTGGTAGGCCCCGCTGTCCGTCATGATCACGCCGTCGTAGTCCAGGAGCCTGTGGACGTTGAGGCCGGACACGTGCCCGAAGTGGTTCCTGATGATGTAGCTGTTCGTGATGACTATCTCGCAGCCGAACTCCTTCATCATCCTCCTGGGGGGCAGGGTCTGGAGGAAGGGGTTGATCACGGGCATGAAGGCTGGGGTCTCCACCGTCCCGCCCTTCGTGCGGAGGCGCCCGATCCTGCCCATGAGGTCCCTGTCGCGGAGCTCGAACGACACGCTCCTTGAGGACGGTGCGCGGCGTATATGCTTAGCGCTGGCCGCAGGGAACCTGGGGGTACTTCCCCCTGATCTCCTTCTCAAGGGCTCTGTACCCGGCCTCGTCCAGCTGCCCGTCTACGAGGAACGAGTACATGAGTGCGCCCCGGGTGTTGGCCTCCCAGCAACGCCTCCTGGGGCTCCTCTTCACGGCTCTCCTGGCGTCCGCGCTGTACCCCACGTCCAGCAGGTAGTAGTTCCTCTGGTCGCTGCATACGATGGCGTATACGGCCGGGCTCTGGGGCACAAGGTCCGGGGTCATGTAGGGACCCTCGAAAGTGTACCCGCCGATGGTCTGGCGCATCCTGAGCTGTGGCTGGCTCAAAGCAGTCACACTGTACCTTCAGGTAAGGTTTACGGTCGGCTGCTTATATTTTCCGCGCTTCAAGGCGAGGCCACAGTAAACGTAAAAAGACATAATCTTAAAAAAATGGGTTAAGTCGTCTCGGCGATGAACCTGTTGTAGATGTCGCGGACCCTGTCCGCGGCCGGGCCTGTCCCCTCTATGACGCCGGTCTCGTTCAACCTTATCTTGTTCATGACAACTATGACGCCCGCCTCGGCGAAGTACTGCACCATGTTGGGGAAGACCCGCTCCAGGCGCTCCCTCAGGCCGTCGAGGTTGAAGGGCCTGTCGGTGGCCATGATCTTGGATATGGTGCTCCCGGTGAGTATGAGTCTGTGGTACAGTGTGCCCTGCGCGCCCTTCACGTCTCCCAGGGCGACGCTCATGCTCTGGCTGTCGAAGCCCAGGAGGACACCCTCATAGGTCTTACCTGCCCTGTCCTCCACTACAACGGGCTTGTCCACCAGCTGCCCCAGCTCCTCGAAGAACCGTCTACCAGTGACAGCTGCCAATATGTTTACCTCTTAACCTATCCTATCGTGTGCTCTAATATAAAAATCAAAACTTTTTAGGACGGCGATGAGACGGGTTTCACCTTCAGGCCTTGAACTTCTTGAACCTGGGCTCCCATTCTGCGTCGCCCTGCTGCTCCTTCAGGCTCTGGATGAGCGCCACGGCCTCCTGAATGGTCTTGGCCCTCCCGAGCACCCTCAGGCCGACGAGCTCGGCCCTATGTGCGCAGTGGGGGCACGCTCGGGTCTTGTTGGCCGTGTTAGCCATCATCAGTCTGCCGCAGCTTGGGCACCTGGCTACGAGGTACATGTTCTCCTCCTTAGAAGCTCCAATGTCTCCGGGTGGCCCACCCAGTCAACGTCGTCGCATACGGATTTCCCCTCCAGAGTGGCTAGGCCGGACTCGAGTGTACTCTCAGGGGTCGCGCCGCTTGTGTCGAGGACACAAACGTCATCGGCTCTGAACAGGTCCAGAGCCTCGGACAGGCAAACGCCAATTATCTCCGCTTCCACGTTTTCCCACGCCTTCCCATCCCTGTATCCCCTGCCGAGGAGCTCCTCCAAAAGGAGCCACGGGGCCCTCCTCAGGACGAAGACGGCCCTAGTCTTGTCGGGCGGAGCTACCTCATGGGCGTAGTGGCCGTCCAGAACGTGCACGCCGCCGCTTTCAAGTAGCTCACTGATGCCGGCCCTCAGGGCGTCGAGGTCAACTACCGCGGTGTCCCTCTCCACGTCTCTCTCCCTGGCGAAACCATGATCGATGGCGTACATGGACAGCTCTATGTGCGTGGCTCCGACCCTGTCCGCGAGGAGCCGCGAGAAGGTCGTCTTACCCGTCCCCGGGGTGCCCGTCACGACGATGGCTTGGCCTATGGTTTCTCTTCCTCTTCCTCGTCCTTGGGGACCTTGATCTTTATCATGTCTCCCAGTGTCCTCGGCCCGATGGGCTTGGTTATGACGGGGCCAGAGGCCGAGGGGGCGAGCTCCAGCAGCTTGATGCCCAGCTCCCTCTCCACTTTGCGTATCAGAGTCACGCTGGGGTTAATCTCCTCTTTCTCCAGCTTCTTAACCACTGACTCCTTCTCGTTCAGCTTCTTGGCGAAGTCCTCCACCGTCATCCCGTTCCTCTGCCGGGTCCTCCTGATGAGCTCGCCGTAGTCATCCACCAGGTCCATGGCCTCGGCGGCCTCTATGTCGCTCCTGGGGCGCTGCGGCGCAGCCGACCCAGATGGGCGTCTACGAGGCTGCTGAGCCGTCTTCTCCCTGGGGTCCCAGTCCCTGGTGCCGAACTGGGCGCACCGGGAGCAGACTGTCATTTTACCCCCCTCTATGACCTTGTAGTATGGTTGCCCGAGTATCTCACGTCCACATACCTCGCAGCGCATCACCGAAACCTCATAGTGAAGGGACAACTGGGCTTATAAACCCTGATCGACATGGTTGAGGCTGATGTTGGGGGACCTTGTGAGGCTGAGGGCCGTCGCCGACTACCAGTTCGGGAGGGGCGCCGGGGACGCACTCTTCCCGTCCGACGCCACAGTCGAGTACTCCAAGAACACTGGGAAGCCGAGGCACGTCGAGGCTGGAGGGGCCCTCCTGGCCAGCTACAGGCCCAACGACGGGCTGTTCACCCTGACGATTGCAGGTGCGCGTAGGCTCCTGGAGGGGACTGGGGCGCCTGGCTACACGGTGACTATCCTTGATGACGTCGTGGAGGCCGTTGAGGGCGGCGGCAACGTGTTCGCCAAGCACGTTGCTGACGCAGGGGAGGCTATAAGGCCCGGGGACGAGGTCGTAGTCGTGAACCCTGGCAGAGAGGTGATAGCCGTCGGGAAGGCCCTGCTGACTAGAGAAGAGATGCTCAGGTTCAAGACGGGGGCGGCCGTGAAGGTCAGGCGGGGGAGAAGCAGGCATAGGTAGCCTACTTTTCCGGCTCGTCGAAGAGCCTGACCCTCCGCCGGAGGTCGCCCTTCTTGAAGTGGGCGAGCCTGACGGCCGTGTCGTTGCCCTTCTCTATCTCCCTGGCCTCGTCGGCCAGCTTAGCCGCCATCCTCATGAGCTCGTGGGCCGCGGCCAGCACGGGTATGGCCTCGTTCTTGTCTTCGATCTTGAAGACGGCCTCGGTGCTGAGGCTGGCCACCTCCTTGGACGCCTCGTAGGCGGCCATGGCCTTGGCGTAGGCGTAGGGGTTCTTTATGTCGCTGGCTGCTAGGGCCGCGGTCTTGTTTATGATCAGCTGGGGCAGCTGTGGCTTCTGGCCTGCCTTGATCTCCTCGATGACCCGGTCCAGGGTCGTGTGCACCAGCCTGAAGACGCCGGTCACGGCGAGGACCCTCAGCACATCGGAGTTGAAGAGGGCCATCTCCACGGGGTCAAGGAACGGGGCCTTGGCGCTGATCATGGGGTCCCCGTAGATGACTATGGAGCCGATGCCCTCCTCGGCGAGCCCCTTGGCCGCCTTCCTGCTAGGCTCGTCGCCTATGACGATGATGGGTTTGCCCGTCGCCTTGAGGACCTCCCTAACCTTGGTCGGGCCCGGCAGGCTCACGTTGGGCGAGATGGCTATGTACAGGTCGCTGGGGACGCTCGCCGCTATCCTGGCCGCGTCCCCGGCGTCCTCCTCCCCCATCTGGACGCTGCTGGAGATGACCCTGATCTTGATGTCGCTTCTGGCCGACCTCTCGTCCAGAAGGGCGTCGATGAGGGTGGTGGTGCCGATGTACCCTACCTTCACGATGGTTACCGTTACCAACTCGTTCACCTTGGGTGCCTACAAGTTGGTTGTTCACAAGATAAGTTTTCGGGGCAGGGGCGCTTATCGTTGGGGTGAGTATATTGGTACCAATACTTTTTCGCTGACTTATTGGTACCAATATATGGAGTATTAGTGCTATTCGTCTCCCGTAAATGTTCTATATACAACCCGTGAATGGTTAACAGGTGGTTTCTTGAGTAAGGTTCAGAAGGAGAAGAAGACCGCTCTCGACTTCGTGGACGAGAGCAGGCAGTGGCTCAGCGACTTCCACATGGAGATATGGCGCTACGCAGAGCCGGCCTTCAGGGAGTACAGGTCAGCGGTGGCCTACGTGAAGCTCCTCAGGGACGATGGCTGGGAGGTCGAGGAGGGGAGCGGCGAGATGCCCACGGCGTTCTGCGCGGTCTGGGGGAAGGGTAAGCCCGTTATCGGGGGATTCGCCGAGTACGATGCTGTGCCGGATTGCAGCCAGGCCCCAGTGCCATACAGGAAGCCCAGGGACGACGGGCTTCACCCCAACGCGGCCGGCCACACGGACCCCCACTCCGGTCTCGGCACGGGCGCCCTCTTCGGTTTCCTGGCGGCCAAGCACGCCATGGAGAAGCACAAGCTGAAAGGCACCCTCAAGTTCTTCGGGGAGCCCGCCGAGAAAGTATGCGGCTCCAAGCCTGTGCACGCGGCCAAGGGCTACTTCGACGACTTTAACGCCAGCATCCCGTACCACCCCGCGGGCTACAACACGGTCCGGTACGAGATCAACGGGGGCAGCTACTGGAACACGCTGTACACCTTCGAGACTGTTCACCCCGAGAACTGGTTCAGGCCCAAGGACGTGCCCTTCAGGATACTGGGCCACGCCGGGGGCCGGATACCCGCGTCCCTAGACGCCGTGTGCCTCATGTACACGGCCACCAAGTACGTGGAGGACGCCATGCTGCCCTACACGGCCTACTGGACGCTGAACGAGTTCATCATGGTGGGGGGCCAGTGCACCTCGGACAACCTGCCCCCCAGGATAAGCCAGATCCAGTACGCGTACAGGGCGCCTATACTGGAGATGCAGGAGCAGATCGACAGGGTACTGGACAACACGGCGAAGGGGGTGGCCCAGATCACTGGCACCAGGGTGACGAAGCGCATAATAGCCAAGACCAGGGCGGGGCTCAGCAACAGGAGGCTCAGCGAGGTCCTCTACAGGAACCTTGAGGCTGTGGGGCCGCCGGTGTTCAGCGAGGAGGCCAGGGAGTTCGGGAGAAAGATCCAGGAGAACCTGGGCATCGTGCCCATGGATGACCCCTTCACCGAGGCGTGCCAGAGGGTTCAGTCCATCGACTACATAGACAAGGACATCAGGTACATGTTCCCCCAGTGGGTGGAGACCCAGGGATCGGACGACTACGTGGACTACCAGTGGACGGCGCCGTCCACGCGGCTCAACACGGCCAACGCGTCCCTTAGGAACCCTGACCCCAACAGGCCGCTGCCTGCGTGGACCAGCTACGCCCTGAACGGGTACTCGGCGTGCGTGGACCCTGGCATCGCGACCGCGTCCAAGACCATCGGCGCGACCATCGTGGACCTGCTGACTCACCCCGAGGACCTGGCCGCGGCAAAGAGGGAGTTCGAGGAGCGGACAGGAGGAGGCGTAGGGGGCAGCAAGTGGGTACCGCCGCTACTGCCCAAGGACTTCTACCCGCCCATCGACCTGCCGTGGCCCGAGTACGTCACGACGCAGCGCGGCTTCGAGTGGAGCCTCACCAAGCCGGGTCCCGAGAAGGAGTACAAGGTACTGCACGAGGGCTTATAGCCCCTCACCTTTTTCTGATAAGTTATTAAGCGGGTCATCGAATATTCCTTGAAACACTATGGCAATTCCATCGGACATCGAGATTGCTCAGAGTGCCAAACTCAAGCCGATCACAGAGATCGCCGCAGGCCTCGGGCTCAAGGAGGACGACATAGAGCTTTACGGCAAGTACAAGGCTAAGGTAAAGCCCCAGGTCCTCAGGGACAGGATGGGCGGGCCCGACGGCAAACTGATAATCGTTTCGGCGGTCACCCCCACCAAGAGCGGCGAAGGGAAGACCACCATGGCTGTAGGCCTGGCCCAGGCGCTGGGCAAGCTGGGCAAGAGGGGCATCGTGGTGCTTCGCCAGCCCAGCCTGGGGCCGGTCTTCGGCATCAAGGGCGGCGCCGCGGGCGGCGGCTACGCCCAGGTCCTGCCCATGGAAGACATCAACATCCACTTCACGGGGGACCTTCACGCCATCACGGCGGCTCATGATCTGCTCACGAGCCTCATGGAGAACCACGTCTTCAGGGGCAACGACCTGGACATCGACATGAAGCAGGTCATGTGGAAGAGGGTGCTGGACATCGAGAGCAGCTTCCTCCGCAACATCGTCGCCGGCCTCGGCGGCAAGAACGACGGTGTCCCCTACGAGACGGGCTTCGAGATCACCACGGCCAGCGAGATAACGGCCATCCACGCCATCAGCAGCGACCTCATGGAGATGAAAAGGCGCATGGGCGAGATCACTGTCGCCTACAACAGGAAGGGTGAGGCGGTTAAGGCCAAGGACATCGGCGGGATAGGGGCCCTGGCCATCCTGCTGAAGGACGCGGTGAAGCCCAACCTGGTCCAGACCCTGGAGAACACTCCCGCCATCATCCACGGCGGCCCCTTCGCTAACATCGCCCACGGCTGCCCCAGCCTCACCGCCATAAAGACGGCCCTCAAGCTAGCGGACTACGTCATCGTGGAGCCGGGCTTCGGCGCGGACCTGGGCATGGAGAAGTTCTGCGACATAGCGTCCAGGGCCGGCAGCCTGAAGCCCGACCTGGTCGTCATAGTCGCCACCATCAAGGCCCTGAAACGCCACGCCGGCGTAAAGTACAAGGACCTGAAGGAGCCCAACGCCGGCAAGGTCAGGGAGGGCCTCCCCATACTGGCCAACGAGGTGGACAACGCCGGGAGGTTCGGGCTCCGCGTCGTCGTGTGCATGAACCACTTCTACACCGACGCCCAGGAAGAGATCGACGTGGTCCTCGACTGGGCCAGGAAGGAGGGGATACCCGCCGCCTTTACGGACACGGTGCTTAAGGGCGGCGCAGGAGGCAAGGAGCTGGCCGAGGTCGTGCTCAGGGAGGTCCAGAAGGGCAGTAGCTTCCACTACCTCTACGAGCTGGACGCGCCCGTGGAGGAGAAGATCAGGGCCATCGCCCAGGGCATGTACAAGGTGGCGGACATCGAGCTGAGCCCCGAGGCCAGGAGCAGCCTCAGGAAGATCGAGAAGCTGGGCTTCGACAAGCTCCCCATCTGCATGGCCAAGACGCCCCTAAGCCTCACCGACAACGAGGACGTCCAGGGGATGCCCCCGGAGGGCTACATCCTGCCCATCAGGAACCTGAAGCCGTCCACGGGCGTCGGCTTCATAGTGGCTTACTGCGGCGAGGTGAACACCATGCCGGGGCTGCCCTCCAAACCGGCCAGCGACGACATGGACATCGACGAGAACGGCGTCATCAAGGGGCTGAGCTAAGATGACCACCATACTGGACGGACGGGCCGCCACCGAGATGGTGACGCAGGAGCTGGCCGCCCAGGTGGCCGAGCTCAAAGGTAAGGGGGTGACGCCGGGCCTCGCCCTGGTGCTCACGGGCGAGGACAAGTACAGCGTCAGGTACGTCGGGATGAAGCAGAAGAAGGCCGACGAACTAGGCATCTACACGGAGCTCCACCACCTGGAGAAAACCACACAGAAGGACCTGGTGGCCCTCATCCACAGGCTCAATAGGGACCCCAGGATACACGGCGTCATGGTGCAGCTGCCCCTCGCCGAGGGGCTCAGCGAGCTGGAGACCGTGGACGCCATCGCCCCTGCCAAGGACGTGGACGGGCAGAGCCCAGCCACCCTGGGCAGGCTCCTCATGGGGGAGGAGGCTTACATGCCGGCCGGCGTCGAGGCCATAATGGAGCTTCTGAAGAGATACGGTATAGACCCCCTCGACAAGCACTGGGTCGTCGTCGGCAAGAGCAACTTCCTGTCCAAGCCCCTGGCCGCGGTGCTGGCCAACATGAGGGTCAGGGTGACCGTGGTGGGCCCCAAGTGCCCGCACCTAGCCGAACTGGTCAGGCAGGCCGACGTGCTCAGCACCGAGATGTTCACCAAGCACGGGATCACCGGCGACATGCTGAAGCAGGGCGTCGTGGTCATCGACAACGGGAACAACTACGAGGGCAGGAAGGTGTTTGGGGATGTGGACGCCGAGGCCGCTATGGAGAAGGCCTCCGCTATAACCCCTGTGCCTGGCGGCGTGGGCCCCATGCTCATAGCCATGCTCCTCAGGAACACTGTGAAGGCCGCCGCCATGGCCGCCTGACTCCACCCCTCAACCAGCTTTTCCGTTTAGATCATAATTATTAGCATCCGTATTCTATTAGAATACGGATGAGGTTTTGGCATTCAAGGTGATCACCGTGAGGCTTTCCGAGGAGACGGTGGAGGACCTCGAGGACCTCTCGGATAAGCTCAGGAGAGAGAGGTCCGATGTCATGAGGGAGGCAATCCAGATAGGCATCGAGGAGATGAAGCTCCGCCTGGCCCTGGAGCTGTACAGGGGGGGCAAGGCCTCATTCGGTAGAACGGCGGAGCTGGCCGGCCTGAGCCAGAGGGCGCTCTTCCTGGAGCTCAAGCAGAGAGGCATACCTTACAGGTACGGCGAGGAGAGGTTCACGGAAGAGGCCGAGCGGCTGGTGGGCTAGTTGTCGGCGTCATCGGACGCCGGCCCACTCATATGGCTTGCCAGGTGCGGCAACCTGCGGTTGCTGGAGAAGCTGTACTCCGGGATCGTGATCCCTGAGGCCGTCTACGAGGAGGCCGTGACCCGCGGAATCGAGGAAGGCTACGAGGACGCCCTAATCATCAGGGGGGCAGTGGAGGCGGGGTGGATAAGAGTCCTCAAGCCCAGCGGAAGGTTCATGGACGAGGTGAAGGCGGGGGAGAGGAGGCGCGGCGTCGAGCTTGGTGAGGGGGAACGGGAGGCGATGGCTCTGGCTCTCATGGAGGGGGCGCGCGCCTTCCTGACGGACGACGAGGACGCTCACCGCGCTGGAGTGTCCCTGGGGTTGGAGCCCTGGGGGGTCCTACACGTGATATTGGTGAGCGTGAGAGGGAGGCTCATGGACAAGAGGCAGGTGAGGGTGGCCCTGGGGAAGATGCTGGAGGGAGGCTTCTGGCTCTCGCCTGGAATCATCCACGGCTTCCATGAAGCCCTTGACAAGCTCTGAGTCTATGGGCAGGTGACCATACGCAGACCATCCCTTCCCGTTCGGCTGAATCCTTAATGATTTAAATTTCAGGTGCCGCCCATATCATCCGGTAAGTATGGCCAGGATGGACTCCCGTCGAGCCCGCCGCATGATGCAGCTGATGGGCGTGAAGGGGGACGAGCTGGTGAGGTAGGCCGATGCCCTCAGCACCGAGATGTCGGTGAAGCACAGGATTACCGGCGAGATGATTAAGCTGGGCGTCGTGGTCATCGACAACGGCAACAAACATTGAGTAAAACTAGCCTCATTTCACAATACAACAATCAACCATAAAGCTTATATATCAACCAATATTGGTTGATCATTGACTGCTATGACTTACCTTTCAGGATATCTAACACTCAGGGAACAGCTGATATGGCGCCTGCAACGCACGACGGACAGCGTGACCCGCGTCAGCACAGAGCTAGGGATCACTCGTCAAGCAGTCTACAAGTCGCTGAAAATCATCGAGGCGAAGATCGAACAAGCCTTCAACGAGGCAATGGACTCGAACAAGCTGGAGCCCATCCAGGTGAACCTTGCAGAGGGTGTGATGAGGGCCTACAGCCCCGCGCATGACCTCCCAGTGATTATCAGCCTGAGCGAGACCAACGGCCTGAAGCTCTGGTACCTGTACAAGGGTAACTGCACTAGATGCAAACTGGAGCTGAGCTGCCAAAGAATGCTTGTTGGAGAGGCGAGGGAAAGAGGGGCCCGGCTAACAGAGAATGACCTTGAACTGGAGCCCACAGACCTCGCGTTAAAGATCTTCTCCCGGTACTTCAAGGAGGGTTAAAAATGAAACAAATTCTAAGCGGTGCCTGCCCCCTGCTCCCGGGCAGTTTTGAGGACAAATCCCCTCTAGACTCGGCTCTCGTGTGGATAACTAGATTCTGTCGAAGCTGGAAAAACGTGCTGCCCATCATAGCAGTTGCATCAGTCATACTGGTTTACTCCATGGCCTTCGCTCAAGGCTCACTAGCCGCCGCGATTGCTGAGACAGGGGAAATTCCTTCAACTTGGAATCAAGACTATCCCACTGTTGTGAAAGCCCTTACAAGGCACAGAGGTGATGAGCATCTATACAAAAACCAGGTGAACATATCCGAGGACCTGGTTATCTCGGGTGACCAAGTCTACGTCATCGAGAACTGTACAGCCGTTCTGGAGGGATACATCATGGTCACAGACCAGGCCCAGCTCGTGATCAGGGACGCGGAGCTATACAACGTCAAACGAGGCATCAACGGCGGTGAACTGGTCCCCTACCCAGCAAACGTCTACCTGGAGGACCACGCCTCCCTCGTCCTGGAGAACGCGGTGATACGCGGAGAACACCGCATCCTTGTGACCTTGAATAACTATACAAGGGCAGAGATCGAGTCGTCCATCCTAGAGGGTGACTTGATAGTGTTTGGAGACTCGAACGTAGAGCTACGTAACTCGACTGTCTCTTTCATCAAGGTGGCTCAGAGGGCCAACATAGGTATTCATGATTCCCACGTGTACTATCTTTTCTACGAGGAAGAGGGTCCGCTTGTCGGAGACTTCACATTCAGGATAGAGCACGCGGATTTTACCGGCGTCACGATAGAGTCCTGGGACTCGGTTTTCGAGGTTGTGAGGTTTCCGATACGCGGCTGCCGAGACTTCTCTCACACAGGTGGAGTCTCCTGGGGCCCAGACTGGAGCCTCAGAGACCTCTACCCGACGGCTGAGGTACTCGATTTCAGTTCCCATGACTCTGATATCAAACGCTACGTGTTCATCCTGATGAACTGCACAGCAATTTTCAGCGAGGTGCCCGAGCTCGACGGCATCTACTCATACGATACAGAACTCATCATAGATAGATGCAGGTTAATGGACGTAGCCATGCTGTCTGGTGAAGGGGTAATCCAAGACTCCATAATTACCATGGCATTCGTTGACGGAGACACGAAACCGACCTTCATCAACGACAAGATATGGATCATTGCCCTCAGGAACTACACCGAGACAGCGGAGTTTGAGAACACATACGTGGAGACACTCTTCGTCGAGGGAAGCATGACTGGAAGCCTCAAGGGCTCAGTGACCTTCGGCGAGGAGGCGCTGAACGCCTACATGCTGGGAGAGGCAGTGACCAGGATCTACACTCTGGTGACACAGACCCCGAAGCACGTTCTGCCAGGCGCCAGGGCCCAACTTTTCAGCCCCGAAAATGAACTAGTATGGTCCGGGGAGACGGACGAAAACGGTACAGCGACCTTCCAGATCACGTATGAGCCAGGCGACATTGATGCAAAGTATCTGCTAGTATCCACCGTAGAAGATAATGTCTGCACGAGCACGGTAGACCTCGCCTTCACAGAGGACCCAATTATCCACGAGTTTGAGCACCTGCCTGAACGGCAAAATGTTATCACCTTGGCCGTTCAAGCAGCCAGCACCATTATCATTCTAGCTGTCCTCATATTGAAGAAGATGTCAAGCATCTAACCCCTTTTTTATATCATAATTTAAAAACCAGACAGCGCCATTTCTTGTGAAAAGAATGGCAAGGATGGACTCTAGGCGCGCCCGCCGCATGATGCAGCAGATGGGCATGAAGATGGACGAGCTCGGCGACATCAAGCGCGTCATCCTCCAGAGCGACACCAGGGAGATCGTCATCGAGGGGCCCGCCGTTACCAGCATGAACGTCCAGGGCCAGAAGATGTACAACGTCGTCGGCGGTAAGGAGACCACACGGAAGGCGGAGGCGAAGGCAGCGCCAGCCGAGGCAGCTGAGGAGCCGGCCCCCGCTCCAGTGATACCCGAGGAGGACGTCCTGCTTGTGGCGCAGCAGGCCAACGTGAGCATGGAGAAGGCGCGGACCGCCCTGGAGCGGAGCGGCGGCGATCTGGCGCAGGCCATACTGATGCTGCAGACCCGGTGACCAGCGGGTATAAATTCGGCTGCGCTCCTTATTGGTGCAATTCAGAGTTATTTGATTCAGTCCGGTGGCCCAATTGGAACTGAAGGTGCGTTTCAGCGGCGGAGTGGTTGTGGAGTACGGGGACCAGGGCGTCGTCCTGGACCCCACCAGGAGCAACCACAGCTACCCCGCCTTCGTCACCCACGCCCACGCCGACCACGCCTACGCCTTCAAGAATCCGGAGCGCACCAAGTACGCCACCCATGAGACGCTTCGGCTCCTGGGAGCCATGGGTTGGAGGCACCTGGAGAACCTGGAGCCCGTAAAGGCCGGGGGCAAGGTCTCGTTCGGGGACATGGAGATCCGGGTCCATAACAGCGGCCACGTCCTGGGCAGCGTCATGTACGAGGTCCAAACCCCGGGAGGCTCCGTCCTCTACACGGGGGACCTGTGCACCGAGAGCACCTACACCATGGACCCAGCGCCGCCCGTAGAGTGCGACATCCTCGTGGTGGAGACCACCTTCGGGGCCCCCATGTTCAGCTTCCCCAAGCGAGAGGAGGTGGCCGTGGAGATATACAACTGGGCCGTGAACACCGTGCTGGGCGGTGTCATACCCGTCTTCAAGACGGACAGCATCGGCAACGCCCAGGAGATCATCAGCATCCTCAACCAATACACCAACCTTCCCGCCGTCACAGCCAAGAGCGCCACCCCTGTCACCGAAGTGTACCGTGAGCTTGGCTACGGCCTGGACAGCGTGGACGCCAGGAGCGCGGAGGGCCAGGACCTTTTGGAATCCGGCAAATGCGCCATCGTGGCGCCCAAGGGCAGCAAGCTCGCGGCCGGGAACACGGAGGAGGCCCTCGCCTCGGGTTGGGCCATCCTCATGGGTAAGAAGAGAGCCGCGTTCCCCCTCAGCGACCACGCGGACTACCGGGGGCTTATGGGCTATGTGCGTCGGTGCAAGCCAAAGAGGGTGCTCACATTCCACGGCGGCAGCATGACCAAGGACTTCTACAAGCACGTGAGGAGCAGCCTAGGCATCCCGGCGGCGCCCCTCACCAGCCGAGTCGAGACCATCGCGGGGCCCCAGATGAGCAACGAGAGCCGCATCAAGGCGTGCAGCAGCCAGATAGTGCGCACCGTGAAGATACCGGGCTTCGTCTACCAGCCGTCCTGGCTCATACGCGAGATGGGCCGCCAGGGCTTCACACCCGGCGAGACCGAGAACAGCATAGAGTACCTCATGGAGAGGGGGGTACTCAGGGGAGCCGAGAACGGGGTCTGCCTCGGCTAGACGGTGCCCTCGCGCCAGCTGCCCATGTACTTGAGCTGCTGCTCGGTAAGCCTTTCCACGCCGACGCCCATGGACTCCAGCTTCAGCCTAGCAACCATGGCGTCGATGTCCCTAGGCACGTCATGGACCCTGACCGCCAGTTTGGGCCCCTTCCACAGCCACTCCGCGACCAGCGCCTGGTCCGCGAAGCTCAGGTCCATGACCTCGCTGGGGTGGCCCTCAGCCGCGGCCAGGTTCACAAGCCTGCCCTCACCCAGAAGGTAGATCTTCCTGCCGTCCCTGAGCCTGTACTCGTCCAGGTCCGGTCGCATCCTGCGCTTGCCCTCGGACAGGGCCTCCAGGGCTGGGATGTTGATCTCCACGTTGAAGTGGCCGCTGTTGGCCAGCATGGCGCCGTCCTTCATCATTTCTATGTGGCGGCCATCGATGACGTTGATGTTGCCCGTGCTGGTGACGAAGATGTCGCCCATGGGCGCGGCCTCCAGCAGCGGCATCACCCTGTACCCGTCCATCACGGCCTCCAGGGCCCTGGTGGGGTCCACCTCGGTGACGATTACATTAGCGCCCATGCCCTTGGCCCTCATGGCGATGCCCCGGCTGCACCAGCCGTAGCCGCAGACCACGAAGGTCTTGCCCGCGATCATGACGCTGGAGGCCCTGAGGATGCCGTCGATGGTGCTCTGGCCGGTGCCGTACCTGTTGTCGAAGAGCCGCTTCGTCGGGGTGTCGTTCACGGCCACCATGGGGTACTTTAACGCACCGTCCTTCTCCATGGCCCTGAGCCGTATAACGCCGGTGGTGGTCTCCTCGCTCCCTCCCTTCACCCCGGCCAGCAGCTTGGGCGCCTTCTCGTGTAGCCTGCTCACGAGGTCGCAGCCGTCGTCCATGGTCATCTGGGGCTTGAACTCTAGGAGCTGGTCAATGCACCAGTAGTACTCGTCCTTGGTCTGCTCCCTCCACGCGTACACAGGGGTGCCCTTTGTCGCCAGCGCTGCTACCACGGCGTCCTGGGTAGACAGGGGGTTCGATCCGGCTATGGCGACCTTGGCGCCCCCCGCCTCAAGGGTCCGCACCAGCACGCCTGTCTCCTTGGTGCAGTGGAGGACGGCGCCCAGGGTCACGCCTTTAAGAGGCTTCTCCTCCATGAACCGCCTCCTGATGAGCCCGAGGACAGGCATGTGGTCCGTGGCCCAGTCGATGAGGAGCTCGCCTTGCTTCGCGAGCTTGATGTCCTTGACCTTGTATGTGTCCATGAAAACCTCTCCGAGAGGAGTGTCCCCCACTGGGTAAAGAAACTATCCCTACAGCTTCACTATCTGGGCGTGGGGCACGTCCCCGAAGTATATGACGGCCCGCTCGTGCACCATCCTGCGCCCTATGGCCGCCTGGACGATGCGCCTGCCCACAAGGTTACATATGGTGGCCTTCCTCATGGCCTCCAGAGCCTCCTCAACTTCCCCGAGGACGCCCCTATAGAAGCCCTCGTTCACAGTGAAGGGCACCCTGCCCCCCTGCAGGGTTACGCCCAGCAGCTCCTCGTCGCATACCGCCACCACGGTGTCCTTGCCGCGGCGCATGGACTTGACGTAGACCCCGCCCAACTCTAAGCCTTCCCTATGCTGCTGCGTGCGCCGCAGGCGTCGCACTGGAGGAAGGTGAGCCTCCTGTCCTTCACCATGTGGGTGTCGGGGCGGCCGCAGACCGGGCATATGACGTACCTGTTGGTGTAGATCTCCACGATGTTCCTTATGGTCTCGGCGTTGAACTTGCCCTGCAGCATGGCCCTGCCGCCGTCCCTGGTGCCCCTCGTTGCCGTCTCGTTTAGTATGAACTTCATAAGGTGTTCCGGATCCCTGCGCAGCGCCTCGGCGATCTCCCCGAAGTTGACGATGACGCTCCTCCTCCCAACCTGCCGGACGTCCGCCCTGGGTATGCTGAACCTGTCGGCGGGCCCCGAGTCCTCGGGCAGCTTCGAGTAGGCGCGGTCAAGCATGGTCTTGTAGTCTTTCTCCATCTCGCATTCACCATGGGCGGCTAGGGCTTTGGCCTTGTCGCCCCCGACAAGGGATCGGGAAGGTATTAGAAAAAGGTTGGCTTCACCTTCGCACCACGGTGAAGTATAGGATCACTGCGCCGATGAGCCCCATGACTATGCCGCTGGCGAGGAGGATGCTGCCCAGGCTCCCTATGAGGGGGACCCTGACGCCCAGCCTGACGTCGGCGTCTACCACAGCGGAGGCGTCCTCGTTCATCACCACGACCCAGTAGCTGCCTGTGGTCGGACTCCACGTGAGCACCTGGTTCCCTGTTCCGGCCTGGTGGGCGGCCCAGAAGCTATGCATGGTAGGCGGCCCCGATGGAGCCTGGCCGGGGTGCCTGCTGAGAGTATAGTCGGGGAAATCGTTGACGAAGGGGTCGTATTCCCACCTGCCGCTCACAAGCCTGTCGTACTCAACCTGGCCCAGGTAGGTGGAGGCGTACTGGTCCTGGGTGACCCCCAGGAACACGGGTTTGGAGGGGTCCCTACTCCTAGCCTCCAGCTTGAACACTATGTCGCCGCCCATTGCCCTGAGCACCCTGCTGGCCTCGTAGTCGATGTGAATGTCCAGATCCTGCACTACCATGGCGTAGCTGTCCGTGGACAACCTCTCAAGGCCGCTCACAATGTACCCGTCCTCGTCCATGATGGTCCCGCTCAAAGCCCTGAGGCTGCCGCCTCCCATGATGAGGCCGAAGGCCGTGAATACCATTAGGGCGCCTATGATTGTCACGATGACTCGGCCCGCATTCCACTCCGAGCCCCTGGGCTTCACGTAGGTGACGCCAGCCATCCTCTCTCCGCAGTGCCTGCAGAACTCGGCTGTATCGCTGTTCTCCTTACCACACTTGGGGCAGTACCTCAAATCGTATCACAGTAAGCAATGGAGCGCCCGCGGCTTTAAACGACACGCCCCGGTGCACAAGAATTCAGGGGGAACGGGGCATCAAGCCCCTAAACCCTTAATCCCTGTACAGGCACAGTATCCATGTATGTCCGGGGAGAAATTCGAGTGCGAGGTCATGGACTGGGGCCTCTTCGACAGCCTTAGCATGGCGGTAGCCGTTAAGATCAAGGCGTCAGGGTTCCAGCCCGACTTCATGGTGGGCCTGGCCCGCGGTGGCTGGGTTCTGAGCAGGGTCCTCTGCGACCACCTTGGCGTCAAGGACTTGGTGAGCCTCAAGGTGGAGCACTGGGGCGTCACGGCGACGCCCGACGGCAGGGCCCAGATAAAGTATCCATTCGACATCGACCTCACCGGGAGGAGGGTGCTGGTCGTGGACGACATCACCGACACAGGCGACAGCATGATCCTGGCAGTGGACTACGTGAGGGAGAAGAACCCAGCCGAGGTCAGGACGGCCGCCCTCCGCCACATAAAGGGCAGCAAGTTCATCCCTGACTATTACGGCGACGAGATCACCTGGCGGTGGGTCGTATTTCCCTGGAACTACGTGGAGGACATGTGCAACCTGGTTGCCCAGGCCGCGGAGGGGGCGAGCAGCCTAGGCGAGGTTAAGGAGCGGCTCAAGAGCAGCTTCAACGTGGAGCTAAGCGGCGACCAGATACGGGATGTGCAAGCGGAGATAATGCGAAGAAGCCGCGCAGTCGAGTGAGCGCGTGGCCCCGTGGAGCAACTGTCCCAAGTACCCGCGCCCAAATAGGAGATTATTTGCCGAGTGGCTTGAGCAAGTTAGTAGCCTTAGCACCAGTTTGGAGAAAAGGAGACTAAGACTACCTAATTCTGACCGTGAATGGTGCCTAATAAACCTTAACGCGAAGCACCTACGCCGTCACACGACTCCCACGCTGGGGGCAACACGACGCAGGTTTTTTCCCTCGGCCGTGACCAGAATGAAGCATGAGCTATGAGAAGGACGGGGAGACGGCTGAGCTGGGCGACCTAGAGGTAGACGAGCTGCTACGCTTCTTCGTAGGGGCACTCGCCGGCAAGGCCCTCGAGCACATGGGGGTCTCCGCGAAAAAGGATGCCGTGAAGGACCTGCGGAAGGCGCAACTGGCCATCAACTCGGTAAGCGCCCTCGTGGACCAGTTGGCCTCGGTGGCTACCGGGGACGAGGTGAAGCAGCTGAGGGCCCTGCTGAGCGACCTCCAGCTCAGCTTCGTAATGGCAAGCTGAGGAGTCCGCGTACTAGCCATATCGGTACCATTGATGCGGTTCCAATGGTACCATTACAACGGAATTGTATTGGTACCAATACAATTAGCATTGACAATTCTGGGCCCCCCCGCTCTGACGAATGGTACCATTATCCTCTACGGGTCAATGGTACCATTACCTATAATGGTATTGGTACCATTACCATCTTAACGGCCTATTGTCCCGGCCCAAGGGCTGCCTCGCTACAGGTTAATACAACGTCGCCCTCTTTACTTACGGTGTGATCATGGATTCCAAGCGAGTAGCCTGGGACTGGGTGGACAAGCACCGGGGGATGCTGGTGGACGCCCACATGCGCATATGGGAGCTGGCCGAGGTAGGCCTACAGGAGGACCGGACGGCGGACCTGCTGACCGGCGTCCTCGCGAAGGAGGGCTTCAGGGTGACGCGGGGCGTCGCCGGCATGCCCAGCGCCTTCGTGGCCACCTACGGGAAGGGCAAGCCTGTCATCGGCGTCATGGGTGAACTCGACGCCCTGCCGGGTATAAGCAACAAGGCGGTGCCTTACAAGGAGCCCCTGGTGGAGGGGGGCGCCGGCCACGGCTGCGGCCACAACGGGTACGCGGTCACGGCCCTGGGCGGCTCGCTGGCCGTGAAGGCGGCCATGGACGAGGGTCTGGTTAAGGGCACCTTGAAGGTCTTCGGGTGCCCGGCCGAGGAGACCCTGGTGGGCAAGGTGTTCATGGTCCGGGACGGCGTCTTCGACGGCGTCGACGCCTGTGTCGGCCACCACCCCGCTAGCTTCAACGGGGTCAGCCTCCGGAGCGGCAACGCCATGAACAGCGTCAAGTTCGAGTTCTACGGGGTGGCCAGCCACGCGGCGGGGAGCCCGGAGCAG
>MEZG01000085.1 GCA_001775965.1 Candidatus Bathyarchaeota archaeon RBG_13_60_20 | reverse complement strand
GTACCCGGGCCTGGGCGAGTATATGGTGCCGTCCTTCATGAGGACCCCCACGAGGCGGGCCCCCTCGGACCTGGCTATCCCGTGCTCGCTCTGCAGCGTGTCGTAGAGGTCGTCGTCCCTGACGGTGCCGCCTGTGCGCTCCATCTCCCCGATGACCTGGAGCACCTTCTGCAGCTGGTTCTGGAGGCTCCTAGGCTTCCCCGTATACAGGATGTCTATGTCTATCTGGCCCGTGGACACGTCTATGCCCACCTGCTCCAGGCTCTTCTGCATCAGGTTGATGGTGGCCTCGGCGTCCTCGACCGTGATCTCCTTCCTGAGGTGGGCCCTAGCCCTGGCCTCGGCCAGCCTCACCAAGCTCTCGAGCTGCCGCGCCGTTATGGCCACGGCCGCGGCCTCGCCGCCCTCGATGCTGGCGGTCCTCATCTTCACGTAGAAGCTCTTGAACCGCTCTACGACCTCGTCCGTGATGGCCGGCTTTATCTTCTTGGCGTAGCTGACGTACTTCTTGAGCAGCTCCACCGTGAGAGGGGGCTCGCCGCTGGTGAGCACCCTGTGCAGGTTCAGGATGTGCTCCGCCATGTCGGCGTCTCTGGTGCTGTCCGGCTGGTCCTTGAGGATGAATATGAGGTCGAACCTGCTCAGGATGGTCACCGGCAGGTTGATGTTCTGGGCGATGGTCTGGTAGGGGTTGTAGCGGCCGAGGGTGGGGTTGCCTGCGGCCAGGATGCTGGTCCTCGCGTTGAGGGTGGCCACGATGCCTCCCTTGGCGATGGGCACTATCTGCTGCTCCATGGCTGGGTGTATGGCGCCGCGGTCCTCCTCCCGCATCTTGTCGATCTCGTCTATGCAGCAGATGCCCTTGTCGGCCAGGACGAGGGCGCCGGCCTCCAGGATGAAGTTCCCGGTGCCCCCCTCTTTCACGACGGCCGCTGTGAGGCCCGCCGCAGTGCTTCCTCGGCCCGTGGTCATGATGCCTCTCGGCGCCGCCTTGGCGGCGAAGCTGAGTATCTGGCTCTTGGCCGTGCCGGGGTCGCCCACCAGGAGAATGTTGATGTCCCCCCTGATCCTCATGTCCTCGAGCTCCTTCAGGACGCCCCCGAAGAGGAGGTACAGTACCGCCTCCTTGATGTGCTCGTTGCCGTAGATGCTAGGGGCTACGCTGTTCAGGAGCTTCTGGTGTATCCACGGGTCCCTGGAGAGCTCCAGTATCTCCTCCTCTTCCTCGGGGGTGACCTCCACGAGCTCCATCTCCCTGCCGCTCACCTCCGCGTAACTGGCGTCCACCTGGAGGTCGAAGGTGCGGAGCTCCCCGCCGCGGCCGTACCTGGGCAGCAGCTTGATGAAACCGGTGAGGGTGACCCTGTCCCCGGGGCGGACGAAGTCCACTAGGTCGTCCTTGAGCTCGATGTTGATGGACCTGGGGAGCTGACCCGGCGGCAGGTCCTCGGGCCGCTCCTGGATGCTCACGGTCTGGCAGTCTATGAACACGGACTCCTTGGGGACCAGCTCGAAGCCCTTCCTGTTGTCGCAGGCTATGCACTTCTGGGGCCTCACCAGGATCTGGCCGCTCTGCTCTATGTTGTTGAGCTCGCCGCAGGCGGGGCACCTGAACGTTGCCTTTACAACCATCGGGGTCATGGATGAAGCCCTAACGATGATGCCGCTGACCATGATGAGTCTGCCTACGTGGTCCGACCCTATTCGGCGGAGGGGTGTAGCCGCCGGCAGGTTCCTGTACCGGACGTTTACCCTGTTGAGGCTCTCAGCGAACATGGGGTCCCTGGTGCGGAGCCTCCCCCTGACAACGGAGCTGAAGATGGGTGTAAGACCCTCAGGGTCCTCCAGGATGGCTCTGGCCAGGTCCATGTCGTAGCTGTATATGTCTGTGAAGTCGATGATGAGGCTCTTGGAGCCCTTAACCACCATCTCGCTAATGTACTGGTCGTACTTGAAGCGCTCCTGTTCATCAAGGAAGTCCTCTATGAACCTAGTGAAGGCTTCCTCGAAGGTGTCCAGCCGAGCCATAGCCTACTCCCCAAGCCCCCTAAGGTCTTCTCTCCAGGCCATGATCTGGTGGTGAACCATCTCGTATAATTGCTCCTCCTCTTTCTGGAGGGGTGGGGTGGGTGAATCTGCCTCGGCTGAAGCCATCCTGGCTATTCGGCCTATCCTGCTCTCCAGGATCTCCTTGAACCTGGCCCTCATGCGGCCCAGGTTAGACGCTTTATCTTTATCTAGCTTAATTAGGTTGAAGCTCTGGTAGGCCCTTGCGTAAAAATCGTCGGGTAGAGGCCCCGGGGGGCCGGCGGGGTTGAGCCTCTCCTTGAAGTGGACCTGGGTCCACTCCGTCTGGCTCAGGGGGTCCGCGCTGTACTCGGCCAGGCCCAAGTCCACCAGCTCCCTTGAGACCCAGAACCAAGTGCTGAACTCGCGGCCCTCATCGACCCCGGGCATCGAGATACCGGGGGTGCTGATCGCGGGTATCTTCTTCTTAGCCCTCAGGGCGATTTGGCGTGTCTCGTAGTAAAGGTGGGCTACCGTGGAACTCATTGGTTGACTAGGCCACTGACATTCATATAGCATGATTCTCACTTCGGGTGAGAGTGTCAGCCTTAAATGACGCGGCTCCGTCAATGCACCAGATGCAGTCGAAGCTCCGTGATGAACCCGCCGTAGCGTCCATGGCCGAGACGGTGCGCGCCCTCACGAGGAACACCAGGGTCAGGGAGGCTGTGGAGGCGCGCATCGCAGAGTTCCGCATGGTCCACGACATGGGCTCCCAGAAGTGGTACGAGGAGCTGGTCTACTGTCTCCTAACGGCGTACAGCAGCGCCCTCATGGGGCAGAGGTGCGTGGACGCCCTCCTGAGTGGAGGGGCCCTTACAGTGGGCGACCTGCAGGGCGTCCACTCCTGTCTCGTAGAGGAGGGCCACAGGTTCGCAAGGGCACGGGCCGAGTACATCATAGACTCCAGGCATCTCGCCCCCGACATAAAGACAGTCATACAGGGCTTCAGGGACAGCCGAGAGGCCAGGGAGTGGCTGGTGCCCAACGTCAGGGGCCTGGGGTGGAAAGAAGCCAGCCACTACCTGAGGAATGTGGGCTACCTAGACCTGGCCATCATCGACCGCCACATCCTCAGCAACATGGCCGAGCACGGACTGATCACACCAGAGGACGCCAAGAGGGGGCTCACCAAGAGAAGGTACATGGAGTACGAGACGGCCCTGGGGCAGGTGGCCCACGCGCTGGGGATGAGCCTCGGGGAGCTGGACCTGTACCTCTGGTACCGCAAGACAGGGAAGGTTCTGAAGTAGATTAATTACGGCCCGTCGCCATAATCCACCTATGCGCGTTAAGGTGGGCGGGGAAACCAGGGATGTCCTCGCGCTGTGGAGGGAGGGCTCCACGGTAAAGATGATTGATCAGAGGCTTCTTCCCCACAGGTTCGAGATTATCTCGCTGGCAAGTCACGTCGAGACAGCCGCAGCCATAAGGGACATGGCCACACGGGGGGCGGGCGCCGTGGGCTGCGCTGCCGGGTACGCCTTGGCGCAGGCGGCCTTGGAGGCGTCCGGATTCACACCCGAGAAGTTCGAAGGGTACATTGCGGGGGCCGCAGAGACTGTTCGGGGTACCCGGCCCACGGCCGTCAACCTGTTCCACGCCGTGGACAGGTGCCTGGCCGCCGCTGGGGATGGCCCCGTCGCCGAGAGAGGGCGGAACATGGTCGAGGCCGCCGACGGGATCGCCGCGGATGACAGGGAAGCATCCAGACTCATAGGGTTGCACGGCGCCGGGCTCATACGCGACGGGTTCAGGGTCCTGACCCACTGCAACGCGGGGGCCCTGGGGTTCCTGGACGACGGCACGGCTCTGAGCCCCATCAGGGTCGCCCACCGGCAGGGGAGGCGGGTGTTCGTCTGGGTGGACGAGACCCGGCCCAGGTGCCAGGGGGCTCGGCTCACGGCCTGGGAGATGGAGATGGAGGGGTTACCCTACGCCCTCATAGTGGACAACGCGGCGGGGCACTTCATGAGGAGGGGTGAGGTGGATTTAGTCATCGTGGGGGCCGACAGGGTTGCCGCCAACGGGGACGTGGCAAACAAGGTGGGGACCTACGAGAAGGCCGTTGTGGCCAGGGAGAACGGGGTCCCCTTCTACGTGGCCGCCCCCGGTACCACCTTCGACCAGAGGACCCCCACCGGCAACGGCATCGATATCGAGGAGAGGACGCCAGAGGAGGTCACCAGGGTCTGGGGCCTGGACGGGGAGGGCGAATACAGGTGGGTCCAGGTACCTATGGAGGGCACACCGGCAAGAAACCCCGGCTTCGACGTGACCCCAGCAAGGTACGTGACGGGCTTCATAACTGAAAAGGGCATCGTAAAGCCCCCCTATGCCTCAAGCATACGCAAGACTTTCAGGACGTGAGCCTATCTCTCGGCCTCCGCCTCGGATTCCACCCTGTCCATTTGAACCCTACTAAGCAGCCCCAGCAGCTTGGGCCCCGTAGCTAGGCTCCCCACAACGGGCAGCCGCCTAAGGTTCCTATCCACCATGAACTGGGCGGCCTCATGCAGCGGCGTCTCGGGCTTAACCCACAGCAGCGGCTGAGACATGACCTCCCTCACCGTGAGGAGGTGTGGATCACGCTTCTGCATGTGGACGCGCTTGACGACGTCGTTGTCGGTTATCATGCCGATGGGCAGACCGTCCTCCACGACGACCAGGCACCCCACCTCGAAGTACTTCATGAGGCTCTCGGCGTACTTGACGGGGTAGTCTGGCTTGATGGTGACCACATCGGTGATCATCACGTCCTGGACGTTAATGGACACGGCACTGCACCGGTAAGAATTTTCAGCCTTTCATGATATCGTTTATGGAGCCAAGACACGGGGGCAGTCTATGGATCGGTTCTCCATTTGGGCAGCCTGGGCTGACCAAATCGCTTAAATTATTGTAGCTGTCATGTTTTTCGGGGTCCCGCCCTAGCTCAATGGTAGAGCATCCGGCTGTAGTCGTCGCCCCGTGGGGCGGTGGCATTCAGACCATGAGCAGACACCGGAGGGTTGCAGGTTCAACTCCCGCGGGCGGGACCAGAATCAATTTCGTGAGGTGTGGAGGGCGGGCTACTCCACAATCCTCTTGTTGGCCAGCTTCTCCAGGGCCACGACCACCGCCTGGGTGCCCTTGTCCCTCATGCCCATAGCGTCGCAGTGCCTGAACAACTGGTGGACCAGGCCCGTTGCTGGCAGGGGAGTCTTGCTCTCGGCAGCCGTGTCCATTATTATGCTCAGGTCCTTCAGGTAGTCCTTGATTTTGAAGCCGGGCTCGTGATCCCCCTTCAGGAGCCTCTCGCCGTTGTTGGTTAGCTGCCAGCTACCCGCGGCGCCCCCGCTCACCGCCGCGTGCACCCGCTCCAGGTTCACCCCAGCCTTCGCCGCGAACACCAGAGCCTCCGCGACGCCCAGCATGGTGGTGCCCACCAGTATCTGGTTCACGGCCTTGCAGACCTGGCCGTCACCGTGGCCCCCGATGTAGGTGATAGTCTTGCCCATGGCCTGTAGGACAGGCCTGCACATCTCAAAGACCTCGGGTTTGCCCCCCACCATGATGCTGAGGGTCCCGTTCTCAGCGCCTATGACGCCCCCGCTGACGGGCGCGTCCAGCATCTCGACCCCCTTCTCCTCCAGCCTCGCGGCCATTTCCCTGGTGGCTATGGGGCTTATGGTGCTCATGTCGATGAACACGTCGCCTTTCTTGGCCCCGTGGACCGCCCCGCTAGGGCCGAGTAGTACCTCCTCGACGTCGACGCTGTCCGTCACCATGGCGACGACGACGTCGCTGCCCTTCGCCACGTCCCTCGGACTCTTCGCGGCCTTCGCCCCAGCCTCCACCAGGTGCCTCATCTTGGACTCTGTCCTGTTCCAGACGGTGACCGGGTACCCCGCCTTCAGAAGGTTCCTGCTCATGCCCGAGCCCATGAGGCCTAGGCCGATGAACCCTATTCTCTTCAACTCGATCAGTGGGAGATAGGCTCCCCGGGCACTAAATAGTTTCGTTTAGCCTAGGATCGCCCTCTTCATCTCGATGATGAGGTAGCTCCCCGAGACGCCGGCCAACGTCAGCCCTATTCCGAGCATGAGCCACCTGTTGGCCTTGGACCTATCGTAGGCCACCTGGGCGCTGCGGTGGCTCAGCCACAGCCCGAGGAATGCAGCGGAGTTGCATATGAACACGAAGATGCTCTCGTAGACCGTCTGCTCGCTCAGGTAGGGGTGGAGGGTGAGGTACCTGTTGCCGTAGGGGATGTATATGGGCGGGCTCTCAAGTATGTTGTAGACGCCCCCGCTCAGGACGAACAGGCTGAACACGACGGCTCCCCACGCGACGGCGTTATTTGGTATCCTGAAGCCCTTGAACTGTACGCCTCTCGACCTTCTTCTCTTTGACACGGCGTCTTCCTCAGCCCCTTTAACCGCGGCTTCAGTTATAATCCTTTTTCCTGTAACCCTGGGGCATGAAGTTTATAAACGAAGGTATGATACCTTCTAGGGCCGAGGGGGTTGCGTGCCGCAGAGGATTTTTTGCAGGGAGTGTGGTGAGGTTCTCTACGAGGGTGAGCTCCTGAAGTCCCCCCAGGACGTCATCAAGAAGTTCGAGGGGAGGTGCCCCAAGTGCGGCAAGGATCTCAGCTTCGACACGGAGGCCGTGAAGGTTAAGCCCTGCCCGTGAGCCTCCACGGATAACTGTTTTAACTTGGTTCCCCTGATTTCTAGGCGGTAAAAGCATTGGAGTTAAAGAAGACTCACATCTACAGGTACCACGCCGACCACGGCAACATGGTGGACTTCGGCGGGTACGCCATGCCGGTGTGGTACGAGGGAATCCAGGCGGAGCACAAGGCCGTTAGGGAGGGCTGCGGCATCTTCGACACGAGCCACATGGGCAGGACCTGGGCCGAGGGCCCCGACACCGTGAGGTTCCTCAACTACCTGGTCACCAACGACGTGAGCAAGCTGGAGCCCTACGGCGGCCTGTACACGGTGATGTGCAAGCCCAGCGGGGGCATCGTGGACGACCTGATCACTTACATGTTCACGCCGGAGAAGTTCCTTGTGGTCTACAACGCGGGCAACAGGGACAAGGACTTCAAGTGGATGAAGAAGAACAGCAAGGACTTCCAGGTGAAGCTGA
>MEZG01000084.1:6095-19462 GCA_001775965.1 Candidatus Bathyarchaeota archaeon RBG_13_60_20 | reverse complement strand
CGGGAACCTGTCGCTGTCGGCCTCCTTCTCGCCGACGACGACTATGTAGGGTATCCACTCCTTCTCTGCGTCCCTGATCTTCTTTCCCACGGTCTCGTCCCTGTTGTCCACGTCCACCCGCACCCTGCTGAACTGGCTCATGATCTGGTCGGCGTGGCCGACGTACTCCTCGCTGACGGGGATGACCCTGACCTGGGTGGGGGCCAGCCACAGGGGCAGCGAAGGCTTCGTGCCGGCCTTCATATCGAAGGCGGCTTTCTCTAGAAGCCCGTAGATGTCGCGCTCTATGGCGCCCGAGGGGCTGCAGTGGAGGACCAGGGGGTGCTTCTGGGTGCCATCCTCGTCCATGTACTTTATGTCGTAGCGCTCGCCGTTCTCCACGTCGATCTGGTCGGTGCTGAGGGCCGATGCCTTGTCTAGGTTGTCCACGAAGTTCATGTCCCACTTGAGGATGAAGTAGAAGAATCTCTCCCTCCACATCTCAACAAGTACGGGCTTGCCATGTTGCTTAACCAGGTTGACTATGAACTCCTTGTTCTCCTTCCAAAAGTCCTCCACGACCCTTATGGCCAGCTCATAGTCAGTCTTCTCGAATCCTATGCCAGCGAGGACGTCCTGACTGAGCCTGAACCTTCGCTGGAACTCGTCTTTGGCTTGGGGAAGATCCCGACACAAGGCGTGGACGTCGGGCATGGTGAACGCCCTGAGCCTTCTGAGGCCGGTGAGCTCGCCCCGCTGCTCCCGCCTGAAGCTGTACCTGGTCATCTCGTAGATACGCATGGGGAGGTTCCTGTAGCTGATGGTGGCGTCGTGGCTCATGAGGAACTGGCCGAAGCAGGCCGCGAACCGTAGGAAGTACATGGTGTCGTCGCTCTCCACCGTGTACTGCCTGGCCGGGAACCGGTTCATGTAGCTCTTCAAGCTGGGGTGCTCCAGGCTGTACATCAGCGGGGTCTCCACCTCCATGCCACCGTACTCGTGGACCATGCTGTTGACGTACTCCTCTAGGAGGGCCTTCACCATCCTACCCTTGGGGTAGTACCTGAAGTTGCCGGGGTCGCTGGCCGGCTCGTAGTCAACCAGCTCAAGGCTCCTCATGAGGTCCACGTGGGGCGGTGTCCTGTCCACGGTGCGGTCTTTCTGGTACTCGTACCCGCTGAATATCTTCAGCTTGTCGTGGCCCTTGAAGTCGTACTCTTCTAGGGGCCTTAGCTCTCCTTCCAGGTCCAGTATGTACCACTGGCTCCTGAGCTTCTCCTCGGCCTTGAGCGCCTCGGAGATCACTTCCTGTTTCTTCTCGCTCATTGCTGCTCAGCTCCGGGGGGACAGAGGTGGTACCGCCAATGGCTCGCGCTGTCCTTGGGGCTTCCCAGAACGGCGGAGGGGCGGCTAGAACTTTTGTGGGCCTTACGGCCTAGACTGTTTGGCGGGACATCACCGCTTTCTCCTCTCATAACTTTGAAGGAGCTCTCCACATTTAATCTTTATGCATCAAAACATACGCACCGCAGGATAAAATATTGGTTAAGCATTTATCATGAGTGAATGTATCCTCGTTCATGGCCTTCGTAGGAGTCAAGTGTGAAAACTTCCCGTGCGACGACGTGGCCTCGAGGAGCTACCTCGTGCCAGGGAAACATGTGGACCCCCTGAGTGTCCGGGCTGTCATGGTCTCAGAGGCTTCGCCCCCCGACGTGAAAGACTACTACTACGCTGATGGGGACCCGCTCTTCCAGCGGACTACAGTCCAGGCTTTCAGGGACGCCGGGGTGGACGCCAGCTCCATCGGCGAGTTGCTTGAGAAGGGGTTCTACTTCACCACCGCCGTGAAGTGTGGCAAGACAGGCTACGGCGTCAAGACGGGCACCATCAAGGAGTGCAGCCTGCTCCTTGAGAGGGAGCTGGATGCCTTCCCAAACCTAAAAGTGCTGCTCCTCATGGGTGACGTGGCGATAAAGGCCCTCAACTACATATCCAAGAGGAAGACGGGCCGAAACGTGGTTCCACCGGGCTCAACCTATAAGATCAGGGGGAGCAAGTACTTCCTCGGCGACGTCAGAGTGTTCCCATCCTACCTTCAGGCTGGCCCCAGCTTCTTCATCGAGCAAAGTAAACGCAGAATGATAGCCGAGGACATTCGTGAAGCCATGAGGATACTGGGGGCCTAGGCTTTCGGGTGTAAGTGGGCCTCGCTTATTACGTAGCGGCCGCTGACGCCGTCCCAGGTTTTCTCGGCTTTGGATACGACGATCTTCCTCCTGAACCAGGGCGCGTCCAGGACCAGCGTCTCGTATTCTCCGCCCTCCCCGCACGGATCAACGCCGTACTCCGCGTTGAGCTGTAACAGCCTCTTCACGGCCGTCTCGTCCAGCTCTGCGCCGAGCCACGACTCGTCCAGTCCTTGGGCGGCGACAGCAGTAAATATCACCTTCATGCCCTCGCCGAGTACAGCCCTGAGTAGCTCCTCCCGGCCCCTGCCCCAGAGGGGCGACATGTGGGTAAGCTCCAGCTCCCCGCACACGCGCTCAACCCGGTCCCTCTGGTAGCTGGACGCTATGGCGCCAGAGACGACTCCGTCTACAGGCAGCCCCTCCAGCGCCGCCTTCAGATCGTCCAGCTCCCTCTCCTTCTCGCCCTGCGTCCACGCCTGGACCCACCGCTTGCCCCACGCCTCGGCCTGGAGCCCCGCTGCCTCAACATTTACCGTGTGGAACATGTAGCTGTCAGGGTTCCCCGACCTCATGGTCACGAGGCACCTGAGATCGTGGCCTTCCTCTTCGACAAGCCTCGCCGCCAGCGTGCTGTCCTTACCCCCACTGAACAGGGCGGCCACCTTCATCCTAATTCACTACAGGGTGGTCGGGCCGCTGCCCATTCATGGCCTTCCAGACGCCCTCAGCCACTTGGAGCGCCATCCTCTGCATCCCCTCCATGTTGCAGGCCCCGAGGTGGGGGGTCAGGATCACGTTATCCATCTTGATCAGCGGGTTATCCTGGCTGATGGGCTCCTTCTCGAAGACGTCGAGCGCCGCGACCCTCACCTTACCGGACCTGAGAGCCCTGATCAGGGCGCCCTCGTCCACCACCAACCCCCGAGCCATGTTCACAAGTATGACGCCTTGCTTCATGAGGCCCAGCTCCCGCTCCCCTATGAGTCGGCTGGTCTCAGCGGTGCCCGGAACGTGGAGACTCACCACGTCGCAGGAACTCAGCAGCTCGTCCAGCTCCAACCATCTAATCCCCAGATCCCGCTCAGCCTCGGGCTTCCTGGTCCTGCTCCAGTACACCACCTTGGCGTCGAAGGCTCGTAGACGTTTTGCGGTAGCCGTGCCGATCCTGCCCAGTCCGACTATTCCCACAGTCTTGCCCGCTAGCTCCAGGCCGATGAGGTCGCTGTACTTCCTATTCCACTGACCCACACGTACAGCCTTATCGGCAGACACAAGGTTGCGGAAGGCTGCCAAGATCAGGGCCAAGGTCATCTCGGCGACAGTAACCGTCAACGCTTCGGGTGTGTTGAGCACTACCTTGCCTAGCTCCTTCGCCGCAGCCAGGTCCACATGGTCGCAGCCCTGGCCGTGTACTCCCACCACCTTGAGCCGGGGGCTAGTCTCCATCATCTCCCGGGTGACCCTGATGCTGCCTCTTGATATGAGGCCGTCAGCCTCCCCAACAAGCTCCATGAGGTCCGCTTCGCCGCTGCCCGGCGGAAGCTCGTAGACGTTGACACTCTTCCCCCTGAGGTACTCGACGCCCACCTGGTTGATGGGCTCGGCTACTATCACCCTGAACTTCGGCAAACGAGGCACCCGGAGGAAATGGGTATATAGATGGTTAAGGGTTGAGGTTGGGGTTGGGCCTCCTTCGGCCGTGCCTGGGCTTCTTCTCGGGCTCCACCTTGGCCCGCCTCAATTTGTTGTCCAGCGCCGTCAACAAGCCATCGAAGGTCTCCATGAGGCCCCAGCCCTCGTTCGTCGCGTTGAAGCTGACCTCGGGCCCAAGGACCCTGGCGGTGATGTCGTACCGCATGCGCTCCCCCTGGGTCCTCTGCTTCTTTATGTTTACCCGGACCTCCGTGATCTTAGGCTGCATCCTCATGCTCCTCACCACCACCCGGCGCACCTTCCCCTCGGCGACAGCCGACTCGAAGAAGTCCTCGTCGGTGATGCCCACAATGTAGACGGGCAGCTCCTCCTCATTCCTCAGGTCGTATATCAGCCTCAGCAACTCCCGGGGGGTGATGATCCCCTGAACCCTCTCCTCGTCGTCCACCATGAGGGCCGCACCCTTGTTTAGCCTGGTCATCTCCCGCGTAACGTTGAGGGCGTTGGCCTCCGGTCCCACCTTGAGGGGCTGCTTGTCCATGATGCCGCTCACCTGGCCGGGGAGCTTGGACACCTTTTCGCCCACTCTGTCGCCGGTTTTGGTCTTCGAGGCCGGGGCTATGAATGTGTGGACGATGATCTCAGCTGTGACTATACCCCTCAGCCGGTACTCGCTCAGCACCGGGACATTGCTTATTCCCCTGTCGAGCATGAGCCTCCTAGCCTGGGCTATGCCATCCTCCATGTTGAGGGTCGTCACGGGGGTGACCATAATCTCCTTAGCAGCCACCGACTTGAGCTCGTTCAGACCTGCCAGGGCACCCATGAGGTCCACCTGGCTGATGATGCCCGTCACCTCCTTCCGATCCACCACGGGGAGGGCCCTCACGCCGTTATCGATGAGGTTCTCCACCACGTCGATGACGGCGGCATCATCCCTCACAGTGCCCACCTGCTCCCAGATGCTCTCCACCTTGGTCCTCTCAGGGTGATCCACGCCCAGGAGGTCCCTGACCGTTACGATGCCCGTCCTGCCCCCGCCGCTGGCCGCAGCCTCGTACCGGCCCGTGTCCTTAAGGTATCCCAGCACCTTGCTGGCCTGGTCGTCGGGGCTGAACACGCTCCCGGGGCTGTGTAAGTGTTCGGATACACGCGTCTCAGCTAGCTCCACAAGTGTCTTCGCCAAATCGAGAAACCCGAAAAAATATAGGGATTTGACGGATAAATAGGTATCACCTAGGCTTGTGACAAACTTTAAACGGGGGGGTTGCGCCCCCCTTCTACCACTCGCCATGTGCACCCTCATAGTGCTCCACAGACTCCTAGGGAACTACCCGGTCGTCGCGCTCCACAACAGGTACCTGGGAAAGGACACCGTCGAGGAGCCCCCCCGGAGGACCGGGGGCGTCGTCTACCCCGTGGATGTCGCCTCCGGCGGAACCTGGATAGGGTTCAACGATGAGGGCCTGCTCCTGGCCATAACCAACCAGGAGACCCAGAACCTGGACAAGCCGGGGCGCAGCAGGGGCCTACTGGCCCTGGACATCCTAAGGGACTGCGCCACGGCTGATGAGGCAAGGGACATCCTGCTGGACCCTGCCTCCAAGAAGCTGTACAGGACGGGCAACTTCGCTGTCTTAGACGCCGAGGCGGGCCACCACGTGGTCTGGGACGCCGGCACCCACCACTACCCCGTTGAACCAGGGGTCTTCGCAATGGGCACCGTCACCATCGTACCAGGAATCCAGTGGAGCGACCGCAGCCGCCGCCTATACGAGAGCTCAGTTAGGCGCGTGGCCAGGGCTAACGAGCTCCTGGATGGCTATAAGCCGCGGAGCATCGAGGAGGCCGTCGAGACAATGATGAGGGTCTCGGCCGACCACGCCCACGGCAGGACCGAGTCCAGCATATGCTGGCACCATCCCGATTACATGCAGACCAGCAGCACAATCATGGCTCCTGGGCCCGAGTCGAGGGTTCTCTACTGCTCGGGCAACCACTGCGAGAACCCGTACAAGGACTACAGCCGGGCCCTCACCAGGGCTCACAAGCCATAGATTAATGACCCCTGAACATACAATTGGCATGGTATCCATGCAGAATACCATCGAGGAGTTCTTCAAGCGCTACGAGACCACATTCAACGAGTCCCTCGCGGGTACGCCGAATGCCGACGCCACTGCTGAAGCCTTCACCGACGACTTCCTGGCCGTTAGCCCCCAGGGCGTCGCCCCAGGAAAGAACGACGAGAGGTTCCGGGAGGCCATAACCCAGGGTTACGGGTACTACAGGGCCATGGGGACAGAGTCCATGAGGATAGCTGCCCTGGAGACGACGCCTCTGGATGACTATCATACCATGGTCCGGGTGAGCTGGCTGAGCCAGTACAGGCGCCTTGACATCGGCGAGGTGGCGATATCCTTCGACAACGTGTACCTCGTGCGGACAGTGGACGGCGTGTCAAAGATATTCGCCTACATCACCGGCGACGAGCAGAAGACCCTGAGGGAAAAAGGGATCATAGAATGAGGAGGGAGCCTATATCTCCTTCCCGACCTTCTTCTCCTTGGCAAGCTGGTAGACCTTGTGGGCCGTCCCAACGTCCTGGATGGCCAGACCGGTCGCCTTGAAGACGGTGATCTCACCGGGCTTCTCCCTGCCAGGCTTCTTCCCGGCAACGATAGTGCCCAGCTGGGCGTAGATGCTGTCCTCGGTGATGACGCCCTCCTCCTTGGGGACCCTGAAGTCGCCCGTGACGAAGGCCTGGGGGATGAAGTCCACCACCAGCTTGTCGGCCTTCTTGATGACGCTGGTCATGAGCTCCCTCTTGGCGCCGGTGTCGGCGCCGATGGCCGAGACGTGGGCCCCCTTCTTGATCCAGGCGCCGTCCAGGAACGCCTCGGGGCTGGGCGTGCACGTGATGACGATGTCGCTGTCGGTCGCCGCCTCCCTTGCGCTGTCCACGGACACAAACTCCACCTTGGGGTACATCTTCCGCATCTCCTCGGCGAACGCCTTCCTGGCCTCGGAGATGATGTCATAGACCTTCACCTTCTGGACCCCGGGGCGGACCTCCATGAGGCCCATGACCTGGCTCTTGCCCTGGACGCCTGCCCCGCAGACGCCGGCCACCCTGCTGTCCGCCCTGCTCAGGTATTTTATGCCTGTGGCTCCGGCCGCGCCTGTCCTGAGAGCCGTGATGTATGTGCCGTCCATGATGGCCAGTGGCACCCCGTTCTCCGGGCTGTTGAGGATGATCCGGGCGATGACAGCGGGCAGCCCGTAGTCCTTCTTGTTACTGGGGTGGACCGTGACAATCTTGGTGCCCGCCGCGTTGAGGCCCGGCATGTAGGCGGGCATGGCGATGAGCACGCCCTTGTCGAAGTGGAGGTAGACCCTGGGCGGCATCTCTATCTTGTCGTTGCCCATCTCCCTGAAAGCGCTCTCCACAGCCTCCAGGGTGCTCTTCATGTCCAGGACCTTCTGGACCTCTTCCTGAGTGAGATATAGAGTCAACGTAATTCAACCATGAGTTATCCGGCTACGGCTTTAATTGTTTCGAGAGGCGGCTGGGCACCTTGACGGGGTACTCTTCGTCGATTCTGGAACCCTCTGTGAACGATGTCGTCACTGAGTGGCTATGAGATTATATGTAACAGAGACAACAACACTCCTCTAAAGTAGCCCAGCAGGCAAATATTATCTATGGCGGAGACAACTATGGTTCGAGAGAATACTGGGACATGCTGCGGCTTCCTTTCTTCTCCCGACAGGTTCCATCGGCTGAGCCTCAGCCCCGCACACTAGTCGAGGAGCCTGCTTCGTTGAGGGCCGAGCCCGTGGGGAACGGGTACGTCTACGACGAGAGGTACTTCAACAGCTTCCAGGAGGTCCAGTGCTACAGGTACCTGAAGCACCTGGGCATACACCCCGGAAAGGTCCACCACGAGTACCAGGTGGGGGGCAGCAGATTCGACTTCTTCCCGCTGAGGCGCGTCTTCTGGGAGCACCACCCCATCAACCTCAAGCTGGGCCAAGACATCTACAGGTATGGGAAGAGGAGGCGCGCCATACTGGACGGCAACGGCTACAACAACGTGCCACTGGTGGTCTCGGACGTCATGTTCGAGGACGTCACGGACATCTGCAAGGCAATGAGCGACCACGGGGTCGACTTCAGGACGGGGGAGGTGCCCGGGGATAGGGAGCTGGTGTTCGTCAAGAGGTATGAGGACGAGTTCAGGCTGGAGATGCTCAGCCTTATCCACGCGAGCCTATTGAGCGACTAGGGCGTGAACTTGCCTCCGTCGGTGAAGACCCTCATGAGGTCCGCGTAGAGCTCGTTGAAGCCCTCGTTGGTGGAACTAGAGACGGGTATGGGCGAGAACTCAACGCCCAGCCTCTCAATGACCTCTATCATGTCCTGGCTGATCATCCTGTTCATGCCTGTGAGCCTGGTGTCTATGGACTCCTCCAGGAGGTACGGGTCCTCGGCCCAGCCCATGATCTCCTCAAGCTCGTGGGGCTCCAGCATGTCGGTCTTGCTGACGATCTGGAACTGGGGGAGGAGGAACCGGGTGTTTATGGCCGAGGCCAGGAACATGTTCATCACGTAGTTGAGGGGGTCCCTGCAGAAGACGCCATCGAAGAGGTATATGACGCCCTTCTCCGCGTCGGTGAGCTCCTTGGCTATCTGGGCCCCGATGTCGCGGAACGCGAAGAGCTCCATCTGGCCCGGCGTGTCCACGATGCAGATGTCCGGGGTGAAGTCCTCGATGTCGTTGCTCAGGTCTTGGACGATGCCCGCCATCATGTCGTGGGCCAGCATCAGGCCCCCGTTGGGGCCCAGCCCGTATTCCTCCATGAGCTCCTCGACCTTGATGTACTCGCGGACATCCACGTTTGCCGCGTAGGGCAGGATCAGGCTGCCCGGGTCCAGGTTGACGGCCATCACGTCCTCCCGGTGGTACTCCAGGAACCTTGTGAACTTTGCCGTGAACGTGGACTTGCCTGAGCCGGCCGTGCCCAGCACGAAGACCAGGTTCAAGGCTGGTCCCCTGCGAACTCCCTGAACAGGCGGTACGCCTCGGCTATCCTGCGCCGCTTGGGAGGCCTCTTGAAGCCGTAGGCACAGACGGGCTCTACGGGCCCCCCTAGGCCCCTATCCATAGCGACCTTGAGGCCCCTGATGGTGTCGATGAGGACGGCCCCCGCGTTGGGGGCGTCCTCGGTGCTCAGCTTCACGTCCATGGTGAACGCCGCGCCCCCGAAGTAGGTGCCCCTGATCCAGAAGAAGCTGTCCCTGCCATTCACAAGGAAGTCGACGAAGTCGGCTGACCCGGAGACCAGGGGGAAGTCATAGGGTACGCTGCTCTTCACGGCCTCCGTCTTGATCAGCCTCTTGGAGTCGCGGGTCTTCTCCAGGGTGTTGATGCTCTCGGAGCCGCCGCCCACGTCCAACTGGTAGCTCTCGTCCACGTGGACGCCGCGGCTGTGAAGGAACTCCAGCAACCCGATGTGGACCGCTGTGGCCCCTACCTGGCTCAGCAGGTCGTCCCCGGCCAGGGGTAGCCCGGCCCTCCTGTATCCAGCTGAGAGGCTCAGGTCATTGGCTATGCCTGAGGGCGTCGCGTTGAGGAACCCGCACCCGGCTTTCAGGGCCTCCTCAGCGTAGAGTCTGCTGGCCTTGTCGGAGCCCCCCGAGATCAGGTTCACCAGCATGTCGGCCTTGGCTTCCTTGAGCGCCTTGGATATGTCCGCTGGCTCTCCCTGCGCCCATTTGATTTGGCTCATGGAGTCGCCCTCGACCTTGTCGGGTGAGGGGCCCAGTTGGACCTTGACGCCTGTGCGCCCCACCTCACGGAAGGCTGGGGCCTTGTTGGACTCGGCGAGTATGGCCTCTGAGAGGTCCAGGCCCACCTTGTTGTGGTCCACATCGAAGGCCACCACGAACCTGAGGTCCCCGATCCTGTACCCGCCCAGCGTTGGGTGGAGCAGGCCGAGCCCGCCGCCCTTCCTGTAGTACTCCACGCCCTGGACCAGGGCGGAGCAGCAGTTGCCCACCCCGGCGAGGGCTACACGTATCTCGCCCAAGTGTCTCACCGTATACCTATGAACAAATGCGACGAGTATACAAGGATAACGTTCGGTTCTTAGAGCAGTGAAAAAAGGAAGGAAAAATCAGTGTTCGAGTTTAGCTTGAGCCGCTTCTGCCGTCGCTGCGACTGATGTCGTTGCTCCGGCTGCGCTCGTCGTCATCCTCGTCCTCTGCGTCGTCGATCATGTCGTCGATGTCGTCCAGCATCTCATTGGCCTGGTCGATGAGGCCCTCGGCTGCCTCGCGGTCGCCCTCCTCGAGCTTGACCATAGCCTCGGAGAGCAGGCCCTCGGCCTCGGCGAGGACTCCGGTCATGTTGCCGGTGCCGTAGCCCAGCTGCTCCAACTCGCGTAGTCTCCCCCTATACCTGTTGAGCATCGCCTCTAGTCTGCTGACGTCGCTGATCCTCTCCACGGTCTCATTCTCGACCTCGTCGCGGCCTCTGCCGATCTCGTGGGACTCTTTGACCAGGTGCCTAAGACGGCCGACGACACCTTCAAAGTCGTCCCTATCGAGGTCCATGCCCTCCAAGGCAGCGGTCATGGCCCTGAACTCGGCTATGATCGACTGGGTGTCCTCCTCGGAGACGCCGTACCTGCTCAGAACCCTGAGCATCTTCTCCTCAAGCTGCTGGATCCTGATCATGGTCTGGTTAATGAAGCGCTCCGCTTTCTCCCTCCTCTTAGTGTTACTCAGGCTGCGGAGCTCTCTAGTGGCCTGGCCCATGAGGGACCTGGCCTCCCCCAGGTGGTCCTCGGCTGCGTCGAAGTCGCCCTGGTTCAGGGCGTCCTCGGCTCCGTCCAGGGCTGCCTCGGCCTGGTCCAGTAGGCTCTCGACCTCGGAGATGTCGATGCCTTGGCTCTCCAGGTCTGTCGCTGCGCTGCGCAGCCTGTCAAGGTATGCGCGCGCCCTCTCGACGGCCGTGAAAAGTCCTAGTTGCTCCTCGGCCTCATCGTCGTCATCGTCCCTGTGGAGCTTGGCCACTGCCTTCCCGTAGGCGTTTAGGGCCTCAGTCGACTTTTTTATGCACTCCTCGTACTCCCCGGCCTCGAAGTGGGCTTGAGCCTGCGCCCGGAGCGTGACGGCTACCTGCAGCTGCTCCTGGGCCTCCTGGGGCACTTGGCCCCCGCCGGCCGTCACCGAGTCGAAGAGGGCCGAGACTCTGCCATTGGTGTTCTCCAACACGCTTAGAAGGGTCTCCGCTGCACGGCTCCTAGGCTCAGCGGCCTGGGCGTAAACGAGGCCCAAGCCCGTCGCCGAGGTTGCCAGCAGTGTCATCACGATTAACGATAATGCTTTCCTGTTCATCTTCATCACTGCCGAGCTCATGCGCTTCAGGGGATAATAAGAACCCGGAGGAACCCGGTGGAACCCTGGTTTCAAGGCTGGCCCCCCTGCTTCTTGAGCTGGAAGTAGGTCTCGCGCCCCACCGTGGAGACCATCAGGAGGCCCTCTTCCTCCAGCCTCCTGGCCATCCTCCAGGCGCTGGACTTGGGGATGTTGAAGTGGTCCCTGACCTCCGTTATGAAGGCGCCCCCCTTGCCCTGTATGAACCTCAGCACGGCCTTGTCGTCCGTCCTGAGGTGGGGTCTGTCCCTGAATATAGTGTCTAGGTCCACGTTAACGGGGGGCTCTTCGGGCCTCTCCGGCTCCCTGGCCTGTCCACGCCTACGGAGCATGAACACGCCGGCCGTGACAAGAGCAACTAGGGCCGCTCCCGCTATGATGAGTGTCTGGTCGATGCCCCCGGTCTCCTTTGCCTCCAGAAGCATGGTTTGGGCCTGCTCAGCTTGGGTAAGCGACTCAGCATACTCACCAACCATGTAAGCGTCCTCAGCAGCATCGATGAGGCCCGAGGCCACTTCGATGGTTCCCTGGCTGATCTTGCCCTGTTTGCTCTGCATAAGCGTCCTCGCTTCCCGGATTGCGTCGTCCGCCTCGCCGGCAAGTACCATGGTCTCCTGCGCCAGCCTGGATGCCTCGGTCGAGTACTGCTCGGACTGGGTATACAAGCCAGCGTCATAGGCCCCCCTCGCCTGGGCCAGGGCCGCCTCAGCGTCGTCCACGATGACTCCACCAAGCTTGGCCTCGTCGACGGCATCCTTAGCTACGCTCAGCAGCACCAGGGCGTGCTCACGCGTCCCCGTGGAGCCCAAGATGTAAGACACGCGTGACGGCCCAGCCGGCATTGTGATGATGGCTCTGTTGTCCATGACTATAATGTCGATGGGCGGCGGAGCCAACTCCACCAGCACCGCGCCCGCAGGGATGGCCAGGACGTGGTTGACAGGGGCATCCACCGCAACGGACCAGGTGGAGCCGGTCTTGTTTGTAAGGGACTGGGTGGAGTAGGACACCTTGATCTCGTCTGAGCCCAGCGAGTCCACCTCGACGAAGCCCGGGTGAATGGCCCAATCCAACAGTAACCCGTCCTGGTCCGCGGCTAGGAGGTTCATGTAGTCCTCTCCCATGAGCGTCACGTTCACCGTGGCGAGCGTCGGATCAGGCTCGAAGGTGTACTCCACGTCCACGGTGCCATCGGCGAAGACCTCTAGGGTGAGCGTGGCCGGGGTGTAGTCCAATCCGTGTATTGGAGTCAGCGAGAAGGCTGCCAACGCAAGTAGCAGCATCACCGCTTTACTATGGGTTATGCTGTGCATACTTTTCCAGTCCTGCCGAATGAGAGGAGTTAGGTAAAGTGGGTAATAAACATGTGTCGAGCCCAACCTCACACATTTGTCTTGTTCAGCCGCTTACTCATCACGTAGCCGTCCTCATCCCCGTAGTAACCAGCCGCGTTCTTCAGGAGCCTATAGCCTCTACCCGCGTAGAGCCTCTGGGCGGCGAGGTTGCTCTCACGGACCTCCAGGAAAGAGGCGACGGTCTCGGCCTCCCTGAACCTACGCTCCAGCTCGTCTAGGAGGGCCGTCCCCACTCCCAGGTTCCTGTGGGGCTTCCTCACGGCTATGTTCATTATATGGCCCAGCTTCCTCCCGTTACTACGCGTATCCACCTCGCCGACGGTGTAGCCCACGATCTCGTCGTCCACAAGCGCCACAAGGAACAGGTCACGCGACGTGTGGGCCATGAGGCGGAAGAAGTTACGGGTCCAGGGCCTGGGGTAGGACTCAACCTCGATGGTGTAGACAGCGTCGAGATCCCCCTCGCCCAGCTCCCTGATGACCAGCCCCTGTAACACTCGCCGCCGCCCTTTGATGAAGCCGCCCCCGCCCAGATAAAGCCCGCGATGTGGAACCTATTTATGGTCGCCGCAGGGAAGGGTAGGTGGGTCATGCCGAGTAGAGTGGGCTGGGTAAGGATTCTCACAGCCTTGGGAATCGTTCTGTTCATAGCCTACCTCGCCTACACGAACCCCTTCAGCATCCTCCTGGAGGCCGGGAGGCTTGACCCGTGGCTCTACGTCTTGGCGGTTGCCGTGGATATGG
>MEZG01000084.1:4926-6031 GCA_001775965.1 Candidatus Bathyarchaeota archaeon RBG_13_60_20 | reverse complement strand
GTTCAGTGCCATGGTGCTGTCGGCCGCCTTCGTCGTCACGGTGCTTCGAAGCGAAGTCGTACTCATCCAGCCTCTGCTCGTCTGGCTTGTGGTGGCCTACGCTACGCTGAACACGCTGGTCCTGAGCGTCCTTTTATCGCCTAGGTTGCTGGGTCGCCTGTATGGCTGCAGCCCGGGGTGGGTGAGGAGGAGGCTCCTGGACAGGGTCTACAGCCCCGAGCTGGGGCTGGGAGGCTTCAACGGCTTCGTTGAGGAGATGAGCCGCGCCAGGGAGGCGCTTGGGAAGAGGCCAGCCGCGAGCCTGGTGAGTATCCTCATGGCGGGGCTCCACTGGGGCTCGGGAGCGCTGACCACGTACCTTGTGGCCCTCAGCCTCGGCGAGCCCATCAGCATCTGGGTGGTCATTCTCATCTACGGCGTCGTCGAGTTCATCCAGCAGCTCAACGTCGTGATCCCGAGCGGCTTGGGTGTGGTGGACGCGGGGCTCACGGGCGCCCTGACGGCCACCGGCGTCCCACTCGGCGTCGCGGCGGCGATAAGCCTGCTGACCAGGCTGGCCACCTACTGGCTGGAGCTGGTCGTCTGCGGGCTCGTGAGCCTACGCCTCGGCTACAGGGACACGCTGAGGAACATCATAAAGTAACCGTTACGCTAGCGATAAGCTTTTATTCGGCGACTAGCCTGTATCGCTAGTGATTTAAAATGGAGCTGTCATTGCAGCTTGGTTTTAACGTTCTGCTGGGCATATGCGTATACCTGCTGGGCATGGCCTTCGCGGGAAGCTTCCTAGGCCGCCGATGGATGGGCACCGTGGACGTTTTCCTCCACAGGACCTTCAAGCTTGAGGTAACCATAGGCAAGTACCTGTACTGGAAGCACTTCTGCAACATCCCCAACCCGCCCAAACCCAAGAACATGCAGCAGCCCACCGGCCTAGCTGGGATGCTGTTCGCCAGGTTCCTCGAGTAGCCCTTCATCGGAACCTAAATACGTGGACGCAGGGTCGTAGGTAGTATGCTCCGTCTAGGCATCGTCGGGTGCGGCCGGGTCACCACCATGTTCCACCTCAGCGCAATAGCGTTGGTAGATGGCGTAGAGGTGGCGG
>MEZG01000084.1:0-4889 GCA_001775965.1 Candidatus Bathyarchaeota archaeon RBG_13_60_20 | reverse complement strand
GCAGGATAGGGGAGGCGCAGCGGGTGGCCGGCCTCCAGGTTCTACCCGCCCACAACTACGCTTTCACACCCAGCGTGCTGAGGATGGCCGAGCTGGTGAGGAGCGGTGTCGTGGGAGAGGTCCGGCGGATGCACATCTACTTCGAGAACAACCTAAAAATATACAGGAGCCAGACCGACTTTAGGACCCGCCAGGAAAACGGGCTCGTGGAGGACGTGCTCCCCCACGTGCTCAGCGTCTCAGCGCCCTTGGTGGGGCGCGTTAGGGACGTCCGCGACCTATCCTGGTGGTGCAGGCAGTACGAAGTCTGCGACAACATCAGGGCCACTCTTGAGGCGGAGAGTGGCGCCGAGGTTGAGTGCAGCCTAAGCTGGACCAGGCTCTTGCCAAGGTTCAGGGTGGAGGTTGAGGGCGCGGAGGGCAGTATGGAGACCGACCTTATGATGGGTCCCTATACCGTGGCCGTGGAGAAGGGCGGCCGCAGGGAGACCATCAGTGAGAGGGGCGTGGACTGGTACCTTGACCTGGTCAGGTTCAGGCACCCCAGCTTCCAGGGCCAGTACAAGCATTTCGCCGCACTCGTCGCGGGCGCAGAGGAGCCTCTGATCACAGTCGGGGATGAGGCGGCCATGCTAGGGATTATGGAGAAGGTCTCCGGGATGCTCAAGGAGACCCCTAGGAGCCGGTGAACATGGAGAGAGTGTCGGTGGTCAGGTCCGGAGCCAACGTGGAGGCCGCGGTGCGCAGAAGCGTCGAGCTGCTGGGCGGCACAGGGCTTAAGGGCAGCGAGCACGTGCTCGTCAAGCCCAACGTGTGCAACGCCAAGAACCCTGGCGGCATGGTGCTCACCGACTTCAGGGTCATCAAGTCAGTCATCGACCTCATCAGGGAGGAAGGCTGCCGGGCCACGGTGGTTGAGTCCAACAACATAGCAGGCACAGCCGAGAGCCGGGTCAAGGGCTCCGGCCTCATGGCACTCTTGGACGAGTGGGATGTCCCCTTCATGAACCTCAGCCACGGAGACTACGAGGAGCACCAAGTGGCGGGTGCCACCCTGAGTATACCCCGCGCCGTGCTAGACGCCGACTACCTTGTGAACCTACCCAAGATGAAGACATGCGCCCACACCATACTAACACTGGGCGTCAAGAACCTTTACGGCATATTCCAGCAAGCCCAGAAGAGCAGGTACCACAAGAGGCTGGACGCCATACTCCCGTACCTAGCCAAGACGGTGAGGTGCGACCTCGTCATCGTGGACGGCCTCACATGCATGGAGGGCAATGGACCCATCGTGGGCAACCCGGTGTGCCTGGACATAGTGGTGGCCGGTAGGAACGTGGTGGCCGTGGACTCTATTTGCAGTCGCATAATGGGCTACGACCCTTCCGATGTGCTCCACATAGCAGAGGCGGCCAGACAGGGCGCAGGCCCTACAGGCCTCGAGGAGATCGAGACAGTGGGGGACGACTGGGCGTCATGCGTGCATAGGTTCGAACCCCCCTATAGCCTCAAGGCGACCCTAAAGTCACTTCGGGCCATCAAGGACGTCTACCTGGGCTAACGTCTCCTGTCGAACCACCCTACGATCCATGTCGAGGTTTTTAAATACCCAGCCCGCATGATGTTCACCAACATTCACAGTGGTTGCATTGAAGACGCTGAGACAGGTAGGCATAGTGGGCTACGGGGCCTACGTGCCCATGTACCGTTTGAACGCGGCCGAGATCAACAGGATGTGGGGCACATCCGGGGCACCCGTGGAGGAGAAGAGCGTGGTGGCCCTGGACGAAGACACGGTCACCATCTCCGTGGAGTGCGCCAAGCAGGCGGTGAGACGCGCCCGCATCGACCCCTCCCTGATCGGGGCCGTCTACGTGGGCACCGAGAGCAAGCCCTACGCCGTAAAACCCAGTGGCACCATCGTCGCAGAGGCCATAGGAGCAACTCCCAGCGTGTCCACGGCCGACTACGAGTTCGCGTGCAAGGCCGGGACCGAGGCCATGCAGACCTGCATCGGCTTGGTGGGCAGCGGGATGCAGAGGTACGCCATGGCCATCGGCGCCGACACGGCTCAGGGGAGGCCCGCGGACGCTCTGGAGTATACGGCGGCGTGCGGCGGCGCCGCCTACATCTTCGCCGAGCGGAGCGCTGAGACGGTGGCCTACCTAGAGGCGTCCTACAGCTACGTGACGGACACACCTGACTTCTGGAGGCGCGCCAAGGAGATGTACCCCAGGCACGGCAACAGGTTTACGGGGGAGCCCGCATACTTCAAGCACATAACGGGCGCCACAAAGGGGCTGCTCAAGGAGACAGGCTACGGGCCTGAGGAGTTTAAATACGCCGTGTTCCACCAGCCTAACACCAAGTTTCCCATAACAGTGGCTAGAAGCCTGGGGTTCAGCGTAGACCAGATCAACCCGGGCCTCGTCGTCGGAAAGGTGGGGAACACTTACGCGGGGAGCAGTCCCATGGGGCTGGCCGCGACGCTGGACGTGGCCGAGCCGGGCGACAGGATATTCATGGTGAGCTATGGGTCTGGGAGCGGCAGCGACGCATTCATCTTCACGGCGCAGGATGCCCTGAGGGACAAGCGGGGCGGGCCCAACCTGAAGGGCTTCATCGACCGAAAGAGGAACGTGGACTACGCCACGTACCTGCGGCACAGGGGGCAGATTATACAGTGAGGCGCGTAGCGGTAGCGGGAGTCGGCCTCATTCCGGTCAAGGAGTACTGGGATAGGAGCCTCCAGAGCCTCTTTGCGGAAGCAGCGCTCAAGGCGTTGAAGGACGCGGGGACCGACAAGGTGGACAGCGTCTACGTGGCCAACATGAGCGGCTCCTTCATGCAGGACCAGATAAACATGGGGGCCCTTGTGACCGATTCCCTGGGCAGGCCCGGGCTCCCTGCCGTGAGGGTGGAGGCCGGCGCGGCGAGCGGCGGCGTCGCCTTTCACGAGGCTGTAAAGGCCGTGGCCTCCGGCTACAGCGAATGCGTCCTGGTGGGCGGCGCCGAGAAGATGAGCGACGTACTGCCCGAGGCAGCGACCACTGCCCTCGTCATGTCAGAGGAGCAGGAGTACACGGCCTACACGGGGGTCACCCAGGCGGGGCTCAGCGCCATGCTCCACAGGCTCTATCTTGACCTGTACGCGGAGCCTGCCCAGGTGGGTATGATGGCGGTTAAGGGCCACGACCACTCGGTGGGCTGCAAGCACGCCCAGTACCCCTTCAGGATGAGCATCGACCGCGCTATGGACAGCCCAATGGAGGCTGACCCCATCCACATGATGGAGTGCAGCGGCGTTGGCGACGGCGCCGCGGCCATGGTCCTAGTGCCGGCCGCCGACTCTGGGGTCGAGGTGGTCGGTTCGGCCGTGGCGACGGATTGCTGCAGCCTCGCCATTAGGAGGGATCCCCTCATCTTCGAGTCGGTGCGTAGGGCGGCCGAGAAGGCGTACAGCATGGCTGGTGTGAAGCCGGATGACATCGACCTAGCCGAGGTCCACGATGACTTCACCATCAACGGCATCCTCAGCTTGGAGGCCCTGGGCCTCGCCGGATGGGGCGAGGCAACCAAGCTGGTCGCTGGAAACGCCACAGACAAGGACGGGAAGATCCCGACCAACACCTTCGGCGGCTTAAAGGCCAGGGGCCACCCCCTGGGTGCCACGGGCCTATATCAGGTGGCCGAGGTGGCTCTCCAGCTCAGGGGTGCCGCGGGCGACCACCAGGTGCCAGGCGCCGAGGTTGGCCTAGCACAGAGCATGGGGGGTATGGCCTCGGTCTCCGCGGTCAACATCCTGAGGAGGTTCGGCGTATGAGCGTCCCGCGGTACTGGAGGAACGAGGTGCCTCGGTACAGGCTCATGGGCCGGAAGTGCGTAGCTTGCGGCGCCAGGTACTTCCCGGCCCAGCCGGTCTGCACCTGCGGCGGCACCGAGTTTGAGGACATCAAGCTGGTAGAGGCTGGCGAGGTGGTCACCTGGACGGTCATTAGGAGCCCGCCCCTGGGCTACGAGAAGTACGCGCCCTACGTTGTGGCCCTCGTGGAGCTGGACGACGGGATGCGTCTCCTCAGCCAGGTGGTAGACGTGGACCCCGCCGATGTCAAGGCGGGGATGCGCGTCGAGGCCGTGTTCCGCAAGGTGAGGGAGGACGGCCCCTCGGGCATAATCATGTACGGGTACAAGTTCAGGCCCATGGTGGAGTAGCCCCACCTTTTTATAATGCGTAGCCCCCTTCATCGCTCTGATAAGGGTTGCCCCAGCAGACGCTCTACGATACCGTAACCGAGATCGCCAAGCGGCGCGGCTTCTACTGGCCCAGCTTTGACATATACGGGGGTCTAAGCGGCTTCGTCACATACGGCGACCTGGGCACCAAGCTCAAGCGGAACATTGAGGCCGCGTGGAAGGAATTCTTCGTCAGGAAGCAGGGCTTCCTGGAGATCGATGACCCCCTCATCAACCCTGAGCGCGTCTTCAGGGCCAGCGGCCACCTGGACAACTTTAAGGAGTACACGGCCCAGTGCACCAAGTGCGGTAAAGCGTTCAGGGCCGACCACCTCATCCAGGACAAGACGGGCCTGGAGAACGTGGAGGCCATGGGCGGCGACGCCATAAAGAGGCTCATGGCCGAGCACAAGGTCAGGTGCCCCGAGTGCGGAGGCGAGCTCAAGGAGCCCACCCTCATCCTCACCATGTTCAAGACCGAGATAGGGGCAATGGGCGGCGAGACCGGCTACCTCAGGCCTGAGACCGCCCAGGCCATGTTCATGAACTACCGCTGGGCCTTCAGCCACGCCCGTGAGAGGCTGCCCTTCGCCCTGGCCCAGGTCGGCAAGGTGGCGCGCAACGAGATCAGCCCCAGGCAGGGGATGCTAAGG
>MEZG01000083.1 GCA_001775965.1 Candidatus Bathyarchaeota archaeon RBG_13_60_20 | reverse complement strand
GAGGGGGCGAGCAGGAGCTTCGACATCGGGGGCTCGGCCATGTACAGCCTGATGCTCCTGGCGCTGATGTACGGGATGTCCATGCTCCCCAACACGGCTGCATACCCCTTCATTCTAGGGGGCCTGGTCCTCCTCTGCGCCTTCATCTACTACGAGACGCGCGTTGAGAACCCCATCCTGGACGTGAACCTGTTCCTGAGCAACAGGGCCTTCAGCTTTAGCAACCTGGCGGCCTTCATTAACTTCAGCGCCACCTACGCGGTGACTCTCCTCCTCAGCTTATACCTCCAGTACATTAAGGCCCTGGATGCCCAGCAGGCCGGCATCGTGATGATGGCGTCCCCCATCACCCAGGCCATCATCTCCCCGCTGGCCGGGAGGCTCAGCGACAGGGTGGAGCCATACAAGATAGCCTCCGTGGGGATGGCGGTCACAACGCTCTCCCTGCTACCCTTCATGTTCCTGGGAGAGGCGACACCCCTCACATACGTGGCTGGCAGCCTCGCCCTGCTGGGCCTCGGCCTGTCCCTCTTCACCTCGCCCAACACCAACGCCATAATGGGGTCCGTGGAGCGGAGGTTCTACGGGGTGGCCTCCTCCACTGTGGGCACCATGAGGCTGACCGGCCAGATGCTGAGCACAGGGGTGGCCATGACCCTGTTCGCCATCAACCTGGGGGGCAGCCAGGTAGTGCCAGAGCTGTACCCGCTGCTGCTGTCCAGCGTCAAGACCACGTTCACCATATTCTTCGTGGTGTGCATACCCGGGATAGCGGCCTCCATGGTCAGGGGGCGGCTGGCAGGCGACGAGAAGGCCTAGGTGTCGAAGACCATCCTTACGCGCCACCCTTCGCCCTCGCGCAGTATGCTCATCATGTGGTAGGTGACGGCCTTCACGGCGATGCCCGTCTCGTGGGTGTCCCTGCTGAACCTCTCCCCAGCGCACATGGCCTCGGCGTGGAAGCTCCTCTCATCCACCGTCATCTCGATCCTCCTAGGCACCAGGTACTCCACGTCGTTCAGGTACAGGAACTCGTCCATGAGGTTGAAGAGGAGGCTCTCCAAGTCGTCGCCATCGGCCTCCACCACGAACTCCTCCTCCTCAGCGATCCCGTCCAGGGGGGTGATAGCATTGAACATGCCTAGAGCCAGATTGGCGAAGGCTTCCCCAAGGGTCGCCCCGGTAGCCTCGACGAGGAGGTCGGCGGCGGGGCCCCCCTCCGGGTAGGTGTAGGTCATCTACTCCCACTCTATTGTGCTGGGGGGTTTATGGGTTACGTCGTAGACGACGCGGGTCACGCCGGGTATCTCGTTGCCGATCCTGCTGCTGATGCGCTCCAGAACCTCCCACGGCGCCTTGCTGAAGCTGGCGGTCATGGCGTCCACGCTCTCCACCATCCGGACCGCCACCGTCCAGCCGTAGGCGCGCTCGTCGCCCTTGACGCCCGTGCTCTTGGTGTCTGTCAGGACGGCGAAGTACTGCCAAAGCCTGTCCTTGAACGGGTGCCTCTCCACCTCCTCCACAACTATCGCGTCCGCCCGTCTGAGCACCTCCAGCTTCTCCTCAGTCACGGAGCCCATGACTCGGACGGCGAGGCCGGGGCCCGGGAAGGGCTGCCTCCACACCAGCTCACGGGGCAGCCCCAGCCGCTCCCCGAGGGCCCTGACCTCGTCCTTGTAGAGGTCCTGGAGGGGGTCAACGACGGCCCTGAACTCCATCTTGAGGGGGAGGCCCCCCACGTTGTGGTGGGTCTTGATGGTGTCGCTGTTGCGTGTTATGCCGGACTCGATCCTGTCCGGGTAGATGGTGCCCTGGATGAGGTACTCAGCGCCCACCTTCCGGGCCTCGTCCTCGAAGACCCGTATGAACTCCTCGCCTATGATCCTGCGCTTCTCCTCCGGGTCCGTGACCCCGAGGAGCCTCCCCATGAAGCGGTCCCTCGCGCGGACCACGACGAGGTTGACGCCCCTACCCCTGAACGCCTCCTCGACGCCCTCGGACTCGTTCATCCTCATGAACCCGTTATCAACGTGGACGGCTACGAGCCTTCTCCCCAGGGCCATCCCGGCCAGGGCCGCGGCAACGCTGCTGTCCACGCCACCGCTGAGGGCGATGATCGCCTTGCCGCCGCCCACCCTGGACCCGATATCCTTGATGGCCTCCTCCACCTTATCCAGGGGACGCCAGTTGGGCTGACACCCGCAGACGTTGAAGACGAAGTTCCTTAGCATCTCGGCCCCATGCTCCGTGTGGACCACCTCGGGGTGCCACTGGAGCCCATAGATGGGCTTCAAGGCATGCCGCATGGCCGCCACGGGAGCCCTGTCCGTATGGGCGAGCACCTCGAACCCGTGGGGTGCCCGGGACACCGTGTCGCCGTGGCTCATCCAGACCTGCTCGCAAGCCTCCAGGCCCTCTAATACCCCGACGGGCTCGTCAATGTAGGCCTCGGTGACGCCGTACTCCCTGGCCTTCACCAGCTCGCCCCCGTGCATGTCTGCGAGGAGCTGGAGCCCGTAGCACAGGCCTAGCACCGGGACGCCCAGCTCCAGTATGGCGGGGTCCAGGGTCAGCGCGCCCCGGGCCTTTACGCTGCTGGGGCTCCCGGAGAATATTATGCCCTTGACGTTCATCACGGCGCCCAGGGCCCTGATCTCGTCGGCCTTGGCGTCGCTGGGTAGTATCTCGGTGTAGACGTTCATCTCCCGGACCCTGCGGGCTATGAGGTGGCAGTACTGGCCCCCGAAGTCGAGGATGGCGATGCCGTCGGGTGTGCTCTGGGGAGTCATGTTATGCTTGGCGTCAACCCATGCTTTAATGTTTTTGTTAAACATACGTGCAAGTTTTAACGGTTGTTGCACGGATAATCCGGCAGGGTTATTTTCCTCGGCTCCCTACGGGGAACATGGATAGAAGGACGCTTCAGGCAGCCAACGTCGTCGGGTTCGTAGCGGTTATAACGGTAAACGCGTTGGCCAACGCCCTTCCCCTTAACGGGGTGACCACCGCCCAGCTCAGCGACAGCTACCCCAACCTCTTCGTCCCCGCCGGCTACGTGTTTGGCATCTGGGGCGTCATCTACCTCATACTCCTGGGCTTCACAGTCTACCAGGCGCGGCCCGCCCAGAGGGACAGCGGGTTCATCGGTGAGATCGGCTGGCTGTTCTTCCTGAGCTGCGTCCTCAACTCGGCATGGATATTCCTGTGGCACTGAAGGCTTGCGCACCCCAGCGTCCTCGTCATGATGGGGCTTCTGGGCACCCTGATAATGGTCTATCTGCGGCTGGACATAGGCAGGGGCGAGCCCGGCAGGGACGTGAGGCTCTACGTCCACCTGCTCTTCAGCGTATACCTGGGCTGGATCACTGTTGCGCCCATAGCCAACGTCACGGCCCTCCTCGTCTCGTGGGGTTGGCCCAGCTATGGGTCAGCGGCGGTGAACTGGGCCCTGCTGGTGATAGGCGTCGCTGCAGCCCTGTCCCTGGCCAACGTCTGGCTGGAGGGGCGACGTGGCATACAACCTGGTCCTGGTCTGGGCCCTGTCTGGCATCGCCGTGAAGCAGTGGGGCGCGGGCATGGTGCCCTACGCGGCCTTAATCGGGGCCGCCGTGATCGCGGCGGCTCTAGCTGGGGTTAAGCTCATGCGGAAGAGAGCCTAGGGGATCATGCCCAGGAGCCGGTCCACGTCCTCCTCGTCGTTGTAGAAGTGGACGGAGACCCGTATGTGGTCGCCGTGGGCCTTTCGGCCCGTCACCTTCACCTTCTCGGCCTTGAGCAGCGCGGCCAGCCCGGTGGCGTCCTCCTGGAAGTAGCTTACTATGGTGGACCGGGGCTCCGGGGTCCAGACCTCCTTTCCCTTCTCGGTTAAACCATCGTGGATGCGCCTGGCGAGGGACAGGTTCCGCTTCTCTATTCTCTGTATGCCGAGCCGCTCAAGGTATTCAATGGACCGCTCCATGGCGTAGACGCCCTGGAAGTGGAGGGTCCCGTATTCGAACTTGTCGGCCGACTCCGCGCTGGAGGACTCCTCCGGGTTGTCGCCGCCCCATACCTGGTTCTTCCACCCCGTCCTGTCGGGGGTCAACCCGGCCAGGTTCTCCCTCTTGACGTAGAGGAAGGCTAGTCCCGAGGGCCCCATGAGGTACTTGTAGGGGGCGAAGGCCACGTAGTCCACGCCGTCGCCCACGTAGTCAACGTTGAGGGCCCCCACGGCCTGGGTCGCGTCCACCAGCACCTTTGCGCCGTGCTCGTGTGCCACCCTGGACACCTCCCCGAGGTCCAGCCTGAACCCGTTGACGTAGCTCACGTGGCTCACCTGAATCAGCCTCGTCCTATCGTCCACGAGCCTCTCCAGGTCGCCAATCTCGAAGGAACCCCCGCGGGGCCTCCATACCCTGGGCTCGACCCCGTGCCGTCGGGTGGTATAGGTGTCCAGCGGGTTGTGCTCCCACTCGGGGAACACCGCGTTGTCGCCCCTCCGCCACCCGGTCCCGTTGACGACGATGTTGAGCCCCGAGCCCGTGCACATGGTGTACGCCAGTTCCTCGGGCTTCACGTGGATGAACCCTGCCACCATGCCCCTGACCCTGGACGCCCTGGCCACCCACTCCTGGAGGATGGTGCTGTCGCCGGGCGGCATGAACCTGTACCAGAGGTCCAGGTATTCATCGTACCCCTCCCTCACCTGCCTGGGCATGAGCCCCACGAAGGCGTTGTCAAGGTAGGTCCACTCCGCCAGGGCGGGGAAGTCTCCTCTAACACTTGAAAAGTCCACGTACAATGATGGGCGGCCCGGCGTAATACCCTTACGGCTACGTCAGCAGCTTCATCTTCTGGGGTGGAAGCCCCTTGCCGCTCATCAGGATCAGCGTCCTGGAGCCCACCAGGGTCTTCTCGCACGCCTCCAGGCCCACCCGCCTCCCGCTGGACTCCTCCGCCAGGAACCCCGCGTACACAGCGAAGGGGCACAGGAAGCCCCCCGTCACCAGCCTCTTGCAGCTGTTCCCGAAGACGCAGTCCCGGAGGTTGAACCTGAACCGCCCGTACTCCTCCATGGCCGCCGTCGCCTTCGCGGCCACCCCCGCCTCCTCCAGGAACCTGCAGTAGGCGTCCAGGGTCCCATCAAGGTCGTTTATCTTTATGAGGCTCATCACGGGTACCCTGGACACCTTATAGAGGGTGTCCCTCATGAGCCCCACCAGGGCCTTGAACCTGGCCGCCGGTATGATACACGAGGTCACCTCCACGTAGGCTAAGAACAGGTCGTGCATGAAGGCGCCCAAATTCAACCTGCCCCACCCCGAGCCTCGTCACCCACCGACAAGGAAGACCCCAAACAGATCACACGAACAGGGGCGAAACGCATTAAACGATTATTCCAGCCGTGATACAGAACAGGGGGTCCACCCCAACCAACAACAGCTAAAATTGATAAGTAAATTTCCGCGGAAGATACAACCACAGTAAAGAAAAAAGGGGAGAGGCTACTCCCTCACAGTCTTCAGGTCCCTGACCTCGACTGCGCCCAGGTACATCTCGTTCAGCAGCGGGTGGTTAAGCAGCTCATCCGCCTTGCCCTCGTAGGTGAACCTGCCGCCGCGCATCATGTAGCTCCAGTCGCCCACTGCCAGGGCGCGCCTCGCGCGTTGCTCCACGAGCACGATGGGGAGCCCCGTGTCCTCTGCCATCTTCTCCAGCTGCCTCATGACGTCGTTCACCAGCTTAGGCATTAGCCCCGCGGTGGGCTCGTCCACCATCATGATCTTGGGGTCCCTCATCAGCACCATGCCCTCGGCCAGCATCTGGCGCTCGCCTCCGCTCAGGGTGCCCGCAGACCTGGGCATGAAGTCCTTAAGCCTGGGGAACAGGTTGAAAACGAACTCCATCTTGTCTTGGATGACCGCCACGTTCGTCTGGGTGTACGCAGCCATCTTAAGGTTCTCGGCCACGCTGAGCCTGCTGAATATGTTTCCCACCTGGGGCATGTAGCCGATGCCCATCTTGGTCCGTTCGTACGGGGGCAACTTGTTGATGACCTTTCCCCCGAACACCACCTCGCCGCTGTACACGGTGCATAGGCCCATGATGGCCTTCAGGAGCGTCGTCTTACCCACGCCGTTGGGGCCCACGATGATTGTGACCTCCCCGTCAGGAACCTTGAAGTCAAGGTCGTAGATCACGTGGATGGGGCCGTACCCTACGTTCAGGCCCTTCGTCTCAAGAATGTATTTGCCGCTCATCTTACTCACCCAGGTACGCCTTTATCACCCGCTCGTCCTCAAAGACCTCCTCAGCGGTGCCCTCGACGACCAGCTTGCCTCTGTCCATGGCGAACACGTGGTCCGCGTACTGGGCCGCTACCTCGAGCCTGTGCTCGATGACCAGGAACGTGATGCCCAGCTCGTCCCTGAGCCTCAGCACGTGGCTGAATATCTGGTGGCACAGCACAGGGTCGATGCTGCCCACGGGCTCGTCCAACAGAATGGTCTCGGCCCCAGACATCAGGGCGCGTCCGATCTCCAGCAGTTTCAGCTCGCCGCCGCTCAGGGTGTTAGCAGGCTTGTTCCACACATGCTTAAGACCCAGCACCTTGAGAAGCTCGGAGGCCCTCCTAACGGCGCTCACCTCGCTGTCGATCCATGTAGGCTTGAACAGCGACAGGGCAATATTCTCGCCAGCATTCTCGGGCAACGCGACCAGCATGTTCTCAAGGGTCGTGAGCCTGAGGAACGGCGAAGCGATCTGGAACGTACGCACAAGCCCCCTTCGAGCGATCTTGAACATCTCCTCGCCAGTGATGTCAGCGTCCCTGTAGTATATGTGACCCTTCTCAGGGGCGAATATCCCCGTGATGCAGTTTATCAGCGTGGACTTGCCGCATCCGTTGGGACCCACCAGAAGGTATATGCCACCCTCCTTGAGGTTGAAGCTTACGCCGTCGTTCGCCGCGAACTTGCCGAAGTATTTGTAAACGTCATCGATTACCAGTATTTCCGACATGTCGGCATCAACTAACCATATAGCGCGCAGAGACAGTTTATTAAATTTTTCAAACTTTCCCCAGTTGAACGCGTAAAAGCTGCTGGATAACGCACCATGTTCGAATACCATCCGGCCAGGCATACTTTAGTCGTACGGGAATCCATCGAGCTGCCGCCCAACGGAAAGATGGATGCACCTAATGCCTTGATTAGAAAAGGAGAAAAAAAAGGGTGTTGTTATTGTGCTATTGTTTTACCTTGGTGTGGGTACGAATCCTAGGTACTCGACGTTCCAGCTGACGCCGTCAGCGATGGCGTCGTACATGCCGTACACCACGTTCTTGAGTCCTGAGCCGATGTCACCGTAGCCCCATATCTGGTAGTTGGATCCAGCCCTGTCGCCGGCCGCGTT
>MEZG01000082.1:3470-36315 GCA_001775965.1 Candidatus Bathyarchaeota archaeon RBG_13_60_20 | reverse complement strand
TAAAATAATTGAAGCATGTTTCACAGTATTAACAAAATTACTACAAGCAGATAACGAAGTGCTAGTAACCTCAAAACCCAATCACCATGTAACCGAGGAGATCATAAACCAATTATCAGAATACCAAGATCAAATCCAATTCAGATTCACCATAACATCAAACAATGATGGGCTTCTCTCGTTTTGGGAACCCAACGCACCAATATACGAAGAAAGAAAAGAATCGCTAATCCTCGCATTCAAGGAAAGCTATAAAACAAGCGTTTCAGTTGAACCCTTCCTAGACAAAAACCCAATCAACCTCATCAACGAACTAGAACCATATGTCACGGAATCAATATGGGTGGGTCCCATGAACTACATGCCTTCTAAAAATATTCCTGAAAAATATGAGCGTTATTATACTGAGATAAGAGAAAACATCGAGATTAAGAACTTAAAAAGAATATATGATGACTTAAAGGACATGGAAAAAATAAGGTTCAAGGATAGTTTCATTAATAAACTGAAACTTTAACTATATTCGACCATAAATTCGATGCTCAACAAATTATCTGTATATACTTCAAAGCTCACTGACACCATCACGATCCATCCTGCTGAATAAATCACTATTAAATATTTTACATAAACCTACGCGTAATATCCACATAGGTTGACCTCACTAACCTATTACGGCGACGCTGAAGAAGGCAAATCTATAATTGAAGGAGGAATACCGTCGAAAAACAGCAAGTCTTTAAAATCACAATCATCACAGAAATCACATGACTCATAAAACCTTGCAATTTGCAGACGAAGGGTGTACCCAGGCACAGGCATTCCCATGTCGGATACTTATTTACTACCCGCCTTTTACCCGTAAATTTGTGTTCAGTCCCCACTTCTAACCTATTATAAAAAAGGTCATTTTACGGATAAATTTATAATCATTTAAATCTTCCTTTGGTCGATGAGGATAATATACTTAATACACTAAAAGAAGTAGTTGAAGGGATTTAGTATGGCGGAGAATCTTGATCTTGCCCTATTGCTCGCGGTTTTTAGCGCTGAGAGAGGAATAAGGATAGAGGGGAGAACGAGGATTCAGAAGCTGGTTTGTTTGTTACAGTACGCGGATGGTATCCCCTTTTCTTTTAGTTTTAAGCCTTATTATTATGGTCCTTTTTCGGATGACCTTTCCGACTCTATTAACTCGCTTGTTGGTATGAGGCTGATCAGGGAGACTGTTACTCCTACTCTTTATAGGTCTTATCGGTATGACTATGAGCTTACTGAGGAAGGTCGAAGGCTCCTTGGTAGAATGGAAGCGCAAAACGAGGAATTAACTGGACGGATATCAAGGCGAGTAAGAGAATACGATGATTATAACACATCAGTGTTGGTTAGGATGGCTAAAGAGATAAGCGGAATACCTTCAATCAGAGGATAAAAACAGAAGGCGAGCGCAAAGAATGGCTCGGAGTGCTCCGCCGTCAATCTTATCTAAAAGTAAGCCCACAGGTAACTAAAAGGCATTTTACATGACAGTCCTCGTCGAGAGCCCCAACGCAGCCGTAGAACACCTCACCGAAAATGGAACCACTGAAAGGTACCGGATAGGAGACGCCCGCGATTTTCATGACCCAATGAAACCTGCCATCCTTTGCACTACGCGATACAATCAGTAAGACCTATTAACACCATAAAGGTATGACTAATTTGGTATACTAATTGGGTCAGACGGAAACGGTTTCCGGCAAGGTGCCAACCGAACACAAGAGGGTCCTCCAGGAACACGACGTAAACATCAGCAAACTCATCCAGGAAGCCGTAGAGAAGGAGGTCAAACGCATCGAAGAGGAACAGCTGAGAAAAGCCCTAACGGAGGCCAGCATACACCTGCAGAGTGTCCCCGACGAACACATAGTGGACTCCATCCGAAGGAGCCGCGACACACGATGACCGCCATGGTCATCGACGCCAGCAGCCTGCTTCTACTGATCAAGAGACGCGGCGCGGAAGCGGCCAACACGTTGAGGGAAGCCCTCACAGTCCCCCTTGTAAGCTACGAGGTGGGAAACGCGTTGAGAACCAGCGTCCAAGTCTACCACGACATGTCCCCCGAGAAAGCGGAGTCGACGCTGGATCATATTCACACGTGCCTCGGCTACATGAAACTCGTAGACCAGTCCAGCATTGAAGCCATGAGGGAGATCTTCAGAACATGCCTCAAATACGGCTTAACTTACTACGACGCAGCGTACCTAGCAGCCGCATTATCATTGAAGGCTCCGCTGATAACAGATGACAGACAACTCGCCGAGGCAGCCAGAAAAGCAGCGATACAGACAGCGGACACAGCGTCGCTGACCGCTTAAGTCAAAAAATCCTCCAAATTTTTGATCCGCCTGCGCGCGCATCGACCAGATCCTAAGACAGAGAGAGTGAGCCCGGCCCAACCCCGCCACACCCCCTGCCAAATCTTGGTCAACAAGTGAAAACAGAGATTCATGTGAAAAAAGGTAGGGGGCACCAAATGCAGGAAGGAAAACACCCCTAAAATGGGATCCGTGGACCGCGCCCCCACGGATCAGCGGAGACAAACGTATAGAGAACTACGTGGTGAAGCAAAAGGCGCCCCCTAAAAATGGGGGTGAAGGATCGTAGAGAAAGCACGAGTCAGAAGATGGAAAATTTTTTCCGCCTTATAACAAGCTAGCCGTTATAACCGAAAATGAGTAGAGGCTAGACGCCGTTGCAGGGCGCCAAGCACGCCCACTTCCACAACCAGAAAGGCTTCCACCACAAACCCAGACCACCAGATCTACGAAAAAAGACTCCAACAATACTAAGCCATACCACCCAACCACGAGTACAAGGCAGACCCACTCAACCCATCAGAACCCAGCTAAACGCCACCTATAAAGTAGAAAAGTATAATAAGTAGAAAATTCCACCAGCACCTATGAGCACATCTATTAAGCTCAGCGAGGACGCCAAAAGGACCCTCGAAAAACTCCAAGCCAGGATCACCCTAGCCACAGGCGCCAAGATACCCCAGCAACGACTCCTGGACACCATAATAAGGCTCTCCGCGGACAACATCGACCAGATACTGGAGGCCACCACGCAGGCCAGGCCCCTCACCATGAGCCAGCTGGAAGCCCTCCTGGCCACCCCCGCGGACTGGGGCACCGAGACACGGGAGGAGGAAATAGACCAGACCCTCTACGGACGCAGAGCAACCGCGGAGGACACCCGCCCCTGACCGTCCTCGTGGACACGGGCGTCCTCGTAGCCTTCCACAACACCCGGGACCTGAACCACGACGCCGCCACCAGGCTCGTCAAATCCATCGCGGGAGGCGAGATGGGCCCCGCCTACACCACCGACTACGTCTTCGACGAGGCCGTCACAGTGGCCCTCACCCGCACAGGCAGACCCGACCTCGCCGTCTCCCTGGGCAGGTTCATCCTCGGCCAGGGCACGCCCCCCTTCATGGAGATGGTGAACATCGACGATGAGACATTCGCCAGGGCCTGGACCCTCTTCACGAGGCACTCCCAGAGGGGCCTGAGCTTCACCGACTGCGCGTCCCTCGCAACCATGGAAACCATGAGAATAGAACGGATAGCCAGCTTCGACACAGACTTCGATGGAATCACCTCAAGAACGGCCTAATCATCGCCGCCACTCCTAATGCGGCTCCCCTGACCAAATGGGATCAGACAACAGTGTTGCAGTTAATGGCGCCTGCAGAGAAACGAGAGAGGGTCACAGCGAAAAACCATGAAAGCCCTCGATCCGCCAAACGGCACGAGAAACACCGTCTGATCCGCGACGAATCTACGCAAAAACGCCGTCCAATCCACGCAATGTCACAGCTCCATTCAGCACACATGGCACACCGCTGTAGGCGACTGACGCCCAAAAAAAGTAGGGGAGGTGAGGAAGCCCAGCAGGGTGGAGGTGGTGTAGAGTCGGTGGTACATGAGCAGCATGAGGAGTCTGTCTCTTAGGGGTAGTTTGAAGGGGTGGCTTGCACCGATCCTTCTTTTCCTGTCCTCCCGGTGGAGGCGTTTCTCCTCGTACTTGGGGTAGGATTCCTGTATTTTGAAGAATAGGGCGTCGAACTCAGGTACCTCTAGGCCTCTGAAGGACTTGAAATCCAGGGGTTTTCGGGATAACCGGTCGTAATTCATCATGGATGTGGGCTACCGAGTAAAATTTCTCCCTAATATTAATAAAAGAACCGTTCTACGGCCAGAAAACCCCAATAAAGACTAAGGTCTAATATATGTAAGTGGTCGAGCACTAAATATTCTAGTTCAATGATAGGGACGAGTGTCCACGATTAAACAAACATGAAAATATATATATCTCGCCCATAATGAGATAATTGGATTACTGTGGAAACCGAAATGGTTAGATCACTTGCTCGAGATAGCAAATGGCTAACGGAAAACTACGAAAAAATCCAGAATTCTGGAAACAAAGTAGTCGTTATAAAAAACGAAGAAGTAATCCTAGAAACAGAGGATTACGAAGAAATGCTGGCTTTGCTAGAAGAACGTAATGAAGACCCCGCATTCTTGGTAATAGAAGTGGTTCCCCCAAAGGACGCAGCGTTTATCCTATAAAGTGAAATCGAATGTTCCGAGTCCCTTTACAGGTGAGAAAGTTTGCTTCGGAAGAAAAATTCATTTTTCTTCCAGCATTCATACGTTTAGGGACGATTGCCGGCCAAATTCAATTACTTGTAGACACAGGCAGCCCATTCACAGTTCTTGCGCCAAGAGATGGGATTAGATTTAGAATTCCTCTAAAACGATATGCGAGGCAAAAAGCGAAAACGGTTCAACTAGCAGGGTTTTTGTTTAAAAAATTTCCTTTAGACAAGGCTACTCTAACACTTACAGACGATAAGGATGAACACTATCATGTTACGACTGATACTGTGCAGTTGTTGACCCCCACGAAGGTAAATAAACAAACAATGAGAGATACTCAGCATATACCCAGTATAGTTGGTTTGAATTGGCTTACTGAACAAGATGTCACTTTGGTATACAATCCAAACAGAAGCATTGCCTTCCTTGATTTTCCATAATTTAAAATTGATTTTTTATTGAGGCCCTCAGCTGGTACAGCCTATACCTGAAACTGGGCTTCAAAATTTTATGTTAACTCGTCTCGAGAAAAAACCGTGATGAGTGGTCAGAGAGGGCATGGAGGCAAAGATTTCTATCTGAACTAATCGCCCCTATTTTTAAGGGGAAATCGGCTTGAGAAACCAGCAACCTGGATCCGCCCAGTCAAACACAAGTCAGAGGGATCATGTTACCAGCGGACATACCAGCTACGAATCTATAGAACATCTTTCATACGCCTATAAACCTCTACAAATTAACGCGTGAAAAGGGGAAATAACTTGAAGCAACCACTCCATGGTTGAACCTTGTCCACGTCTGCAAGGTGACTCTACTCAACGTTCCCAGCTTTACTTAAACGAATCAGGTCGAGAATAGCTCTAGACCACGGAACCTCCTGTATCCTCCAGTTACGCTTCAAAATAGTGACCTTAATCACCCGAACATCCTCAGACTCTAAATCATCGTTGAGCCTTATTTTCTCCACTAGATCCTTCATGACCTCGTCCTCTGAAGCATAAACCCAGTTGTCCTTGCCTATTCTAAGGACGTAGAACCTGTTCTTATCAACCTTTAACGCAGTCACGCCAGACCCTGCCAGATTCACGACTCCCTCACAGCTAAAATACCTCACAGTAACTCAAGTCTTATGGTTAATTGTGGTCGTCTCTGTGCGCCGTTACTCCTTTAATCACAGAATGGTGACTGGCACACTTTCTTAACGCCTAGTCTAAAATACATTAGCCCGCCTTCTTCCTCTGATTCACGAGGCCCCTACTCAAAAACCTAGGTTCTAGCATCGAACATGAATAGCTCAAGCTCGACGGCTAAAATATAATCCCCCGAGAAAACCATCAGTAAGCACGACCCTTCACACCTAACAGACGACATCATATATTATCGAACAATACTGAAAGACTAAGGGAAAACAGCGTGAAACTAGCTCAAAAAGACCTCAAACAGTTCCTAAAACTGCATAAGTCGCTGCTACTCTACACCAACCAGCGACTAAAGCTGAACAGGGACGCCACCACAATCAACCAGCTCCTCAACCTAGGCATCAAGGAACTGATGAAGGTAAGAGACGCGCTGTACAGCCAACCCAGCCTCATCGACGACTTCATCGCAGAGAACCCCTCAAGACTCAACTCGGAGGAGCTTAAAGCCGTCTCAGAGTGGAGAAACCATGTCAAAGGGACCTTCTACATACTCCGGTACCTAAAGAAATACGCCATATTCCTGGATGAACAGTCACCTGCCCACGCCTACGGGGTCCTTGCGCTGTCCGAAACCCTGGACGAGATTCTGGGCCCCGGCCTCCCGGTGCGGCTTGAGGCAGTCCTTCTCCCCTTCAAAGACCAGATCGTCTACGACGGGTTCGTCACCCCCTACAACGTCATATTCGGCAAAGGAATCCGGGATGATCTGAACGAAGAGTACAGGGAAGCCAAACACAGGTTCGGCGTCGTAACGTCACTACCCTGGACAGGGGACGAGAAGAAATCCGACGCTGAGCTGCTGAAATTCTACTTGAAAAACAACGGCACCCGGCTGAGATACGAGGAAGAGATCGAGGAGCTGGTTAACAAGGACCCCGCCAACATGAAGCTCTACTATAGACAGATGGGCGAGGTCCACTCCAGAAAAATAAGGAAACAGCTCCACGGTTTGGGGGCCAACGACGCCTGGTTCGCTGTCATCGAGGGAATCGTCATCGCCAGCGGGGCGAGCAAGGAGCAGGTCACCAGCGTGCTAAAGCATATTCTTCCCGAGGATAAGAGGGAGTTTACCTACATCTTCCACTTCAAGAAAAAAGGCTAGCAGTTTACCGAAAAAAATTAGGGGGTAAGAGGGTTTGGCGTGCCTATGTATCGTTTCACAGGGTTCTCCCCTGGGGGATCAAGGTGTTTAGCCAGGAACTCGTATATCTCGCCGCGGACCCCTTTCGAGAACCTGTCATCGAGTCTGCTGAAGCCGTGGGCCCCAGGCGTAGGCGGGTAGATCTTGTGGTCAAAGACCCAGTTCATGGATTTCAGCGATTTTACCATGTGTTCCACCTCTAACACATTGACGTCCTGGTCATTCTCTGTGGAGTGAACAAGCAGAGGGGGGTGTACACCCGGCTTGTACTCTGGGACATTCCAGGCAGGAGACCTCCGCTTATAGTTAGCGTAGTCATCGTTCGCGCTCTTACCGACGTGGTACCCCGCCTCGAACAGGTCTCTGTAGCCCTGCGACTTGTAGCCCATCCTGGCCACGACGTCGCTTACAGGCACAGACGCGTGAGCCGCCTGGTAGTCCTCGGGGTGGTTGAATATGTTGAACAGGGTGTGCATCCCGCCGTGGCTCCACCCCATTATACCCACCCTCTCTGAGTCTACGCTGTCACAGTTGTCAACCATGAAGTTCCTGGACTCGTAGGTGTCCTCCGACTCTAGTCCGCCGTAGTCGATTAACTCATAGAATTCTTTACCGTACCCGGTGCTGCCCCGATACTCTGGCGCCACCACAACGTATCCTTGTTCGACGAGCTCTCTTATTACGTTTGAAGCCATTGAGCTAAAGTTAGAGTGTACGCCCCCGTGAGGTAAGACGATGAGCGGGCTTTTCTCTCCGTCCTTAAGGCTTCTTGGGACAAACGTGTATGCCGCAAATGTGACTCGGTTACCTGCCCCCTGAGCCGTTGAGCTGGGCTGGTACTGAGAAGGCGGGCCCGTTAAGGTAACCTTGTCGATACATGCGATGCCGCCGACTCTATGGTACCATAGAACGTCGTCTACCATCATCTGGGTGGCCGCGTGCATATGGGCCAGTGGCCCATACTCCATTCCATTTATCACTAGTTTCTTCAACACTTTTTCAGCGATTTTATCGATTTCTTCATCCGTCAACAATATGATTCCTCCAACTGTACATTCCTTCAAAACGGCGGGTAGAATACCTGAAGCAAGCCAGCCTGTGGCAGGCTAGACACATAACGTCTACGGGGAAAGGGGGCTTGGCTTTCACCTAGATTTCCACCTCTCGCCATGAAGGCCTTCCCCCCGTCGTGGGGGTAAGTGCGTTCCAGCGTACCATACCCTGAGGTAGGTTTCTGGCGATCCCTCAGCACGAGTTAAGCATATTATGGGGATGCCTCCATTAAAAAAAAGGGGAATTCATTCTACATTGGCAGTATCTTTAGTACTTGGAGTAGATACTCGATTCTGCCTGAGAGCATAGACATCCTGAAAAGCACGGTGTTGCCGAACATCACGCCTAGGCCAACCATTATGATGAGCCGCCCTAGTCTAGCCGTGGGTGCTAGTACGCCCGTGTGTTCTCTCGTGAATAGGAAGTAGGATAGAGCGCATATTGTGCCGATTCCTACGTAGAGGAAGTTCAGCCAATCCATCGTAGACGAGCCTGACGGTGCGGTGATGGTGGAGTTTATCTGGTTGATGAGGTTAGGCACCAAGGTGCCGCTGGTCACTACGCCCAGCATCACCCCTACAAGGGTAGCGATCGAGTACCTTGATATCCACCTATACTTTTCTACGAAGACGGTGTACATACCTAGGCCAAGGAGTATGGGTATGATGAACATGTACTGTCCTTTCAGTAGCGGGGTTATCGCGATCCTGTTCGTGTTCTGAACCGCGACAATGGCTGTAATTGCAAAGGCGATGCCGATGTAGATGTGTTCAGCCAGCCTGTAGAGTGGGTTTTCTTTGTACAGCATGTAGCTGTAGATGGCTACTGTGAGAACAGCGCCCACCCACAGCCCGAGTAGCCCCCATATCTCAGTCGGGTACGCCATTTCAGTTTCCTCCCTTTATCTTGCTGTATATTACTGGCAGGTTAGCTAGGATGATCAGTATCACGAAGAGTAGGTGCGTGGAGCTAATGGCATCCATTGTTTTCGTGGCTGCGGCGGGCATACCGGCGAGCGCCTCCAGCTCGGCTGCCCCTCTCACTCCGACTGCTAAGCCGAAGATGTCCCCGCTGGCGAGGTAGGGCGCTAGGGCTGAGCCCTTCATCGCGATGCCCATACCTGCAACCGGGACGCCGTAGGCTGCTCCCCACTGCTGGATCCACTTCACCTCGCCCTCCGCTGTGAATAACACCATTGCGAAGTCTGCTGCGCGGTTGGCGTCACTCATCAGGGGGATTTCCGCTATGGGTCTCCCGTAGTGGTCGGCTGGGAAGACACTGCTCATGTCAACAGCCATCTGAGCCGCTGCGGCATCCTCTCCGGCATAGTAGCCTAGGAAAACCACGTCTTCACCGTATTCAAGGGTCTGAAGCTTTGGCACTAGCTCTTTCAAACGATCCCAGGACCTAGCCACATCCACGCTGTTCCCCATGTACACAAGCCTTGCGCCTCGGTCTATGAGTGTGTTAGTCTCTACGACTAGCCCTCCCATGCACTCCGGCCACGTGCTTACGCTCATGAAGATGTCAATGAGTACAACGTCGCCTTCTTGAACTGTCTGCAGGCCGCCGTATAGAGCCCTAGTCGAGGGCTTAATGGTGATCGGCAGTCCTATGGGAGATATCAGAGGCCAAGTTATGACGAGGACGATGAGCCAGTAGTAGACTCTCCGGTCAAGCTTGTCCAGTCTATCAAAGATAGTTTGGTTGGCCATTTACTCCCCTCCTCCGAAGAAGCCTCTCTCGTTACCGGTGATCACTCTGTAGGCGTACACGATTGTACCGAAACCTGCGATCAGCATTAGGACCCTGTATCCAGGTAGCTGGCCTGGTCCAAGCAGCCAGTCGCCGATGACGGGGAACCCTGACCAGATCACCTCTCCGATAGGAGCATTGGTGAAGACCACGATGCACCCAGATATGAGAAGCAGAGCTGCGTCAATGTTCCTGGCTCTGAAGGCTCGGTAGGCTGAGGATACTATGAAGAACCCCGTGCTCGCGTACATTGTTTGCTCCAAGGTGGTGTACACGTTTCTGAATGCCCACTGGTACTGTTCGCCATTCGTGTTGATTAAGCCCAGTATGAACACCGTGAGGAATGTTACTATAGTCACTATGCTGTACAGCCATCTTCCCTCCACTCTTCTCTGCACGTTTTTCCCGTGAATCTTTAGCAGGCTGATGACGCCCAGTCCTAGAGCTATGTTTGAGATCACCACAGCGAACTGCCTTAACGCCTCAGCGATAGACCCTAAGCCAGAGATCGCGAAGAAGTAGTCAGCGATGATTATTGCGAATACCAGGATAGGTATGTATTTGAAAGCTGTTGATTTGATAAACGACATAGTATCACAACCTTAGTAGATTCACCAGGAACTTGATGCCAATGGGAGCGAGGATCATCCCCAGGATCATTATCCCGAGGGACACGAGCTTGATCACGTCTTCAGCGGCTATTGGCCCCACGGCTCCCGCGTCGCCCGATACGGCTGCGGCGGCCGCGAACAGCTCCTCCATTATGAGAGTGTAGTCCGTGCTCGCTACGAGGAAGGGTATCTGGTACAGGTTGACAGTCCCGCTTATCTGCAGGGCGCCTACGAGGTTGCCTGCTTCTGCAAGTACTACAGACTCGTATGCGAGGTAGCCGATCAGGCATGCGCCGGCCGGGTTCTCCCTCTGCACTGCACCTATGTATCTGGATACCAGTGAGCTCTGGTTTGCTATTAGCTCAATGTCATCGTCGTTGTATTCTTCGACTTTACCTTCAAGAGCATAGGCGTTCCTGATAGTTTCCTGTATTAGGGGCATGGCGTCAATCGTCACGGTGAACAGTCTGAGCTTTACACCTGCTTTGGCCGCAAAGCGGGCTAATCTTCCAAGAACCGTGATGCCTGCCAGAATGTATGCGCCGCTTGAGAGGCTTAACGATGTACCGATGCCGGGCATGTAGAATATGGGCCTACCCATCTCGGCGCACCGGCCGACAGCCTCAGGCAACGCCTCCAGAGGGGCCAATGTTCTGATTTTAAAGTTCTTACCTTGCTCCATCATTCTAGTGAATAGGTAGTAGAGGACAAAAGAGCCAAACAGTAGAACGAAGGCTATGATCCGTCCATCTTTAATTAACATCTCGTTCATTTTCCTTTTTGCATTCCCTGCTGAATGGCAACAGGGCGTTCACCCCGTCGTGGGGCATAGCGCTTTCCGTCGTTCCCAGACAGAGATTACTGTTCGAAAACTCACTCGGCGTAACCCTGCGCGGGTTGTGATCTGACATTAGATCATACAGTATAGACAGTAATTATTGTTTTAAGACTTACCATTAGTTTCTAGCAACGAATATTTAATATGAATTCAAAATAAATTAGATGCACTTAGTGCACAGCAGCCATCCACGCGACCGGAGCCCACGGCCACAACCCTTAATACACCAAACGTATTACATACAACGTATTATGAGCACCGTAATCTCCATCCGCGTACCCGACGAGACCAAACGAGACATAGACAAATACAACATAGAGGTCAGCGCCGTGGCCAGAAGAGCCATAGAAGAGGAGATACGAAGAAAGAAACTGGAGGAAGCCACAGAGGCCGCCAGGGAGCTCGGCGACTACTTCTCAAGGATACCCGAGGAGCAGGTCCTACACTGGATCAAAGAGGACCGGAGGGCCCGCTGAATGCCCATCTTCGACGCCAGCAGCGTACAGGCGGCCCTCAGAAAGCTGCGGGGAGACGCCGCCCCCATCCTGGAGGGCCAGACCGTCCTTGACCTCACCCTATACGAGCTCGGCAACATCGTCTGGAAGGAGAACCTGGCATCCGGTGGGACACCGGAGGAAGCCTCGGAGAAGGTGAAGACCATCGTGAGACTCCTCTCCATCATGGAAATAAGGAGAATAGAACCTGGCGAGATGGCGGCCATAGCCGAGAACGCCGCCGCCCACGGCCTCACCTTCTGCGACTCAGCCTACCTCACAGCCGCCCACGGATTAGCCACCACCCTAATAACCGAGGACACGGACCTCCTCGGGGCCGCACACGACGCAGGCGCCAAGGCAACACCCATAGACCAATACCTGAAAACCTCCACCTGAACCCCGACAGCCGCAAACCGAAAACGGGGAACCATGGCTGCAAACCCTCCTGGAGCCTGTCACATCCCAACTATATCCTGGTGGTCCACCCGGGACAGCCCCGTGACACGATCATACGAGCGGTCGCTGCTGAGAACCACGGCATCACGGCCCAGGGCAGTGGCAGCATGATCGTTCTCCTTCATTTTTCCTCCTCCTACAACAACTCCAAAGAACCAGTACGCCTATTTCTTGGCTTGAGTGGGGGAGAATATGCCAAAAGCCGCTCCTTGAGGGTCCCGTAAACCGGCTACTCGCCCAAATCCTGGGATGTCCGTCGCCGGTAGAAACACTGTGCCTCCCAGCTCAAGCGCCTTCTTAATCGCGGCGTCGACGTCTTCTACTCCGATGTAGGCGATCCAGTGTGGTTCCGGGCCGCCTGACGGCCATACGGGTCCTTCAGGTCTGGGGCCAACCAGTCCACCGACGGGTATGTTGCCGGCCATCAGCATCTTGTATTCGCCTGGTGTTGTGGTCAGCCCTGTTACCTCTTGATAGAATCTCTGGGCTGCTTCAGGGTCGGTTGTCATCAACTCGTGCCAGTTGAAGCCTTTGCGCGGAATCTGAATAGCTCCGTTACTTTCGGCTAGACCTTGGTTGTCGTCTCCTCTTTTTTCAGCCTCGTCGTTCATTTTCCTCATGTGATCGGTTACGCCTCCTTGGTGACGGTCTCATAGCGGAGGTGGAACGCGCCGGAGCTGAACCTCCTGGTGTCCACGAGCCTCAGGTTGATCCTCTCGGAGAGGTCCTTGAACAGGGGTTTCCCCTTGCCCAGGATGACGGGGTGCACTGTGATGCCGTACTCGTCGATGAGGCCCAGCCTCGTGAAGGTCTGGGCGATGCCTGGTCCGCCGGCCACCACCATGTTCTTGCCAGGCTGCCTCTTCAGCTTGGCTATCTCCTGGGGGATGTCGGCCTTGATGAGCCTCGTGTTCTTCCAGTCTACGCTGTCGAGGGTGCGTGAGAACACGATCTTCTGGGTCTCGTCGGCGTAGCGGGAGAACTTGATGTCGCTGGGTGTGCTGGCGGGGTTGGTGGCGGCGGCGGGCCAGTACTTCTCCCATATCTGGTAGGTTACCCGTCCGAGTAGGAGGGTGTCCGCGTTTCGTAGCTCGGTCCACATGGCCTCGTGTATGTCTCTCCACGCTTCCTGATCCTGGAAGGCTGGGAGCCAGTCCATGCTGTCGTTGGGGCCGGTGGCGAAGCCGTCGAGGGTCATCTGCATGCTCAGGATCACCTTTCTCATGGGGGGTGCCTTCTGGGGTTTCCTGGTTGATCCTTGGATCAGTGGCTTATTAACAGAAAATGGGTGGTGAGGGTGAGTCGATGCGTGTAATATTTCTCATTTTTCTGGCTCAAGTACCCTGGTTCATCGAGAGGGCGGTGGACGCCTTCAGGGACATGATCCAGGCGGGTTGGAGGTGCGACGTGGGGACGTACGACGCGGTTATGGGCGCCCTTGGGAGGCTGTGATCGGCCTCAGTGCTCGTCGCGGCTCTTCCTCAATTGTATATTATAAGGGGGGACAACCCTGGGGATAAACTTCGAATGGTTGAAGGCAAAATATCCTTTCTTGCCAGGTTGATCAGCCGCCTGAAACTAGCAAGACCTATAAACACCGAATCGGTATAACCAATCTGGTAAACCACATGGGTCAGACGGAGACGGTCTCAGGCAAGGTGCCCGCCGAGCACAAGAGAATCCTCCAGGAGCATCGCGTCAACGTCAGCCGGCTCATCCAGGAAGCTGTCGAGAGGGAGGTCCAACGTATCGAAGACGAGAAGCTCAAAAAGGCACTGGCTGAGGCCAGTAGAAGCCTCCAAAGCATCCCAGACGAGCATATAATCGAATCCATCAGGAGGAGCCGTGACACACGATGACTGCCATGGTTTTGGACGCCAGCAGTCTCCTGCTCCTTATCAAGAGTCGCGGCCCAGAGGCCGCCAACGCACTGAAGGACGCGGCCACGGTCCCCCTCGCAGGCTACGAGGTTGGAAACGCCCTGAGAACAAGCGTCCAGGTCCACCACGAGATGGCTCCAGATACCGCGGAGACAACCCTCGGCAACATCCACACATGCCTCAAATACATGAAGATCGTTGACCAGTCCAGCCTCCAAGCCATGACCGAGACCCTGAGAACAAGCCTCAAACACGGCCTAACCTACTACGACGCCGCTTACCTGGCAGTCGCATTATCTCTTGGGGCCCCGCTGATAACGGACGACAGGCACCTCGCCGAGGCTGCCCGAAGAGCAGGGATACAGACGGCGGACATGGCATCATTGACCGCCTGAATATAAGCTTAAAGAACGGAACCTCCATCCCTTTTTTTAGTTTAATACCCATCCGCAATTAACCACACCACAGGTGAAGCCCGTGAAGAGCAGCCTAACCAGGAAGCAGGCCAACCAGCTCTGCAAGACCGTCGGCCAGATGCTCGTCGCAGAACTCGCAACAACCAACGTCAAGGGCAAAGCAGACAAACTCGTCGCAGAATACGTCAAAGCCAACAAGCTGGACGCAGATCCCCAGGAGCTCTCCAGGAGCCTCAGATGGTCCGTCAAGGTAACTCTATCCTAAACAGCTGCCGCTGAATGCCCATCTTCGACGCCAGCAGCCTCCTACTGCTCATCAAGCGAAGCGTAGCCGAGGCAGCAGGAAGAGCAGGGGTGCAGACAGCGGACAAGCCTAACTGACCGCCTAACTCCATAAACCTCCGAGGACCCTCACACAACCGTCACTCCAGAACCAAGAAGAGGAGGCGCGGAGGGAGATCAGGGAAGGCGCCACCACCGCCCTCACAGAACTCCTCAGAGAGCTGTGCTGAGCCCACATGTTTCAAATCCTAACATCCAGTCGGTAAAGGGCCCGATTTAACTTTAATAAACAAAGCTACCCGACGATCTCACAGGTGAAAACCAATGGCTAAAACCCTAACAGACAAGCAGGGCAACGAGCTCTGCGAGACCGTCGGTCAGGCCCTAGTAGCCGAGCTGGGGGCCGCCACCGTCAAAGGCAAGGTTGACAAGCTGGTCGCAGACTACGTCAAGAAGAACAAGATAGACATCAGCCCAGACGAGCTGTCCAAGAAGCTCCGATGGTCCGTGAAGGTAACCCTCAAGTAAACCCAGCGCCCGCACAAACCAGAATCCCCCATTTCTTAATCATCCCAACACATAGCTCGGCCCCTAACGGTGAGAGGGGAGGGGGTGAGCAATGCGAACCGGAAACTGCCTCCCCACGCCTAAAGGAGCCTCGGAACAGTCCGATGCGCCGCCATTCTATCAAAAACGCGGTCCATTCCATACAGAAACGCGGTCACCAAACGTGACAGCCCAGAGTGGAGAACTGACTAACCTAAACGCAATAGATAGGACCCAATCACAGTTAAATCCACCAACACGAGGGCCACACCCCAAAATTTTTTCCTGCTATAACAGGCTAGCCGAAATAACCAAAATTGAGTAGAGGCTAGACGCCTATGCAGGGAGCCAGGTAGTAGACCAGTCTGCCCTGGGGGATCTCGAACTCCATCTTCACGGGCATATCCGTGCTCAGCTCCAGCACAGCCACCTCGCTCACACTCCCAGCCGCATTCGCGATGTCGCTCAGGTAGCTCAGCGTGAACGTCGCGCCGCTCGCCTCGTCCACCTTCAGGTCCAGCAGGTCGTCGCTGTCCCTCTCCCACTCGCTGAAGCTGCTGCCCATGTCCCCCTCGGCGCTTATCTTCAGCACATCCTTATCCACCTCGACCCGCACGTGTTCGGACACCAGGTCCGCGTCACGGATCGCCATCCTCAGAGCGCCCGTCGTAAGCCGCGCCCTCGCCTTGAAGAAGATCTTCGGCTGAGGCACCTCCTCGTCCAGCGGCTCCAGCACAGGCATCTCGAACCGCCTGCTGTGCCCGCCCCGCTTGCAGTGGATGACCAGCCGGGCCTTCTCCTCGTTCAGCACGATCCTGACCTGCTCGTCCTTGTCCACCCTGTCCAGGAACTTGAGGAACTCCTTGATGTTGATGCTGAGCCTCGGCTCGCCCTCGCACCTGTACCCGTCGAAGAAGCCCCCTGGGAGCTCGAAGTCCACCATGGCCACGTGGCTCGGGTCCATGGCCAGCAGCCTTACCTGAGCCTCGTTAAGCACGAACGTCCCCTCCTCAACGATGACGCTCAGCGCCTTCACAAGGCTCCTGAAGGGGTCGATCCTGGAAACCTCAACCTCGAACAAAGCAAACAACCTCAGATATGCTGCACACTAATCGACGCAACACCATAAAAACCCCGTGGTCAACTGTAGTCGCGCCACGTGTGCCCGCACTTGGTGCACCTGAAGAACTGCGTGGAGCTCTCATCCACCCCGCGCGTCTGCACCATCCACCAGTATGCCTCGTCGTTGCCGCACTTCTCGCACTTCGCCCTCGTCTTCGGCATCGTGCTCAGCTTACGCTCCTTCTGGCCAACCACGATGATCTTCTCGTCCCCGCGGCTGCCGCGGCTCACCGTCCGGGTCTCCTCCAGAGGCTCCTCCCAACCGCACCTGGGGCACACGTAGCACCTCTTACCGTTATCCGCCTCGCAGAAAGCCCCACACTCCGGACAGAACTTCAGCTCTCGCTCCCTCCGTTCGCACACTATCCAGCAGGAACTGTTTTTAAACCTTGTGCAAGCCGGCGCCCAGGGCCCCGGCCACCAGGCCGGCCACCCGCAGGGCCTCCGGGTGCCCCCCCGCGGACACCGCGTCCAGCAGCCTCGCTGCGTCGGTCTCGCCCAGCCCCGCGCAGACCACCCTGCGGTCCCCCCACGCGAACGCGGTCACCGCGTCCAGGGTACCCCCGGCCCCCAGGGCCAGCACTGGCTTGCCCGAGCCCGCCGCCAGCCTGAGGGGGTCGACGGTGCAGCCCTCGGGCAGCGAAGCCTCGTCCACCAGTATGACCCTCACCTGGCCGCGGTGACGCGAGCCCGCCAGGGCCCCCAAGAAGCCATCCGTGACGTCCCCCCCTGGCGACCAGGCGCAGATGACTCCCTCAAGGCCAACGCGGCCCCTGTACACGGCCCCTACGGCGGCGAAGCCGCCGCCCAGCGGAGCCATCGCTAACCCCAGAACCCTTATGTTGGCCTTGACCTGCCCGATCCTCACAGGCCCCTGGGCCCCCCGGAGAGAAGCCTCACTTCCCGTACTCCCGGAGGCTCGCCTCGAACCCCTCCAGGAACTCGTCCAGCTTGCCGCCGGCGGCCCCGATCGCCCTCCTCAGCGCATCGAGGTGCTTGTCTCCCTTCCTGAGCTTTATGAACAGCTTGCTCCTGTCCATCAGTGGGTGCGGCTTGCTGTACCCGGCCATCTCCACCTCGGGGTCCTCCAGGAGGCTGCTCTGCAGAAGGTTCAGCAGCGTGTGGCCTTCGCCGCTGAACTCCATCTCCATGTACTCGCCCTCCTGCCGGACGACGTTGATCCTCACGCCATCTCCTCCCTGCCGTAGCTCCTGGCCGTCTTCCTCCGCTCCACCCTGCCGCAGCTCGGGCACGTCAGGTTCCCCTCCCTCCTCTCTAGGAGGGTCCCGCACCTGCCGCAGTACGCGTACACGACGCCGTGCTCGGGCGCGGCCAGGCTCATCTGGTTGAGCCTGTTCTTGACGTTTACTATCCTGCCCTTCACGACATCCCCGCTGCGCAGCGCCATGTCAATGTTCTTCACGTACTCGCTGCTTATGTCGCTTATGTGGACGACGCCGCTGTACGTGGGGTGAACGTGCTTACCGTCAAGCATGAATATGTCGACCCGCGCGTCCCTCCTCGCCACGGAGCCCACCTCGGCCACGGCCTCCATGCCCTCCTTAGGCACCAGTATCTCGGGGGTCAGCTTCCTCACCTCAACGGACCTGGTCCGCGAGTCGATGGCAGTAACCCCTATCTCAGATGACCTAACCTCCCCGTCCAGCTGGTAAGCCCCCGCCCCGTCGTTAAACTCCTCAGCGACGGCCAGCCTGTCCCCGGGGAAGACCTCCATACCCTCAGGCTTCTTCGCCAATGCAGTCTTCCTTCAGTACCCCGTTGTTTCTCACCCGGTTTCGGTCCCCGGGCGAAGCATATTGAGCGTGAATGTGAATGCATGGCTCTTAACACGGCGTGTTTTAAAAACCCAGCGGTCACCCCAGGATGCCCGCGCCCCACGCCTCCTCCCAGGGCAGATCCCCCAACGCAACGTGCGCCTCCCCCACGGTGAGAACGGGCCTGTCGACCCCGGCGACGCCGTCCAGGGCTATCCTGGGGCACGCCGCCGCGACGAAGGCCTGGGGCTCCGAGAAGTTGTTAAGGTGCTCGGCCCTCGCCTCGTCCAGGTAGATGATGGCCGCCTCGGCGCCCCTCTCCCTGAACCTGCGCTCCAGCTCATCGGCCGCGGCCAGGGCCATCTGCCCCGGCTTCGACGAAACGATTATGCCGACCCTCTCCGCGCCCCTCAGGGCGACTACGCCGGCGTACCTCCTCCGGGCCAGGCCCATGAGCTCCTCCGGCCGCAGCACAGCGACCGACCCGTCGTAGGGGTCCGCGGCCACCACGGGCTTCCCCGTGGACAGCGCCAGGCCGAGGGGGTGGAACCGGCCGCCGCCGATGAAGAGGAACGCGTCCACGCCGCCGGCCACCCTCCGGGCGGAGCCGTAGTGGCACCCCAGGACCTGGCCAGGGTGGGGCGCCGCCTCGTCGCCCTCGCCCACTTGGGCCTCGAAGCCGCGGCAGACCAGCTCCGACGCCACGGCCGGCAGCGAGTGAACGTGCTGCACGGTCGAGGCTAGGCCGAGCCTCCTCCAGCCGCCCAGGTGGGGCAGGCACCCCCCCACTATTCTCCCGGCGTCCACCTCGACCTCAGCCGCGACGTAGAGCACGGGGACCTCGCCGTCCTCCACCATGCGGCTGTGGCCGTAGTGTACGAGGAGGTCCGCGCCCACCTCCTCGGCCTGCCTGGACGCCACGTCGCAGGCGCCGTAGCACGAGTCCCCCGACAGGATGACCTGGGCCCCCGTGTCGCGTCGAATCTCGGCGGCCAGCCGGTACGCGTGGGGTCTCAACCCGTCCGGCAGCTGAAGAAGGACGCGCCTAGAGCCCCTACTCGCTATTTCTTCCTTGACCCTCTGGAGCTCCATGTTGTACAATGCGCTCAACAATACGGGTGGCTTGCCTCTAGATGAGGCTATAGCTCAGAGGTCACGACCCTGGTGGGAACCGGGAACTTGTCGCCGGCCCGCTTGAGGGCCTCCTTGGCGTACTCCAGGTACTCCTTGTCCACCTCGGCGACGAATATGGGCTGGTTCTGCCTGATCCTCGCGGCGACGGCCGTGGGCTTCCCGTAGGCATTCTTCATGCCCTCCTGGAACCTGTCGGCCTGGGCCACGTTCACCCTCTTGTGCTCGCGGATGATGTGGTGGGGGAAGGGCACCACCTTGAGCATGAAGTTATCCCTGCCCACGTACTTCTCGAAGACCCTGTTGGCCGCGACTCTGGCTGACTCCAGGGCGTTGTGCCTGATCTGGACGTCCTTGAGGTTGATGAGCTCCACCCTGTAGGCGTACCCGCGGCCCGTGTTACCCATGGTGAACTTGACGATCTTTGACCCCGGGACGCCGCCCATGTACTTGCGCTTGGTGTAGGGCATGTTCTTCTTGAACTTGAAGTTGCTGGCGTTCAACGCTTGTCCCACCAGACTAGCCCAGACGATTAATAAAAAGTTACTGCATGGGGGCGGCCTCCTCGCCCCAGTCCTCCTCCTTCCCGCCCAGCACCTCCACCTTCACCGAGGCCCCGCGATCCGCCCTCAGCAACCTGACAAGAAGCGCCAGTATGGCTGCGGTGGCGGCCGCGAGGACGACCAGGGTCACGTAGATTACGGCTTGATCCATCGTTTAAATTACGTTCAGATCAATATATATGTGTGGGGTCACGCTGGCCGCACGAACAGGTAGTACTTCTGCTCCTGGCTCAGCTCCTCCTGAACGCGGCGCGCGATGAGCTTCACCGGGTCCGTGAGGTTCACCCGCTCCTTGAGGTCCTCGAAGCCGGTGAAGGGCGCCCTCTCCCGCAGCTCCAGTATCTGGAACATGAGGCGCTTGCCGATGCCCGGTATGAGCTCCAGGGAATGCATGCGTGGCGTCAGGGGCGGGCTCGTGTTTATGAACTCCAGGAACCGCCCCTCGTTGGCCTGCACGACGGCCTCCGTGACGGCGGGCAGCTCGGCCTTGGCGGCCGAGGTGAGGTCCTCGTAGTTGATCCTGCCCAGCACGTGGCTGACGAGGGCCCTGTCGCCCTTCCCTACGTATATCCTGTCCCTAATGTTGTACTCGGCGTCCCTGTTAGGCGTGGCCTCCAGCAGCGTGAAGTACACCTCGCCGAGGAGCTGGATGACCCCCGCCGCCGTGTGGGCCGTCCTGGGCGCCCCCGGCCTACCGTGAGGCAGGTAGTCCAAAACGTATGCGTACTCCTCGTACTTCTTAGGCTCCTTGTACAACTCTCGCAGCTCCAGGGCTTGTCCGGGTATCTATTCCGCGACCCGGTATTTTTCAATTATCCCTAAAATCCCCGTCAGGGTGTCCTCGGCCACGATGCGCTGTCTCCCCAGGAAGGTGCGTATCTCCGGGACGGTCTCGGGCATGCAGTTGGCTATCTGCACGGCCAGGGCCCTGTCGATCTTGGCCTTCTCGACCAACTCGTCGGTGAGCGCCGCCGCGGCGTCGCTGTCCAGCTTGCTGAACCTGATGGTGTACTCGAGCACCCGCCGCTGGAGGGGGTCCAGCTCCTCGGCCTTGTCCATGAGGAGCTTCCTGGCCTCGGCGACCGTGATCTCCCTCTTGTTGGTGACGGACACGCCTCAGCCCCCCGCGTGCTTTCTAATGTGCTCGGGAGTGGCTATGATGGTCTTAACGGTCTTCCTCTGGGGTATCTCCAGGACGTAGGCCCGCCCCCTCTGGCCCACAACGTTGGCGATCTGCCCCTGGAACCGCTTATGGGGCATGCCCTTCTGGACCGCCGGGTCTATGGTTATGACTACCTTCTCGCCTGCCTCGTACTTCGTGAGCAGCCTGCTCAGGGGGAGCCTCCCCTTCTCTCGGACCCGTTTGCTCAGGGCTGCCCTGCTCTTTCTTCGTATACCGCTACTGCTTTTTCCCATTGACTCCGTCTCCTAACCTAGCTTGAAGGGCATCTGGCGCCTCATCCTTCGGCTGCCCCTCATCTGCTTAAGCATTTTCCTCATAGTAGTATACTGTTTAATAAGCTCTCTTACTTCCCGCTCCTCCGCGCCGCTGCCCCTGGCGACCCGCCTCATCCTGCTTGCGTTTAGGACCTTGGGGGTCTCCCTCTCCTCCGGGGTCATGCTCTGGATGATGACCTTGTATTTAGCTAGCCTCTCATCAGCGTTCTCCATCTCGTCTGTGGGCAGCTTGTAGCTTATCCCGGGTATCATACTGAGCACCTTCTGGAGGGGCCCCATGTTCTGCATGGCCTCGAACTGGTCGTACATGTCCTGGAGGCTGAACTTGCCGCTGAGCATGGCCGCCACGTCCTTCTCGCTGACGGGCATGTCCGCCTCCTTAACCTTGGCGACGAGGCCCTCGATGTCCCCCATGCCCAGGAGGCGGCCTATGAACCTGCTGGGCACGAAGGCCTCCAGGTCCTCGATCTTCTCCCCGGTTCCAATGAACTTGATGGGGACACCCGTGGCGGCGACGCCGCTGAGGGCCCCCCCGCCCCTGGCCGTGCCGTCCAGCTTGGAGACGATGATGCTGCCAACGGCCGTCGCCTCCTGGAAGGCCCTGGCCTGCGAGGCGGCCTGCTGCCCTATGGTACCGTCTAGGACCAGTATGATCTCCTGGGGCTTGACCGCGGCCTCTATCTGCTGCATCTCCCTGATGAGGCTGGCCTCCTCCTTGTGGCGGCCGGAGGTGTCCAGCAGGACGACCTCGGCGTCCCTGAAGCGTGCCACGCCCCGCGCGGCGAGGGAGACGGGGTCCTTAGCCTCGGGCTCCCCGTAGAAGGGGGCGTTTATGCTCTCGGCGAGCTGCTTGAGCTGGCTGTAGGCACCGGGCCTGAAGGTGTCGGCGCATATGAGGCCGACCCTGAAGCCCCGCTTCTGGAAGTAGCGGGCCAGCTTGGCCGCGTGGGTGGTCTTGCCGCTGCCTTGGATGCCAACCATCATTATGATGTTCTGCTTGCCCGGGGAGATCCTGATCTCCTGGGGCTTCTCGCCTACGAACCTGGTGAGCTCGTCGTAGATGACCTTGACGACGTGCTCCCGGCGGCTAATGCCGGGGGGCAGCTTCTCGTCCAGGGCCCTCTTCTGTATGCTCTGGCTCAGCTCCATGACCAGCTGGACGTTGACGTCGGCCTGGAGGAGGGCCCTCTGGAAGTCCTTTATGAGCTCCTTGACTGCGGCCTCGTCCACGACCGGCGCCTTGATGATCCTCTGTATGGCTTTGTAGAGGTTGCTGCCCAGATTCTCGAGGACCACTGCGTTCACCCGGTATGTCTTGTACTGATGGAGGTGTCCTATAAATGTCCACTTGCGGCTGTCCCCTGTGGCCGGGGGCCGGGCGTCTGCCTCGCTGACGCTGTTTGCGAGGTCGAGGTGCGCCTGCGCTTTGTAGGGGATAGACTGGGCCCTCAGGGAGAGGTGCATCAGCAGGGGCGGCAGAGGCGTGACGCAGGCGGGGGACGAGGGCGGGGAGAACGCGGCAGGCTGAGGCTCACATGCGATACCGTGGTCACCGCCCTCCACAGCCGGAGCCTCAGGCTGCCCCGTGCAACCGATAAATATGGTGTTTGTGTCTTTTACACTGGTGAAGACTTTGATCCAGAAAACAGCCGAAGCCCGTCGCCTCCGGCCTTACGCCCCCGAGGGGTTGATGGTCTTGAGGGGCCCGGGGGAGCGCTACGGGGAGGGCTCCAGGTGGACCCTGGCTGACGGGCATGGTTTCGCCGAGGTGGAGCTCATGAGGGGCTCGGAGTCCCTCAGGCCCGGTACGCTCTATGTGGAGAACCTGGAGGTGAAGCGGGAGGACAGGGGTATGGGCCACGGCGAGGCCCTGTTCCTGAGGGTCCAGGGCTTCGCGCGCAACGTTGGGGCCCTGTGGATGCAGATTGACTCGGAGCGGGACGCGGTGGGCTTCTGGCTGCGGGTAGGCTTCGAGGAGACCGGCAGAACCTTCTACGGGGGCAAGGTCTCTATGATCAAGAGGGTGCCCGGCAGGTGAAGCGGCTCCTTTAGGGGGCCATCCTATACGCCCACGTGCCTCATGGCGTCCGCCACGCTCTTGGCGGCCGTGGGGCTCAGTGGTAGGAGGGGTCTCCTGGGTATGCCCGCGCCGTAGCCGGCGTCGTTCAGGACGGTCTTTATGGCTGCTATCTGCGGGTTGTCAAGCACCAGGACCTTGTTGACGTAGCTCAGCGTCAGCTGCCCTTCGCCTGCCGCGGCCGCGTCGCCGCGCCTCCAAGCCTCGTACAGGGCCACGCTTTGCCGCGGGACGACGTTGGCCACGGCGATGATGGCCCCCTTGCCGCCGAGGCTGAGGGTGGGCAGCATCATGTCGGCTGAGCCGGATAAGCAGCTTATCCTGTCGCCGCAGAGCCTTATCACCTCGGCCATGGTGCCCGGGTTGCCGCTGCTGTCCTTGATGGCGACGAGGCCGCTGCACTCCTCGGCTATGGCCGCCACCGTCCGGGGCTCCACGCTGTAGCCCGTGAACTTGGGGACGTTGTACAGTATGATGGGGAGGTCGACCGCGCCGATGACGTCCGCGAAGTACCCGGCGGTCTCCTCGCGGCTCGGCCTGTAGAAGAATGGGGTGGTTATCAGGGCGGCCTCTGCGCCGGCGTCCAGGGCGTCCCGGGTCAGCTCTATGGTGCCGCGGGTGCTCAGGTCGGCGGTCCCAGCGAAGATGCTGCACTTGCCGTCGGCCCTCTCGACAGCGTACTCGATGATCCTCCTCTTCTCATCCCGGGTCAGGTAAGGGGCCTCGCCGGTGCTGGCGTTCACCACCAGCCCGGACACGCCGCACCCGGCCCAGAACTCGATGAGTCGGCCCAGGGCGTCGAAGACGATCTCGCCGCTCTCATCGAAGGGTGTTATGGTCGGCACGTAGACTCCCTCAGGCTTCAAGTTTGTTCACCCTTTGAACGGCGTCCCCGGTTAAAACGGTGTCGAGCGCCAACATTTATAGTCAGGCGGCTCCCCCCCTCAGTCGATGACCGTTTCCGGCCGCTACCCCCAGGGGGTTCCCATAAGCATCAAGTACCCCGAGATGCCCGTCCATGAGCTCTGGAGGAACAGCGCCCGGAAGTTCCCCGACAGGCCCGCCGCTTTGTACTTCGGGGCCAGGTGGACCTACAAGGAGCTCTGGGGGCAGGCGCGGAGCCTCGCCTCCAGCTTGAGGGAGCTGGGCGTGGGGAGGGGGGACAGGGTGGGGCTGCTGCTGCCCAACACGCCCCACTTCATCGTCGCTTACAATGCGGCGCACCTGCTGGGGGCCGTGGTCGTCGCCTTGAACCCCCTGATGCCGGCTCCAGAGATCGGGAGGGAGCTCGAGGAGACGGGGTGCAAGGTCTTGGTCGCCTTGGACAGGCTCCTGGACAGGCTGCCGGAGGAGACTCCTGGGACGGTCTTGGTGGCGGAGGCCGCCCACTACGCCCCGGCTCACCTGAGTGCCCTGTCCCGGCTCAGGCAAAGGGGAGCACGGCGCCCCCGGGGCGCCCTGAGATTCGAGGACCTGATCACGGGCCCCGGGCTGGCTGATGAGGCCGAGATCGACGCCAGGGAGGACGCGGCGGTCATCATGTTCACCAGCGGCACCTCGGGCGACCCCAAGGGCGTCACCCTCACCCACTACGGGCTGGTGGCCAACGCCCTCCAGTCGTACCACTGGCTCAGGGGCTGGGGCTACAGCGCCAAGCCTCAGGCGGCGGGGTGGCCCGTCATCCTGTGCGCCATGCCGTTCTTCCACAGCTACGGGCTTATGGTCATGAACGAGGCCGTGAGCTTCGGGTGCACCATGGTGCTGCTCCCCAACCCCACCGCGGAGGAGATAATAGGAGCCGTCGACAGGCACAGGGTGACCCACTTCCCCCTGATCCCGAGGCTCATCAAGGAGGTGCTGGGCCACCCGGGTCTCGCCAGGTACGACCTGACGAGCCTCACCACGTGCGCCTCCGGGGGCGCGTCCATACCTGTGGAGCACATGAGGGCCTTCGAGAAGGTGGCAGGCGCCCGCATGCACCAGGGCTACGGGCTCACGGAGGCGGGGCCCGGCGTCTGCGCCACCCCCGTGGAGGGGGAGCCCAACTACGCCAGCGTAGGGCTCCCATACCCCGACACGGAGATCAGCATCGTGGACCTCCAGCTGGGCGAGCTGGAGATGGCCCCGGGCCAGGTGGGCGAGATCAGGGTCAGGGGGCCCCAGCTGATGAAGGGCTACTGGGGAGACCCTGAGGCTACGGCCCAGGCGCTGCGCGGCGGCTGGCTCTACACGGGGGACACCGGCTACATGGACGAGGCCGGGTACCTGTACGTCGTTGGAAGGAAGATGGAGCGGATCCTGGCCCGCGGGCACACGGTGTGGCCCGCCGTGGTCGAGGAGGCGCTGCAGTCCCACCCATACGTGGAGATGGCGGCCGCTTTCGGGGTCCCCGACCCCCTAAGGTGCTCCACAGACGTGATGGCCATCGTCAAGCTCAGGGAGGACCACCAGCCCACACAGGGGCTGGAGGACGAGCTGCTGGAGCTGTGCAGGGGGAGGCTCAAGGAGTATGAGCTGCCCTCAAGGATCACGTTCGTGGACAACATACCCGTGACCACAATGGGTAAGGTTGACAGGGGGGCCTTGCTGCGGATGATAGATGAAAAGATCAAGGAACATGTTGAGGGGAGCGGAGAGGAGCCCTAGTCCGCGTACCTAAGCATGGCGCCCCCGCCTCTCTCACCTAGAAGCCCGAAGACGAACCTCCCCAGGTCCTCCAGCCTTGCGGCCTTCCTGTCCCTGATAGACCCGTATGAGATGAGGTTCAGCTCCCGGAGTATCCTGGCGTTCAGCTTCAGGGTGGAGAGGGGAACCCCGTGGTCCTCCGATAGCTGCCTGAGTAGGCTCGTGAGGGACTGGTCGTTCCCCGCTACTGCGTTGAGGACGATTACCTGGTTCTGGTTAAGGGTGCGTAGAATCAATCTGCGGAGGTTTTTAGCTCCGCCGTCTGATATTGGAGGTGATGCACATCCGTCACTAGGGGTTACCCCGGGCACCAGCCTTTTTAAAGGTGTTGGGCAGGTGAACCTGTCCCCCGACTGAGCCTGAAAGGGCATCTGGCCCCAAGCCTCCGTGCCCGCCGACCCGAATAATCGTGGTATAATGTAGCGGTCCAGCTACAAGCTCATATACCACCCATGGCTGACCTGAGTGTAACGAGATGTACCTCAACACGCCTCGCAGCAGGACAGCCAAGCTCATGGGCACCTCGATCCTGGCCGCTCTGGTGCTCGTCTTCGACTACGCCCTCAAGTACTCGGGCCTCAAGATACCCTTCCCCTGGTACCCCGACCTCAAGTTCGACTTCACGGGCGTCCCCATAATGCTCAGCCTCCTCATGTATGGGCCGGACTCGGCGGTGGTCACGTCCACGGTGGCTGGCCTCGGAATCCTGGCGAGGAGCGGCAACCTGCTTTCGGCGTCCATCAAGTCGCTGGCAGAGCTCTCCACGGTGGCGGGCTTCCACCTGGGGCTAAGGGTGGTCGTTGACAGGACTCTGGGCGGAAGGTGGCTGGGCGCCGCGTCCGTCATCGCCATCACGACCAGGGTCGCTGCCATGACGCTGGTCAACCTGTACGTGCTGCCAAACCTCTACGGGGTCCCCTTGGAGGCCACCTACGGGCTGCTGCCCCTGATAGCGGTGTTCAATCTCGCTCAGGGGGCTATCACCGTGGGCCTCGGGGTCTTTCTGGACGGGGCCGTGAGGAAGCGGCTGCCCGGGTAACCCGCCCGGCCGAGGGTTTTAAAGCCTCACCGGCAGCATTCACTCTGATCTGTGTTGAAGGAAACCGCTTATCAGTGGGTAGACGAGAACGAGAAGAGGATCATCGAGTGGAGCGACAAGGTCTGGGAGTTCGCCGAGCTGGGCCTCCTAGAGCACAAGACCAGCAAGTACCTCTCGGACGTGGCCGAGAAGTATGGGTTCAGGCTGGAGAGGGGCGTCGCCGAGATGCCCACGGCCTTCGTGGCTACGTGGAGCAACGGTAAGGGCCCAACAATTGGCATCCTGGGCGAGCTGGACGCCCTGGCGGGCATCAGCCAGAAAGCGGTCCCCTGGAAGGAGCCTGTGAAGGAAGGGGCCCCCGGCCACGGCTGCGGCCACAACATCTACGGCTCAGGGGCGGTCGCCGCGGGCATCGCCCTCAAGACGGCCATGGAGGAGCACAAGGTGAAGGGCACCGTCAAGGTGTACGGGTGCCCAGCCGAGGAAACCCTGGTAGGTAAAATTTGGATGGTGCGCCACGGCCTATTCAAGGGCGTGGACGCGGTCCTAGCCCACCACCCGGGCAGCGCCAACACTGCCGGCACAGGCAGCAGCAACGCCATGAACAGCTTCAAGGTCCACTTCTACGGCAGAACCGCCCACAGCGCAGGGGACCCGGAGAACGGGATAAGCGCGCTGGACGCCGTGGAGCTCATGAGCAACGGCGTCAACTTCATGCGGGAGCACGTCATCGAGAAGGCCCGCGTCCACTACATCCACGAGGAGTGCGGAGGCCAGCCCAACGTGGTCCCCGCCTACGCCAGGACGTGGTACTATAACAGGGCTCCGGAGCGCGCCCAGGTCGATGAGATCTACAGGTGGATCATGGACATCGTCAAGGGCGCGGACCTCATGGCAAGGACCACCCACAAGGTGGAGTTCCTGACAGGCTGCTACAACTCGCTGCCCAACAAGGTGCTCGCCGAGCTCGTCGTGGAGCAGATGAGGCTGGTGGGCGCACCCAAGTTCAGCGAGGAGGACCTCAAGTTCGCGGACAAGATGGCTGAATCCATAAACATCGACCAGAAGATGAACGGCCTCCAGAAGAGCAACAGGCCGGGCTGGGAGAAGCTGCGGGACGTCCACTTCGACGAGCGGGTCCTAGACGACTACAGGGCCGGGATGGTGGGCGCCGGCAGCACCGACGTCAGCGACGTGAGCTGGGTCGTCCCCACCGTGGAGTACAGCACATCGTGCAGCATGCTGGGCACCCCGGGCCACAGCTGGCAGTTCGTGGCCCAGAACGGGATGAGCATAGGCCACAAGGGGCTCCTGTTCAGCACCAAGGTCCACGCGGCCTGCGCCCTGGAGCTACTCACGAAGCCGGAGCTGATGAAGAAGGTGAAGGAGGAGTGGGTGGAGAGGCTCGCGGGACGCGAGTACAAACCCCCCATCCCGCTGGACCTGAAGCCCCCGCTGGACCAGCTCAAGGACGCGTAGGAACCCCCAATTATCCTACTCCATAAACCCCTTTAACACATTTTCAGAGAATAAACGTCAGATTGGCGTACGCCTACGCTCTACCGGCGACCATAGTGCTAATGGGGCTGGCTAACCACGTGGTGTTCCGGTCCTTCTACGGGGAAGACTTCCGGGGCCGCTTCGCGAGGGCCCAGGGCGGCCTAAGGGAGAGGATGCTCAGGGCCAACAGCGAGATGGAGGAGAGGCACAGGGCGAGCATCGAGGCGGGGGAGGAGCCCCGCGAGCTGGTCGAGTTCGGCGAGCTCTGGAGGAAGAGGCTGGCCGTCCTGAACACCCTGAACGCGGAGCGCGAGAGGATGGACGGCCACGTCGTGTTCATCTACTACATGCTCATGCTTGGGCTGCTCAACTCGTTTCTGTTCTTCGTGTACCCGGGGGCCCTCACAGATGTGGCGGGGGTCACGGTCACAGCGGCCACCATCGGCTGGGGATTCATACTGTTCACGTCGGCGCTGCTGGTGCTCTACCAGCTCTCCTACAGGAGGCTCGCCGCGTCCCTCGGGGAGACGGAGAGGGGCCTCCAGCCGCAGCCGTAGGTTTTTATTGCCAGAGCTCAACCATCAACCGGAGTGCTGGAGCCCTACATACTGATCCTGCTGGCCGTGGTCATGTCCTTGAGCCACGCGGTCATCTTCCGCCTCACCTTCGACGACGGGTTCGAGGCCAGGTTCGAGCTGTACAGGGAGGCCCAGAAGGCCAGGATGGTGGAGGAGAACGAGAAGTTCGTCCACACCATGAAGGGCATCATCGACCTGGACCCTGAGGCCGTTGAGGTCATGGGCTTCGGGGAGAAGTGGAAGCAGATGCTCGCCGGCGTCGACGAGATGAAGGCCGAGCGGGGCAGGCTCGTGAACAGGATACACGTGGTCTACTACTTCACCTTCGCATCCGTCGTCTTCTCGGGCGGGGGCCTGGTCTTCACGGAGGGCCTGGGGCTACCCCTGGGGTACACCCTCTACCTCACCAGCTTCAGCTGGTGGCTGCTGGTGGGCGGCCTCCTGGCCACCCTGTACCTGCTGCTGGAGTACCAGCTCATCGAGAGGAAGTTCTCCAGGGTCCACAGCTCATCGGACGGGAGGGGAACCAGGATACCTCCGGGGGGCACCGCGACCTCAGCGCCTTGAGCCGCGTCGGGTCGCCGTTCATGAGAGGGGGCTAGAAGCCGGCCCTGTCCTTGTACCTAAACTGCCTGGCGTAGAGCTCCTCCACCTTGCCCAGAGTGTCCGCGTCCCCCGGGGCCTTGTCCTCCCTTATCCGGGTTATGCGGGCGAACCTGAGTGCGTACCCCGACGCGTATCGGGGGCTCCGCTGAATCTCGTTGAAGGCCACCTCCACCACCAGCTCGGGACGCACGTGGACCGTGTAGTCGGTTTCACTCGTCTTGAGGGACCTGAGACGGTCCGTCATCCACCTGAACTCATCGTCCGTGAGCCCCTTGAAGGTCTTGCCTATCACCAGGGCCTCGCCGCCGCCCCAGACTGCCAGGTGGTAGTTGCTGAGCCAGCCCCTCCGCCTCCCCGAGCCCCACTCGGCGGCGGCTATCACCACGTCAAGGGTCTCCGCGGCCTTGATCTTGAGCCACGCCTTACCTCTGGTCCCCGGGGTATAGACACTGCCCAGTCTCTTAGCCATGAGGCCCTCATGCCCCTCAGCCAGGGCTTGGTCCAGCATGGATCGGGCGGCCTCGGGGTCGGAGGTGACCAGCCTTCGGGCGAGGAGCCGGTTCGGGGCGATCCCCTCAAGGGTCACCCACCTCCTGCTGTAGGGCTCGTCTATGAGCAGGTCCCCCCCCGCGAGGAGGACGTCGAAGAGGAACAGCCGCAGAGGCACCCTCTGGGCCATCTCCTGGACGTCCGTGACGCGGGTGAACCTCCTCATGAGGTCCTGGAAGGGGAGGGGCCTGCCGTTCTCGCCTACGGCCACGACCTCGCCCTCCAGTATGACATCCCCGCCCGGTATCGTCTCCCCTACAAGCTCCACGATGTCGGGGAGGCTGCCCGTCACGTCGGAGAGCCTCCTGCTGAACACCCTCACGTCGCCGCCGCGCCGGTGTATCTGTATCCTGGCCCCGTCGTACTTGTACTCGAAGGCGGATTCCCCGCCGTGCTCCTCCAACGCCTCCTCGGGGTCCTCGGCGACACTGGCGAGCATGGGCTTCAGGGGCACGAAGAGGGTGGCACCCATGGACCTGAGACCCTCCTCGCCCAGCTCCATGGCCGCCTGCGCCACCTTCCCCAGGTCCCCCGTCACCATGAGGGCCCTCCTCACAGCGCCCGGGGGGACGCCAGCGGCCTCGGCGACGGCCTCAAGCATTAAGCCCTCGTTGACGCCGATCCTCATCTCACCGAATATTATCCGGACTAAAACGTCGGCCTCTTGGGGGTCGGCTGATACCAGCAGCCCCTCGATGAGCTGCTCCTTGGCCCTCCGGGAGCCCTGACCCACCCTCCGGGCTACGTCCGAAAGGGCACCGTGGACGCGGTTGATGGTCAGCGCCTCCCTGAACAGGGTCGTCTGGCCGCCGCCCTCGAGGACCCGCTTGACGGTCCTCCACCCCACGTCGAGGCTCCTGGGCTCGAACTCGGGGAAGATTGAGCCCACCAGCAGCAGCACGGCGGGGCCCACCTCGCCGGGCTGCAGGCCCCGCAGGAACCCTGAGATGAGGGCAGTCTTCTCATTCCGGCTCGGCGTGGCCTCCAGGCTGTGGGCGAGGAGGGCCAGCGCCCTGAAGGTGGTCTCGGTCATCTCGGCTCCCCCAGGTAGTCGCCCAGGCTGCGCTGTCTGCCGGCCGTCTTCATCCTCTCGATGAGGGTCCCGACTCTATCGGGGGAGAAGCTGCGCTCGCCGCACAGGAACGCCCTCAGATCGTCCTCCCTCAGACGCCCCGGCTTGACGCTGTAGTCATCGGTTACGTCGGGCTCTAAGTATATCCTCCTCACCTCCCCGAAGCCTAGGAGCTTCTCGCGCACCTCAGTGGGAAGGTTCTCTATGGAGCCGTGCCGTCTTATGAGCTTCAGGGCGGTCTTGGGGCCGACGCCCTTGACGCCCTGGTTGAAGTCGGTACCCACAAGGATGGACAGGTCGATGAGCTGTTCCCGGGTAATCCCGAGTTTCACCAGCATGGCCTCCAGCTCTATAAGTTCAGGCTCCAGCTTGCGTGCCCTGCCCTTACTGGGGAGCCACTCCTCGCCGCTAATAGTCAGGTACCTGACGAGGCGGGGCGCACCGAAGAGAAGGGAGTCATAGTCCCTGCTGTTGGCCGCCCAGACGTCGCCCCGCCTGGCCATGTATGCGGCCTGGGCCTCGCCCTCGCCGGGCGCCTGAACCCACGGTATGCCCAGGAGGTCAAGGAGCCTCCTAGCGTCATCCAGCGCCTGGCCGGTTAGGCGGCCTGTCATCACGGCCTTTGAGTAGGCCTGAGCCTTGTCACCCCTACTGACCGCCTCCTCGTACTCCCTCTCCGCCTTCATCCTGGCCTCCCGCCGCTTCTCCACCTCCCCCGCCTTGAGGCTGGGCGGCCTGCCGTCGAAGACGAAGACGAGCCTCATGCCGTAGTCCGAGATGAGGCGCGTGGTCCTGAAGGCGAGGCCCACTAGGTGGCTGGTGACGTGGCCCTCGCGGTCCATGAGGGGCGTCCCGTCCCTGGTCCTTATGAGGGCGAGGAACTGGTGGAGCACGTTGAAGGCGTCGACGGCGAAGCTCCTGCCCTTGAGGTCGCCCAGCTTGAGGGTCTTCTTGACTATGATGGGGGTTAGGGGGACGCCCAACGGAACCGATCTGTGAGTGGCCGCGGGGGCTAAAAGGGGTTGCCCTACAGCGCGTTCAGCGCCAGGTGGTAGAGTACGCCTGCGGTGAAGAGGGCGGCGCTGCTTGGTGCCAGGTACCTTATGGCCTTGTTGAGGTCCGACTTGAAGTAGCTGTTGCTGAGGACGAGGCAGAGGTGGATGGGGGAGGTGAGGTACGCGCTGGTCAGGCCCAGGAATATGATGCTGGTGAGGTGGATGTTGGGCTCCCCGAAGAGGGGCAGCAGTATAGGGAAGCTGATGCCAATGCCCATGGCGGGGGTCCCTGAAATAGCGCCGATTAACAGGGGAACCAATATAATTATGGCGAGGAGGGGCACCCCCGAACCCAAGATGGACTCAAAG
>MEZG01000082.1:0-3382 GCA_001775965.1 Candidatus Bathyarchaeota archaeon RBG_13_60_20 | reverse complement strand
TGACGAGGGACTCGGCATACTTGCTCGGAGAGGCCCCGCCGAGGAGCAGAGTCAATGCGATGCCTATGCTCAGCCCGATCCAGGCCTCCACACCCATTATCGTGAGAACCACGGAAAGCACGATGGGAATGACGCCCTTGACGCTGTCGAACGTCAGGGGGCTCTTCTCCACGCCGGACACCCTGTGCTGGATGAAGCCCCTGCCGGCTATGAAGCCGATGGCCACCATGACGAAGAACAGTGGGAACTGGACCCGCAGCCACTCGCCGACGCTGTAGCCGGCCAGCGTCACCGCCATGATGGTGCTGGATGATATGGGGTTGGTCCAGTACAGGAGGTGCCTGAACCACACGTTGTAGAAGGTTTTGTGCTCGGGCAGGAGCCCCAGCCTGTTGGCCTCAGGGTCGATGAAGGGGGCGCTCATGAGGGCGCCCCCCGGCATGCTGAGGAACCCGAAGAGGGCGGGTATCGTTGCGAGTAGCACGTTGCTGGGGAGCCTGCCACTGAGGGCGTCCACGAAACGCACCATGAGTCCGGTCTCTTTGAGGGCGTAGCCCAGGACCGTGATGAGGGCCACGGCTGCGCACAGGGTCCAGGTGCCCGGGTCGGTGACGGTCTTCAATAGCACCTCGAATATGATGGTGACCGGCTTTCCGGAGGTGAGCCCTATTATGATGGCGGCGATGGCGAGGGACACGTAGAACTCCACGTTCCTGGCCCGGAGAAGGAATATCGCGGTGAAGGCCACGAGGAGTCCTAGTACCTCAATCATGGGTCAAGCCTGCTTCTCAAGGCGTACACCCGACGATATATAAACACTGAGAAAAAAGACAGATAAACTGACGATGGGCTAGATATCATGAATTGGTATTGAAGCCAATTAGGAAACGCGACCTAGATCAGCTCAGGGTCGCCTTCAAGGAGCATGATGAGAGACTCAGCAGACTCGACACAAAGGAGCCGAAACCAGGTGAGCTGGCCAAGGTGTACCTCGAAGAGGAGTTCGAGGAATGCGAGCCTTCATAGACGCTAACCTGCTGATATGCTTGAACACGGTGCGGGAGCCCACCCATAAGAGGCTGTACCGCACATTTTATGAAGATGTAGTTTCTCGTCACCGCAGTTTCCAACGCCCTGGTGCTCGACGAGGTACTGTACGTGTCGAACAGGAAGTACGGTTTTAGCTACATGGACACTGCTGAGATGATCAACTCCCAGGTTCTGTCTTCGTCGAGGTCCTTCCCATCGGTCTTCGGGAGTATAGTAAGATGGTGGAGGTGCTTCAGCGGGGAGGGTTCAGGCCATCCGACGCTCTCCACCTGTCAACGATGCTGCTCAACGGCATTGACCTGATCGTGTCGGAGGATGCGGGCTTCGACGCTTGGAGCGGCGTCGAACGCGTCTGGTTCACTATGTCTCGAAGTTGAGGATGGGGTGCGTGACTGGGGATGGAGCCAAAGGGCCTAGCGATATTCGAGTTCGACACCCAGGAGCAGATGATCAACATGGAGAGGGCCTACTGGCCCATCAAGAGGTGGCGGTTCGTGCCCCTTCTTGAGATCAACAAGGTCAAGGAAGTATACAGGAAAAAGAAGGAAGAGTCATAACGAACAACCGCCCCAACTCTACGATATTCTTATCGTCTCTAGGGGGAGACCTCTGAACTCCGCGTCCCTTCCCACCACCAGCTTCGAGCCGGTCGCCTGGGCTGTGGCGGCGGCGTAGGCGTCTGCCAAGCTCATCGGGTGCCCACTCTTTATCTCGGCCGCCAGCTTCCACAAACCGTCGTCGAGGATGGGCACAACCTTCACCCCGAAGGCTCTGAGGTTCCGGGTCTTCTCCTCCGCGGCCTCCGGGCTGTACCTGTGCAGGATGTAATACAACTCAGTAAGGTTCACTACGCTGATATATGCTTCGAGGCTGCCATCGACCACCTGGTCCAGGAGCCCCTCGACCGCCACGTCCCCCTCCTCACCCCTGTAGAAGGCGAGAAGCGGCTCAGTGTCGAAGACTACGCTCAGATCCGTCGCCCCTTGACCAGCTCTGCCTCGTGTCGACGGGCTTCCTTGACCAGCTCCCGGGCCGTCTTATCCTTCAATAGCCGTCTAAGGGACCCCCTCTCCTGTCTTGGGCTCGGCAGGGGCTTGAAGAGTATGCCCTCATCAGTATCCACGACGAGGGCCTTGTCCTTCATCCCGTATTTTTCCCTGAGCTCCTTGGGTATCGTCGCCTGCCCCTTACTGGTAATACTAACAATCTGAGTCATATATATTATTCAAGTAATACTACAAATATGGGTATTAATAATGCTATTGGTAATGCGGATCGTTAACAAAAGAATGGTGCACAACGAGAGCCTCTCAGCCAGCCTTTACTCACAGGCCCCCAAGACAGGACAGCAAATCCAGACCAGAAAAACGCATCTAAAAAACGAATCAACGATACTCACCACAACCTACAGCAAGGAAAAAGCCGTCGACATACTAATGTCAACAAAATACACCAAACATCAGCCTCAAAATTCATATACCCATCAGACAACAACTAGTACGGGGAGTTAGCGGGGATAGAGATGAGCTTCACAGAAAAGATCGATGTGCTCGACCTCATCATCAACGTCTTAAACGAGCACGAGAAGAAGCTGGACATGCTCGTCGAGCGCCTGGAACTCATAGTGGATATAATGGATGATCACCCGGGCCTCAGCAAGGCCCTGCATCAGCACGAGGAGGAGATCATCCCCGAGGAGCCCGTCGGGACCGTCCTCATAGTGGACGACGACGAGTTCCTTGCCGACACCTTCAAGGTGATGCTGGAGGACGCCGGCTTCTACGTGGAGACAGCCGCCACAGGCGGCCAGGCCCTCCTCAAGGCCAGCCAGATGGACTTCGACATGGCCATACTGGACCTGAAGCTACCCGACACGACCGGCAGCGAGCTATCCAGGCGCCTCAAGGACAGAAACAGCGACCTAAACGTGGTCCTCCTCACCGGCAACACGGACATGCTGGAGAACATGGACCCAAGCCAACTTGGAACAGACGAGGTGCTGCTAAAGCCCATCACCCCGGACGAGCTGCTGAAGATAACCGAGAAGCTGAAGAGCCGGGCCTAGATCCGGCCTAACCCATGATCGCGCCTAGCCTGGCCTCGAGGGTCGCTTTCGGCAGAGCCCCCAGCGTCTTGTCCACCAGCTTACCGTCCTTGAAGTATAGCAGAGTCGGGATGCTCATGATCCCGTACCGCATCGGCACAGCCTGGTTCTGGTCTACGTTCAGCTTACCAAACGTGATTCCCGGCTTCTCCTCGGACAACTGGTCGATGATGGGGCTCAGCATCCTGCAGGGGCCACACCAGGCGGCCCAGCAGTCTATAACAACCT
>MEZG01000081.1 GCA_001775965.1 Candidatus Bathyarchaeota archaeon RBG_13_60_20 | reverse complement strand
CGAAGCTTATGCCTGTCCCAGGCGCTATCTCCGTTCCGCAGAAGCTGCAGTTATGTGTCTGGGGCACCGCGTCTCACCTACCTGATCTTCCTCGCCTCGCGCTCCGTCTCGCGTAGGAGCAGTATGTCGTCGATCCTCACCGGGCCCTTGACGTTCCGGGTGATTATGCGCCCCTTGTCCCTGCCTTCCTCAATCCTGACCCTTACCTGCATCACCTCGCCAGTCAGCCCGGTCCTCCCGAGGATCTGGATGACGGTGGCCGGTGTAAGAATGTCAGAATCCTGGCTCATCCTACTTCACTAGTTCCTGGTACTTCTTGACGATCTCAGCGACCAGGCCCTCCGCATCGCCCGTCTCCTCGATGGCGGCCGCGGCAGAGCTCACGGCGATGCCCAGGACCTCACCGATCTTGTTCTTATCCGGGACGTACACGTAGGGCGCCTTCCTCTCCTCGCAGAGGAGCGGTAGGTGGGCCACGATCTCCGGGGGCTGGACGTTCTCGGCTATGAGCACGAGCTTGGCCTTGCCCCTCTCGATGCTCTTGGTGGCCTCGTTGGTCCCTTTCCTGATCTTGCCTGTCTCAGCCGCGATCTTTAGCGCCTCGTAGGCCGCGTCGGCGACCTCCTTGGGTGTGTTGAACCTGACGTAGAAGGGCTTCGAAGGATCTACGTTTCTTGACATATCATTTCCCTCATGGTACATACCCTTACGACCACGTTCTTTATTAAACGTTCCGACGCGAGGGGAGGCTACTTGTGGGCGTAGTAGGCGACGAAGGGGCTAGCCCTGTCCACGCGGCAGAACCCGAGTCTCTCGAACTGGATCATGGTGCCCGGGTCCAGGGCGAGGCATGCCCTCTCGACGAGGCCCCGCGCCTCCTGAGCGTCGGGCATGACCACGGTGCCTCCTGGGGATACGCCCCAGGGCAGCCAGTGTATGAAGGGGGCCTGGGCCTCCCGGGCCGCCTGGTGTTCGCGGCCGTGGTATGATGCCTGGACGGGGGCGCCGCTCTCGGAGCCGACCACCACGTTCATAGCACCCATGAGCCGAACCATGCCGCCGGCCCTGAGCTTGTCCAAGTCGTCGCGTGACACCGCGAAGCTGTACTCCCCGTCCACCGGCTCTATAGCGTGGTCCCGTGTGCCCCGCTCAGGGTGGTCCGGGTGCAGGGGCAAGCGGGCCGTGTGGGGCCCCGGGATACCTGTGACCCTAACCTCGACGGGGTCCACGACGAAGAAGTACCTGTTCGAGCTGGGCTCTATGAGCCTCCTGTTCTCGGCCGCGATATTGTCCCAGCTGATTGTTACGTTCACAGGCTTGGGGCCCACGTGAAGCATGGTGGCGCGTATAGCCTCAGGCTGGAGGCCCCTCCTCCTGAGGGCCCTGAGGGTGCCCAGCCTGGGGTCGTCCCACCCCAAGTAGGTGCCGTCCTCGATGCCGCGCCTCATCTTGCTCTTGCTGAGGATGCCCACCTCGAGGCCCAGGCGGCCCACGTTGATGACCTCGGGGCTCCTCCACCCGAGGTGGCGGTGGAGCCACCGCTGCCTGGTTGTGTTTACGTCGTGCTCCTTGCCGCGTATTACGTGGCTGACGCCCATGAGGTGGTCGTCGAGGGCGCAGCTGAAGTTGTAGAGGGGCCAGACGCGATACCGTGTGCCCTGTAGCGGGTGGGGGTACTCGCTGATGCGCAGGGCGGGCCAGTCCCTGACGGCCGGGTTAGGGTGGCTCAGGTCCGTCTTGACTCTCACCACGGCGTCGCCCTTGGCGTAGCCACCGTCCAGCATCATCCTCCAGCGCCTGAGCTGCTCGCTGGGCGGCAGCTCCCTGCAGGGGCACGGCTTGGACGCCGTGTAGAGCGCCTTGAAGGCCTCGGACTCGCAGGTGCACACGTAGGCTTTGCCGTCGGCCAGGAGCCTCTCCGCGTACTCGTAGTAGATGGGGAGGCGGTCGCTCTGCACGTACCGCTCGTCGATCCTGACGCCCAGCCACTCCAGATCCTCGACGATGGCGCTGTACATCTCGGGGATGGGGGGCTTCACCTCGGCGCTTGTGTCCTCGTACCTGAGAATGAAGTGGCCGCCGTACATCTTCGCGTACTCGTCGCAGAATATGATGGGCTCCGCGGAGCCTAGGTGGAGTGCCCCGTCAGGGTTGGGGGCGAACCTGGTCTTCACCATGGGCCACTGGTCCAAGTTGGCGAGGGGCGGCAGCCGCTTCTTCTCCTCCTCGACCCTCTTCCTGTCCAGGAGCTCGGGGTGGTTCTCCTCGATGAAGCGTTGCTGCCTATCCGGGGTCCACGAGTTCACCTCTGCTATGGCCCACTGTATCAGGGGCATGACCTCCTTGACCCTCTGCTTGAGCTCGGGGTACTCGGCCATCATCTTCCCGATGACTGAGCCGGGCTGGGCCTTTCCCTCGAACATGGAGGCGTTGTGAGCCGCATACTTGGTGGCGGCCGCCCTGATCTCATCGTCACTCGTGGACACGTCTCGTCCCGTGAAATGAGGAGGGGGAGGTCATTTATCCGTTTCCCTAGTACTCACGCTTGACGAAGTAGTCTACAAGAGCCCGCAGGTCCCTCTTGGCGTCGCTGTCGGGTAGCCTTTCCAGCATGACGTAGGCGCTGTCCATGTACCTCTTGGCAGTGTCCTTGGCGTGCTGTATCGAGCCTGAGGCGCGTAGAGCCTCCACAGCCTTAACTATAGTGTCGTCGTCTGCGTCTTCGACGCCCAGAGCCCTCAGTAGGGCTTCCCTGTGCTGCTTCTCGGAGTGCTTTAAGGCGTATATGACTACTAGGGTCTTCTTCCCCTCCCTGATATCGCTGCCTACGGGCTTGCCCAGGGCATCCTCGTCGGCGGTGAGCCCCAAGACATCATCCACTATCTGGAAAGCGATGCCTGCGTCCCAAGCGAACCTGCCCAGGGCCTCCACGTGCTCGACGCTGCCTCCGCCCACGATAGCTCCCACCTGGGCGCAGGCCCTGAAGAGGGCGCCTGTCTTAGCCCCCACCATAAATACGTAGTCGTCCTCCGAGACCTCATTGGCGTCCGAGAACTCCATGTCGAGGGCTTGTCCCTGGCACAGGGTGAGGGTGGCCTGCGTGGTGCTGTCGAAGCTCCTGACGACATCGGCGGGGCTGACGCCCCTTGGCGCGTGCCTGGCCATGATGTCGTAGACCTTGGCGAAGAGGAGGTCACCTGCCAGTATGGCCATGGGTACCCCGAACATCACATGGACGGTGGGGCGGCCCCTCCTGAGGTCGTCGTGGTCCATGACGTCATCGTGGACCAAGGTGAAGTTGTGGAGCAGCTCCAGGGCGGCCGCGTAGGGGACCGCGTCGACCGGATCCCCACCCACGGCCTCGCACGCCTTCACCGTCATGTAGGGCCTCAACCTCTTGCCCCCGGCCTCGATGAGGTGGCGGGACGCCTCGTAGAGCGCGGCGGGCCGGTCGCCCCTCAGCTCGCCAAGCATGAACGCGTCCACCTTGGCGGCGTTCTCGGCGAGCTCTTCCCTGATGTCGTGACCAGACTTCAAACCGATCCCCGTTCCACTCAATGACCGGGGGCGCACTGATAAAAGTTTGTTTACCTTGCGGCGTACTCCTCGACGCTGAACCCTCTGAGACTGAGCCATTCAGCGGTCCGCCCCATGATGAGGGCGGGCGCCCTCCGGAGCTCGGCTACGCTCTTGGCGCCCACCAGGAACATGACCACCCTGAGCTCCTGCACCAGGTTGTCCACGTGCTCGCCCAGGGCCTCTGGGCCCTCCACGGCCTTCTCGAGGAACGGCTTGGCCATGCCTGCAGCGCTGGCGCCGAGGGCGATGGATTTGGCCACATCCGCGCCGGTTCTCAGGCCGCCCGACGCTATTATGGTTAGACCCGTTTTTCGGCTGGTCTCGACGACGCTCACTGCCGTTGGTATGCCCCAGTTCCACAAGGCCTGGCCGAGGTACTCCTGCCGCCTCTCGCCGACCTCTCGAGCTATTTGGTGCTCCACGGCGGACCAGCTGGTCCCGCCGAGGCCGCTCACCTCAAGCCCCCTGGCCCCGGCGGCCTCCATGCGCCTGGCGTCCTCGTGTGAGACTCCGCAGCCTGTCTCCTTCATGACCACGGGTACGCTGAGTGCCGAGGCTACCTCCTTGACCTTGCCCAGGATGCCCCTGTAGTTGGTGTCGCCGCCCACCTGCACGGCCTCCTGGAGCGGGTTCATGTGGATGGCCAGGGCGTCGGCGTCCACCATGTCGACGCACGCCTGGGCCTCATGGGGTCCCCAGCCCAGGCTGAGCTGGGGGCACCCCATGTTCCCCATGACGAAGGTCGTGGGGGCCCTCTCCCTGACGACGGTGAACGTGTGGGTCGTCTCTGGCTGGGCCACGGCGATGCGCTGGCTCCCGACCCCTATGCCAATGCCCTTCTCCTCGGCTACGGAGGCCAGGACCTCGTTGATGCGCTTTGCCTCGGCGGTGCCCCCGGTGATGGCGCTGATAATGAGCGGCGCGCTAAGCCTCTTCCCGAAGAGGGTGGCCTCCGTGGACACGTCGTCCAAGTCGATCTCGGGGAGGGCCCTGTGGATGAGCCTCACGTCCTGGAGCCCGGTCCCTGTGTCCGCCTCGACGTCCTCCTCCAGACTGACCCTTATGTGCCTCAGCTTACGGGCCTCTATGCCGCTCATGGTATCACAATATCAGGACTGTGCCCATTACCTTTTCCCCGCGGAGCGCGGCCCCCACCCTCCCGGGCTCCCCCGCGTTGACGATGACCACCTCGACACCGGCCTCCACGGCCCCGGTGGCCTCCCTAACCTTACCCAGCATGCCACCTGTCACGTCCGTGTTGAGGGCCTCGCCGATCCTGACCATGCCGTCCAGCTCCCGCAGCGAGAGCCTGGGTATGAGGCGAGCGTCCCTGGCCAGCTTAGGATCCGCGGTGTACACGCCGTCCACGTCGCAGCCCATGACTATCCGCTCGGCGCGGAGCGTGTGGGCCAGCATGGCCACCAGCTGGTCGCCTGATAGTATAGCGAAGCCCTGCTGGGTGTCCAGCACCGCATCGCCGTAGAGCACGGGGACCATGCCGTGGCCCAGGAGGGCCCTCACGATGGATGCGTCCAGCTCTGTGACCCTCCTGGCCGTGGTCGTAACGAAGGTTGAGGTGGACAGGCTGAAGGCTGGGACTCCCGCGTCCAGCAGGGCGTCCACGATGATCCTGTTGAGCTCCACCATGGCCTGGTGGGTTCTGGAGAAGCCGGCGAGCTGATCCCGCCTCTTGAGGCCGCCGCTTATGCTGTGCTCCTTGGCTACGGGGTGCCCGTAGCTGCCGCCGCCGTGGACAACGACGAGGGGCTGGGGCCCAGAGGACTCTATCTCATCGGCGAGCCTCATGATGTTGCCTGTGGCCGGGGTGAAAGGCCTGTCCTTGTCGGTTACGACACTGCCGCCCAACTTAAGAATTCGCATCGTCGTCCTCGACCCACCTGCACTCTACGCCCCTGTCTGTGAGGGTGACTCTGTAGGACTCGCTCTTGCGGCGCCTGATGGCCTTCTCCACGTTGGACAGGTCCCTCTCCTCGGCCACGGCTATCATGCAGCCGCCGCCACCGGCTCCCGTGAGCTTGGCGCCGAGGGCGCCGTTCCTCCTGGCCGTGTGGATCAGGCTCTCCAGTTTCATGGTGGAGACGCCTATGGCGGAGAGGAGTCCCTGGTTGATGTTCATTAGGTCGCCCAGCTTAGCAAGGTCCCTGGCCAGCAGGGCGTCGAGGCCCCTGGCGGACAGCTCGGCCATCGCCCCCAGCACGGAGTCCACCACATCGGGGTTCCTCTCCTTGAGGGCGGCCACATTCTCCACCATCATCCTGGTGGACCTCTTCCTCATAGTGTCGCCGATGATGAACGGCATCGAGCCCTCGACCTTGTAGTGCTTGAACCCAAGGCCCCTCTCGTAGCTGATGACGCCCCCGAAGGCGCTGACGGTGTTGTCCACGCCGCTGGGCTTACCGTGGATGATGGTCTCGCCCTCCAATGCAAGCCTCGATATCTCCTCCTTTGACAGGTTCGCGTCGAAGAGCTGCTGCACGGCGCCCACCGTGGCTACGCAGACCGCGGCCGAGCTGCCCAGGCCCACCGCCATGGGGATCATGGACCTGACCTTCATGTTGACGCCGGAATCGACGCCCAGGTGCTCCATGGTCTTCCTCGCCGCCATGTTTAGCGCCGAGAGGTTGCGTCCCCGCCACGCCTTCCCGCGCGCGGGGTAGTAGACGTCGTCCTCGAAGTAGCCGCTGAACCCCAGGTTGTCGGCGTCTACGAATATCTTGCGGTCGTTCCTCTTCTGGGCCGTCACCCGTGCGCGCCTGTCGATGGCCAGGACCACGGCCGGGCCCCTGTATACGACGCTGTGCTCGCCGAAGAGGATCATCTTGCCCGGTGCCGTAGCCTCTGCCCGCATGTCCGTCACTTGGTTACCTTCAGGGCGGCGTAGCCGACGACCCCGTCGTGGTCGCCCATGATGTCGCCGCTCGTGTAGTATGTTAGCAGCTCCGCCTTTTTAGCTCCGTCGAGCCTGGAGGTCACCAGGGCGGCCGATACGGGGCCGTAACCGCAGGTTGTGAGCCTGTTCTCGTGGACGACCCTCTGCAGGCGCTCCTCGTCCATGGCCAGTATGGCGTCTATGATCATTTTGTCCTTCTTGTTGGCCGACGCCTGGGGTTCCTGATGGGTCAAGTCCGTGGACGCCACCACCAGGATGTCCCTGCCCTCCGTGGCCCTGTGTATGGCCTCCCCCACCTCGCGGCTCGTCTCTAGGTCCTGGTAGCCCATGCAGATGGGCACCAGCTTGAACTCGCCGTAGATGTACTGCAGGAAGGGCACCTGGACCTCGACGCTGTGCTCCCTGAGGAACGCGGTCTCGTCGTAGTCGATCACGCCTGCGGTGTCGATTATGGCCCTCGCCAGCTCAGAGTCCAGCTTGACTCTGCCGAGGGGCGTCTCCCATATGCCCTCCCCCATTATGGATACGGGGGTCCCCCACCCGGTGTGGTTGGGGCCCAGCACGACGACGCTGTCGGGCTTCTCCTGCTCGGCCAGTGCCAGGTAGCTGTGGGCGGCTGCTGGGCCCGAATACATGTAGCCCGCGTGGGGGCAGACCACGGATAAGATGTCCCGTGGGCGCCTTTCGCCACGGGGGAGCCTCCCCGGGCCCTTCTCGTGGGTGAAACAGGACTCTATCTGGTCCCTGAGGCGTTTAGGCTGGGCAGGGTAGAAGGCCCCTGCGACCGCCGGGCGCCTGACGCTCAAGGATTGTCACCTACAGTGTGGTCTCGAAGTCCTCGATGGTGGCCCCGAACTCGCCGGTCGCTGGGAGCGTGCCCTTCTCCCTGAGGATCTCCCGAGCCAGCAGCCAGTAGGCTATAGCCAGGCTCCTTCTGCCCTTGTTGTTGACAGGTATCACCAGGTCTGTGTCCTTGAGGCTGTTGTCGGTGCTGCACAGGGCTATCACTGGTGCACCTATCTGTGCAGCCTCCTCAACGATCTGCTGGTCGGCGAGGCTGTCCGTCACGATGACAACTGTGGGCTCGAAGAAGTCGGCGTAAACGGGGTTAGTGAACGTACCGCTGGTGAACCTGCCCGTGTAGGACTTGCACCCCAGAACTTGGCAGAACTTTTCCACAGGGCTTCGACCGTAGCGCTTGCTGCTGGCCACGCAGACCTTGGTGAGGTCCACCCTGGACAGGAATTTGGCCGCAACCTTGATGCGCTCGTTCATCTGCTCCATGTCGAGGACGAAGAGGCCGTCGGGCCGCACCTTGTATATGAAGGGCTCCATATCCTTGGTCTTGATACGGGTCCCTATGTGTACGCCCGCGCTGAGCAGTATTTCCTGGGGTAGGAGTAGGTTCTCGTTAACTTCGACTTCCATTATTTTCTACCTCCCTTGAGGTCGGGGCTCTCCCTCTGCTCGTGGAACTTGAGTAGCTCGTCCACTAGCTCGACGTGGGAGAGGAGCATCCTGCGGCAGCAGTACCTGGTGACGCCTAGGCTGTTGAGTACCTCCGCCGGGTTCTCGCCTGCCTCGACTCGGCTGTTGAAGTCCTCCCACTTGTCGCCTATGACCTTCCCGCATGAGAAGCACCGAACTGGGACTATCATTCATTACTCGCCTTGATTTTTGCACAGTTTAAGCTACTGCTAAGCTGCGCGTTCTACCACCTTGACAACATGGAGCCTATTTAAAAATACTTCTCATCCCGCCCACCGCCCTACCCCCACGCGGGCGGCCCCGTCCGGTTTGACGCGGAGGGTGGAGTTGTAGCACGGTTCCGGGCCGAACAGGCCGTCGGCGTACGCCATAGCGTCGCCCAGGGTCATGCGTCGGACCGTCAACGCCTCCAGGAGGCTTAGGTACACCCGGTCTGTGTAGGGCAATGAGATTGGTTCGTCCCAGTCCACGTAGATGGCGGCCCCGCGCTCGTCGAAGTCGGTGGCCAGGTCCTCGTACCCGAGCCCGTCCAGCCTATGAGCAGGACGATGGTGAGATGATGCTGCCCGCCATGAAGCTTCTCACGAAGCTTGAGCCCACCGCTAACACGTGCCACCATGATGTCGCTGTGCCCCAGCCTCATGAGGGCCTCCGATGCGACCTCCGCGCCCTTGAGCTGTCCACCGCGTAGCCGCGGGCCGCGAGAAGGCCCGGTATCTCCACGTGGAACCCGGGGTCATCGGCGTAATGGGGATCAAATATAACTGCGCTCAGCTGGCCTCCTTCTCGTTGCCTCACGCTGACATCGACGTAGGAGAGGGCCTCCAGCGCGGCCACCATGAGAAGTGACGCCCTAATAACACCCTAAAGCCGGATACTCCCAGGCATCAGAAGAACCTAAGCCGATCCGCTGTTAGATTTGGTGTCCACGCGAGTCCTCAACTACGTCGCGACATAGGTGCGAGTGGAGAGACCCGTAGAAAGTGTGTGACCAGCTAGGACATAACACGTCTGAGATGAAAACATGATTTCTTATACTTACTCACTTTAGTCCAAATGCGGCCCGAACAACGTCGCATTTCATATCGTAGAGTCGTCAACACTCGAATAACACTACTTTACAAGCCACCTATGGCTACTACCAAGAGCTCAGTTTTTTCGGCCGCATGATCTGGGAGTGAATTTGGCGTAATGTTGAAAAACCCGTAATAAGGGACCACTCCATTGGTCTCACGTGGGTTGGTGTTTCATGTTCGAGGACGGTGAGAAGCGGGAGGCTGTCGTCGGTGCCGAGAGGAGGCGGGGGCACACGCTTCTGGCGCTCAGTCTGATTGTCAACGTGTTGTTGGGCTCGGTGTGTGGGTACCTTTACATTCAGGATGCCCAGTTGGGCGGCGAGTTGGCGGAGCAGGCCTCCGCCGTAAACGAGTTGACGCTGAAGACCGTGGCTCTGGAGCAGCAGCTGAACATGACGGCCAGCCAGCTGGTCTACTATAAGGAGCTGGCCAGCTACCTCGCGGGGTCTGCGGCCTCGTCGGGGAACTCGACTGGTCTCATCGGGCGCGCCAGAGTGCCGATACTGGCGGTCCAGGCGACCCAGAGCTTCCTCCAGGCCGGCTACGAGGGGCACGTACTACAAGCCGATGTGGAGCTTGTTGAGGGGCATGGGAGGGTCCTAGTCAACACGGAGGTCATCAACGGACAGGACATCCAGGCCAGTGCCAGAACCGCAGCCACGGTGGTGGAGAGCCTGATGGGCGTCTCCCTTAGTGGGACCGACGTCATCCTCACGGTCAGGGCCGAGGGGAGCGTGGAGGTGGTGGATGGCTCCAGCGCCGGCGGGGCTATAACGGTGGCCATCATGGCCGCGGTCACGGGGCACGGGATAGTGGATGGGGTCTACATGACTGGGACCATCAACAGTGACGGCTCCATAGGCGAGGTGGGGGGCGTCCCCTACAAGGCGCTGGCCGCCGCCGAGGACGGTGCCGAGACGATCCTGGTGCCCATTGGGCTGGGGACCGTGGTTCTGTACAGGCCCACGACGGTCACCGGGGGTCGGATAACTATGACGACTTACGAGAAGGTGACGATGGGGCTGGAGGAGTACCTTCTGGAGAGCGGGTACTCGGTCAGGGTGGTCGAGGTGGGGTCGGCTTTGGAGGCGTACAGGGTGTTTACGGGGCAGAGCCCGTAGAAGGCGCCAAGTTACCAAGTGTTTATGTCTAAGCAGCCGTTCTCATCTCTGAACTACATGAGTAGCTATGAGTACGGTGGAAGAAGATACGACATCCCGGATATGCCGGACAACATGAGGAGGATGACCGGGCCCCTGTTCGCCCTCATCATAGTGGCCCTGGTGGGGGTGGTGGTTTTATCACAGGTGACTGTGCAGGTCCCATCGGGCCACAGGGGGGTGCTGCTGACCTTCGGCAGAGTGGAGGACGCCATACTGCCCGAGGGCCTCAGCTTCAAGATGCCGTTCACCCAGAGCGTCGTCTTCATGAACGTCCAGATACAGAAGGCGGAGTCCGTGGAGGCTACGGTCACAAAGGACCTTCAGGAGGTCTCGACCACGGTGGTGGTGAACTTCAGGCTTGACCCCGCGTCGGTGAACGAGATATACAAGAACCTGAGGGAGGACTACGTCTCCAGGGTCATAGAGCCCAACATCGAGGAGAGCCTCAAGGCCACGACGGCCTTCTTCAGGGCCGAGGAGCTGATCACGAAGCGGGCCGAGGTGAAGGCCACCTTCGACGACACCCTCGACGACAGACTGTCCATATTCAACATCGACGTGGTGACCGTGAGCCTCACCGACTTCCAGTTCAGCAAGACCTTCAGCGACGCCATCGAGGCGAAAGTGGTCGCAGAGCAGGACGCCCTCCAGGCCAAGAACAAGCTGGAGCAGATCAGGTACGAGGCCCAGCAACTCATCATACAGGCTGAGGCCCAGAAGAACGCGACCATCGCCAGGGCTCAGGGAGACGCTCAGGCCAACCTCATTGAGGCTAATGCCACGGCTGAGGCCATCAGGCGCATTACCGAGCAGATGACCGACGAGTACGCCCTGTTCCTGTGGCTGAACCAGTGGGACGGCAAGCTCCCGGTGGTCTACACAAGTGACGGCCAGAGCCTCATCATCGATATAAGCCAGCTGACGAAGAGGGACGACCAGGGGATCCCATAGGGGCTCAGGCTCCCCTAGCCCCGTTTACACCTTCTCCTTTTTTCTTCCACCCCTGAAACCTACGGGTTAGCCGGCCATGCCGTTATAGGGATGGGCGCACACTCCATAGTAGGTTGAACATTTGCGCATCGACGTCATCATGCTGATATCCGGCCTCCGCGAGGAGGACACCAAGAAGAGGCTCAGGGCCCTCCAGTCCTACGCTTCGCCGGGCACCGAGGTCAGATTGGTGCATACCCGGAACGCGCCGCCCTCCGTGGAGTCCCTGGCCGAGATGGAGCTGGCCGCCCCCGGCATCCTGGAGAGGGCGGTGAGGAGCGAGGAGGAGGGGGCGGACGCCGTGGTCATCTGGGGTGGCCACGACCCCTCCATGCAAGCGTCCAGGGGCCTGGTTGACATCCCTGTAGTGGCCCCGGGCTCCGCGTCCATGCACGTGGCGTCTATACTGGCCGAGAGCTTCAGCCTCTTGGTGCAGCTGCCGGAGGTGACGGGCCTGGCCTGGAGGCAGGTCAGGGACATTGGCCTGGAGCCCAAGTGTGTCGGCGTCTACCCCGTGGACATACCGGTGCTGGAGCTGGGGCGGCCGGAGAGCTACCCCGCCGTCAAGGAGACCGCGCTGGAGTCCATCGAGGACGGGGCCGACGCCATCTGCTTCGGCTGCATGGCGCTGAACGACCACGTGGACAGGCTGGCCGAGGAGCTGAAGGCCGAGTACCCCGGCGTGGTTGTAGTCCACCCTGGGAGGACCGCGATAAGGGTGGCGGAGGCGCTGGTGGGGCTGGGGCTGACCCATAGCAGGCTCAGCTACCCCAAACCGCCTAAGCCCGTCAGGTTCCCGTGACGGGCAAGCGTCCAACGTCTTCATAACTGATGCTCACGCGCAAGCACCGTTCAGTAGCACGTTCTTTATCGTCTCGCGGTGACGGTCACATGCATGTCTCGGCAGATCGTCCTGGCTGTCGTCGGCCTAGCCCTGGTAATGGGCGCGGCCACCTACATGTACCTCAGAACATCGCATGAGCCGCAGCCGGCCCAGCTCGAGGAGTACTGGCCTACCGACGCGTGGAGGTCGGCGCCGCCCGGGGACCTGGGCCTGGACGCGTCACGCCTCGGCTCAATGGTGGACCACATTAGGCGCGACTTGCCCACCGTGGACAGCGTCCTGGTTGTGCGCCACGGCTACTTGGCCGTGGACGAGTACTTCGGCAGCTTCGCTACCGAGCAGAGGCACAGGGTCTTCAGCTGCACCAAGAGCGTCACCAGCACCCTGGTGGGCATCGCATTGGACGAGGGCCTGATACCGGGCCTCGACTCCAAGGTGCTTGAGCTTCTCCCGGGCCATGAGGCCTGGAACGTGAACCAGTGGAAGGAGAGCCTCACCCTCCGCCACCTCCTACCCATGGCGTCGGGCATCGACGCCAGGGACGACTACCCGGACAACTGGCTGTGGCTGGACAGAATGCTGGGCGCCCCGGACCCGGTCCAGTACTGCCTGGACCTGAACGTGACGGTGCAGCCCGGGTCCCGTTTCAAGTACACCAACGCTAACTCCCACCTCATGTCCGCCATCATAAAGGAGGTAAGCGGCGTGCCTGCCCTGGACTACGCCCGGGAGAAGCTCTTCACGCCCCTCGGCATAACGGACGTGGAGTGGGAGGCTGACGTCCAGGGCGTCAACTGGGGTCACGACAGGCTCTATATGAGGCCTAGGGACATGGCGAAGCTGGGGTTCCTGTTCCTGAGGGGCGGAAAGTGGAACGGCGAGCAGGTGGTCCCCGAGGGGTGGGTCTCCGATGCCACGACCCGGAAGATGGCCGCCGACATATTCCCGGGCTACGGGTACCAGTGGTGGACGGGCGACGGGTTCTACTGCGCCATGGGCTACGCGGGCCAGTTCATCTACGTTTTCCCCAGCCGCGACATGGTGGTCGTCTTCACGGGGCGCACCTCCACCAACTTCGAGAACCCCAGGAACCTCATCAGGGACTACATACTACCATCCGTGACAGGATAGCACATGTCGCCAACGTTTTATCCTCAGCCGCCCAACTCAGACTGATTGTTATGAGAGTGCTCGTTTTAGGCGTAGGGAAGATGGGCTACGGTCTCCTTAAGGACCTAGCTGCCCAGAAGCACGTGGAAGAGGTAGTGGCCGCGGACGCCAACTTGGAGGGAGCCAAGGCCGTCGCCGCCAAGGTGGGCAGCGACAAGATCAGCAGAGTGGAGAAGGTGGACGTCACAGACAGGAAGGCCACCGTCAGGCTCATCAAAGGCTTCGACGTGGTCGCCGGCGGCCTCCCCCGCCAGTTCTGCGACCAGGCCATAGCCGCCACCATAGAGGCCGGCGTCAGCTGGGCCGACATCGCCGCCAACTTCGGGACAATATTCAGCCAGCACGAGGACGCCGTGAAGGCGGGCGTCACCGTGGTCCCTCACATCGGCCTGGACGTGGGCACCGACAGGGTCCTCCTCGGCGTCGGCGCCCGGAAGCTGGACAAGGTGGAGAGCCTCTACGTTGGCTGCGGCGGGTTCCCCCAGAGGGACACCCCCGGCTACAGGAATCCGCTGAACTACAAGATCAGCTGGTACTGGCCCTTCGCGGTCAACAGCAACCTGGGCACCTGCAAGGTGCTGAGGGGCGGCAGGACCGTGGAGATATCCATACTCAGCGACGCCTCCGAGATCGTGTTCCCGGAGCCCCTGGGCAAGCTGGAGGCCTACACCAACGGAAGCCTCGGGGACACCATAGAGCACCTGGGCTTGAAGGAGGTGAAGGACGCGTACGCGCAGACCATTAGGTGGCCGGGCCACAGCGAGACGTGGTCCAAGCTGAGGGACCTTCACCTGCTAGACAGGGAGCCCGTCAAGGTGAAAGGCGCCGAGGTCTCGCCGCTGGAGTTCTGGTACGCCCTCGGCGAGCGGTGGCTCCAGTACGAGCCGGGAGAGGGCGACGCCATCTGCCAGCGCGTAGTCGTCGGCGGCAGGAAGGACGGTGAATCCGTGTCGTACACCTACGAGTTCATGGACTTCTACGACCCCGAGGAGGACATCACCGCCATGGCCCGCACCACGGCGTTCCCCTGCAGCATCGTGGCCCAGATGATAGCCAGGGGCGAGATGAACGTGCCGGGAGTCATCCACCCAGCCAAGATAGGGTACGATGAGAGGCTCTCAGGCGTCTTCTTCAAGGAGATGGCACGGAGGCGCATCAACATCACGGAGAGCCTCACCAGCCCCCTCAACTAATACTATTTTACTCAAACCTGAAGACAAGAATTTCCTTATTCCTTCCTAGAAGGAATAAGCTAAATCTCGCGCCTCGGCATCAGAGGTGAGTCAGAGTTGGGCGAGAAGATCATAGGCATCCTGGGCGGCATGGGCCCCGAGGCCACAGCCGACCTCTACATGAGGATCATCAGGGCGACGAAGGTCCAGAGGGACCAGGACCACCGCCGCGTCATCATAGACAGCAACGCCAAGATACCTGACAGGACAGCCGCCATCCGCGGCGAGGGCCCCAGCCCCCTCCCCATGCTGGTGGAGACGGGCCTCAACCTCCAGTGCGCAGGAGCCGACCTCATCATCATACCCTGCAACACGGCCCACCACTTCCACGCCGACCTCCAGAGCAAGCTCAAGATACCGGTGCTCCACATGATCAGGCTCAGCGCCGAGAAGACCCACGCCAAGCACCCGGCGGTGAGGAGGGCGGGGTTACTGGCCTCTGACGGCACCCTCATGAGCCGCCTCTACCAGGAGAGCTGGGAGAAGCAGGGCATAGAGATCATCGAGCCGGGCGCGGAGACGCAGAGGGACGTGATGAGGGCCATCTACGAGCACATCAAGTGCGGCGAACTGGAGCCCGGTAGGAAGCTGCTGTACAACGCGTCCCTGGAGCTTATCAAAGCGGGCGCCGAGGCCGTCATCTGCGGTTGCACAGAGGTCAGCATAGTGCTCCACGACGGCGACCTCACCGTCCCCGTCCTGGACCCCATGCAGGACCTGGCCGAGGAGGCCGTCCGCCTTTCCGCTGGCTAAGTTTATGGAGGACCTTTACATCGGCGGCGTCCTCCCCCACCGGGGCCGCCGTGTCGAGTTCCTCTACCCCGCCAGCGTCAGATGGAGCTGCGCCAGGTGCGGCCGCTGCTGCCGGGACGCGGAGGGCCGCGAGCGGAGGGTCCTGCTTCTGGACGGGGACATCAGGCGCATTGAGGCGACGGGCGCCGAGGGGTTCCACGAGACTACTGGCGAGGAGCCTTTCACCGGCGTCATGCTGAAGAGGGGCGGCGCCTGCGTCTTCCTGACGCCCCACGGCTGCTCCATCTACGAGGACAGGGCCCTCCTCTGCCGAACCTACCCCTTCTGGGTGGAGCGACAGGACGACGCCTACGTGATCCACGTGGACGCGGGGTGCCCAGGAGTCGGGGAGGGCCCCAAGCTGGACGAGGGCTTCTACGGTGGGCTCCTCGGCCGCGCCCTGGCCGAGATGGACCCCTGACTTTTATATCCCTTGGACTGATCAACCACCATGGCAGAGTTTCGGGCCATGGCTGAGGGGGACTTAGCCCTCTTCCTCCGGCTCACCGGCCTCGTAGGTTGGGGCATGACCGAGCAGGACTTCGATAGGCTCATCAAGTTCAGCCCGGAGGGCAACTTCATAGCGTCCATGGACGGCTCCGACGTGGGGATGGTGGCCTCCACTATGTACGGCGACGTTGCTTGGATAGGCAACCTTATAGTGGACACCCAGCTGAGGGGCAGGGGCATAGGCGCCGCCCTCATGGTCCACGCCATGAACCGCCTCACGGCGCGGGGCGTCAAGAGCATACGCCTCGACGGGGTGCCCCTGGCCATACCGCTCTACCGGCGGCTCGGCTTCAGGGACGAGTACTGGTCCATGAGGTACATGGGGGAGGCCGCGCCTGGCCCCGTCACCGGCGTCGAGCAGATGAGGCCCCGGGATCTGGACGAGGTCGCCGCCCTCGACCTCAGGTACTTCAACGCGCCGCGCAGGGAGCACCTGGAGTACATACACGGGCTCACACCCGAGCTCTGCTTCACGCACCGCGCCGGGGGCAGGCTGGTCGGCTACATCATGGGGGGCGACGGCTTGGACAGGGTCAAGGTGGGCCCCTGGATATGCGAGCCGGGCCACGAGAAGGGGGCCGAGGCCCTCCTCAACGCAGTAATGAACAGGAGGCCGGGGCACCGCGTCTGGGTGGGGTTCCCCGAGGGGAACAGGAGCAGCAGGAGCATCCTAGAGAGGAACGGGTTCAGGGAGATACCCAGCAGCCTCAGGATGTGCCACGGCGAGTGCCGGTCAGCGGAGAGGGTCGAGGCCGTGTACGGCCTCGGGGGCCCCGACAAGGGCTAGCCTGCGCTGAACCTGACTCGGCTCCCCACCCTGACGGCGGGTTCGTCCAGGCTGGGCGTCTTGACCACGATCCCCATGTGGTTGGGCATGTGGGCCTCGTCGAACCCGGTCAGCGCCCCCAGGGGCTCGCCGTCCACCGTCACCATGTCCCCCGCCACTATAAGACCCGGCCTGTCCACCTCAAAGAAGGCGACGGCACGAACCCTGTCCGCGCCCCCACCCGGGGACGCGTCCTCGTCCGTGGTCATCAGCTCGTGGATGTCGTGGAGCCTGACGGCCCTGCTCCTGGTCTCTATGAGCCTGAGGCCCCTGTCCTCGAAGCGCACGTGGAGGAGGGCCACGACCAGGCCCTCCACGGGGCGCCTGTCGCCGTATACGCTGGGGGCGATCAGCCTGAAGTCGTAGGGGGCGACCATCACTGCTTCACGTTGATGCCCTTGCGCGTCTCGGGCGCACGCATCCCCACGTCCATGTACCAGTAGGTGGACTCCCGGTCCTCCCTCGTCGAGGCGCTCATGGTGCCCCCCTTGACGTCCAGGGCCAGGCAGTTCATACCCCCGAAGCTCTTCAGGGCGTGGATGTCCTTCATGGCGCGGAAGCAAGCCTCCTTGATGCTTAGACCGTCCTCCATGTAGTGAATGATGGTGCGAGCCGTGCTGTTCCTGATGGCCAGCTCGCCGCGGCCGGTGCACGCCGCGGCCCCGAACCTGTTGTCGCAGTAGTTGCCGGCCCCGATAACGGGGCTGTCCCCCAGACGGCCCGGGAACTTGAGGGCCGTGCCACTGGTGCTGACGGCGGAAGCCATGTCCCCGTTCTCGTCCATAGCTTGGATGTTGACGGTGCCGTGGTGCTTGTCGGCGAGCCTCTCGTACCACTGCCTGAGGTTCTGGCTCCTGGCGTAGGTGACGACCCACTCCTGGCTCTGGTCGATGCCCCCGTGCTCAAAAGTGTCCTCCACGAAGGCCCTGTACACCTTCCGGCTGCTCTCGGTCTCCAGGCTGCCCTCCTCGCAGCCCATGACGCGGGCGAAGTGCTCCGCCCCTGCCCCCACCAACATGACGTGGGGCGCCTCCTCCAGCACCTTCCGCGCCACGCTTATGGGGTGGATGAACCCCTTAAGGGCCCCCACGGCGCCCGTCCTAAGGGTCCGCCCGCACATGAGCGAGGCGTCCATCTCCTGGACCCCCAGGATGTTGGGGATGCCGCCCAGGCCTACGGAGCTATCATCCGGGTTGCTCTCCACGAGCCGCGTCGCCGCCTCCACGGCGTCTAGGGCTGAGCCCCCCGCCTTGAGGGCGTCGACGCCCGCGTAGAGGAACGGCCCCGCGTTGTGCGTGCCGATGATGAATGGTTTGACCATTGAAATCCCAGAGAAAAGGGGTTTCTACGATTACTTAAGGCATACCAGGGAGCCGGGAGAGGGATCAGCGAGGCCGGCTGACAGCAACTGTAACGAAACCACGCGGGGCGTATGGTTGGGCAACGAGTGAGAGTGCTACTGCCGGGCGGGCACGTCATCAAGGACACGGGCATGCTCCCAGCCACGTGGACCAAGGGGGCCATGAGCAACGTGGACGGCAAGCTGGTCCTCACCAACATGAGGCTCATCTTCACGGCCGGTCACGGGCAACAGGTTCTGCTGCCGTTGCGGCGCACCCATACAAAACAATATTTTAGCGGGGCCACTACCCTACATTGAGCGCCATGGAAGAGGACATGACCATACCCCACGCTATCTTCATGAACCGCAACCTCGTAGCCATACTAATAGACTGCCTCGTGGAGGAGGGGGTAATATCACCCGAGACGAGGGACAGGATTATCCGGGAGGCCGTGGAGAGCCTCACGCCCCAGCCCGGAGAGGTGAAGCTGACCAGCACCGAGGACTTCATCAGGGACGTCTTCGCCAAGGGGCGGGAGATGGGGTACACCAAGGCGGCCCCGGCCGCACCCGTGTGCCCCAGCTGCGGGGCCGAGGCCGACCCCGCTCAGAGGTTCTGCGCGAGCTGCGGGGCCAAGATGAGGTAAATGCTATTAGCATAGGGTTTCCCCTAGGAAAGCAGCCGGTGGATTGTGGAGGCCAGCCCTTTGGTGACTAACCTGCCCCCAGTCGCTAAGCAGAAGTGGAACGAGGTCACGCTGACCCGCAACCCAGAGGAGCGCCTCCGCCTCATGGGGGAGTTCCTGAGCCTCGTCCCCAAGCACAAGGGGACCGAGAAGCTGTGCCGCCAGGTCAAGCGCCAGATGGCGCAGATCAGGGACGACCAGGAGAAGCAGAGGAGGCAGCAGCAGGCCAGGAAGGGCTCGGCGGCCAGCTACTACGTGCAGAAGGCGGGGGCAGCCCAAGTAGCAGTCGTGGGGCCGCCCAACGTGGGGCGCAGCAGCCTCCTCAGGACCGTCACCAACAGTGCGGTGGAGGTCACAGACTGGCCCTTCGGCACGACGACGCCGACCCCGGGGATGCTGCCCTACCTGGACATCCAGTTCCAGCTCGTGGAGGTGCCGCCCATCGTGGAGGGGAGCAGCGAGGGCAGGTCCGAGGGCTTCATGAACCTGAGCTGCATCAGGAACGCCGACGCAGTGATCATCGTGGTGGACATCTCCGACGACCCCTCCGGCAACTACCTCATGGTGGCCGAGGAGCTGGACAACGCCAGGATATTCACAGCCAAGCCCCCCGGCGAGGTGGAGATACAGAAGCATGGCCACGGCAGGGACGTACAGTTCATCTGGGAGGGCGAGCTTGACGGATGCACCAAGGAGGAGGTGGTGGCCCTCCTCAACGAGTACAGGATCAAGTCGGCCCTCATCCGCGTTAAGGGGAAGGTCACCCTGGAGATCGTCGAGGACTCCCTTTTCGGCAACGCCGTGTACAGGCCGACCCTCGTCCTAGCCAACAAGGCCGACCTGGGCTACGACCATGGGACCGTGGACCAGCTCAGGCAGGCCGCGGCCCCACTGCAGGTGGGGGTATGCAGCTTTCAGAAGACCCGGGGGCTTCAGGACGCGCTGGGGAGGAAGCTGTTCGAGCTCCTCGGCGTCGTGAGGGTGTACACCAAGGAGCCGGGCCAGGAGCCCGCCAAGGAGCCTATAATCTCGAGGGGCCCCATCACCGTGGGCGAGCTGGCCAGGATGATCCACAACGACTTCTACGAGCGCTTCAAGTACGCCCGCATCTGGGGCCCCTCGGCCAAGTTCGATAACGAGAAGGTGGGGCTTGATAGGGAGCTTCTGGACGGCACGGTCATCCAACTCTACGCTTAGCGCATGGCTTCTAATACGGCTCGGCACCATTGTCAGGCATGAACCGCGTCGAGTTCATCTACCTGAGCCAGGAGGACATCCTAGAGCTCAACGTGCCCATGAGGAAGGTCATAGACCTCGTCGAGCTAGGCCTCTCCGAGCACGGCCACGGCCGCGTCGAGAACCCGCCTAAGCCCGGCATCCACAGCAAGCCGGACGCCTTCATCCACGCGATGCCCGCCTACTACAGGAGGTTGGGGATCGGGGGCCTGAAGTGGGTGAGCGGGTACCCCAGCAACAGGGCCTTGGGGCTGCCTCAGATAGCGGGGCTCATGGTGGTGAACAGCATGGAGACAGGGGTTCCCCTCGCGGTCATGGACTGCCGCTGGATCACGGCTGTGCGCACCGCCGCGGTCTCCGCCATTACCGCTAAGTACTGCGCCAAGAGGGGCACCGAGAGCCTGGGCGTAGTGGGCTGCGGTGTACAGGGGCGTATGACCCTCACGGCCTTCAAGGAGGTGCTTCCGGCGCTGAAGACCGTCCGCGTCTACGATGTCAGCAGGGAGGCCATGGACAGGTACAAGGCGGACTTTGAGCGGCTGGGCGTGGAGATCACCGTCTGCGACTCGGTGAGGTCGGCCGTGGACGGGATGGACATGATCCTCACGGCCACCCAGAGGCTCCCGGAGCCCCTTGTCAAGAACGAGTGGTTCAAACCTGGGTGCCTCGGCTTCGGCCTGGAAGCATCCCGGGCCTGGTACGGTGACACCATACTTGGGGCCAACAAGTTCATCACCGACAGCTGGGACCAGACCATCCACTTCCACGAGCAGGGTGCCTTTCCGGACGGCCTACCAAAGCTCTACGCCGAGCTGGGAGAGATCGTAGCCGGCAAGAAGCGGGGCAGGCACAGCCAGGAGGAGCGGATACTGGCCATCAACATAGGGCTGGCGCTTGAGGACGTCATAGTGGCTAACCACGTCTACGAGCTGGTGAAGGACCGGGGCGACGTCCGCCGGCTCACCCTCATGGAGGAGGACTTTTAGGCCCCTCAACCTTTTTCCCGTGGACCCGTACTCATGGTTATGGCGTCACCAGGCAGGGGGTACAGCCCCTCCATCACGGACCTCATCTCGCTCGATTACCCCGAGGAGGCGAAGAGCAGCCCAGGCGGGGGCAGGGTGGCCTTCAGGGTCAGGACCACCAACTGGCGCGACAACAGGTACGAGCACCTGCTGTACGTCCACGACCTGGGCTCGGGTGAGCGGACCCAGATCACCAGGACAGGCGACGTGGTCCAGGTGGAGTGGATGGGGGACGACAGCCTCCTCGTCCTCTGGGACAGGGGCGGCAAGCCCCAGGTGTGGCTCTTCGAGGGCCTGGCCGGCGAGCCCCAGCAACTGACAGACGTGGAGACGGGCGTGGAGGCGTTCAAGCCCTCGGCGAAGGGCGTCCTCTACTCGGCGGAGCACCCCGAGAAGGGCAAGCGGAGGCACGTGCGCGACATCTACGGTAACGTTGCCCACTTCGAGGCGGAGGACAGCGCATCGACCCTCTGGTACGTGAGCGTCCCCCGGCTCAAGGAGTACAACGTGAAGGCCAAGGGCCTCACCGAGGAAGAGGCGAAGAAGGCTCCCAAGCCCATCCTGGAAGTGTCCAGGCTTCTCGGGGCGCCGATGAAGATAGTCGACTTCACGCCTACCAGTTACGGCTGTGTCGTGAACTGCAGGGCTAGGGATCTCCTGGTCTACTGGGACCAGGTGAGCAGCTTCAGGG
>MEZG01000080.1 GCA_001775965.1 Candidatus Bathyarchaeota archaeon RBG_13_60_20 | reverse complement strand
CTAGCCTCGTCCAGCAGCTCCTCAGGCGCCGACTCGCCCCTGTACATGAGGAGCGTCTGGTAGTAGTCGCCCACCTCCACGAGGCTCATCCCGGGCACCACGGGCTCCAGCAGCCTAGCTGCCTCGCCCCGGAGCCCCAGCCTCTCCAACACCATGTAGAGCCAGTGGCTGGTGGCCACCCTGCTCTCGGCGGTGTCGGCGACCCCCATGCACCGGCGGTAGGCGTCGGCCGCCTCCTCCAACATCCCAGCCGCGAAGCAGGTGAACCCCTGGTGGTAGTAGACGTTCCAGTTGAAGCTGGACACGCCCAGCTTGTCGGCGCTGGGCCCCCCGCTGGCATACAGCTCCGGCTCGTCGGGGCGCCCCTCGATGAGGGCCGCGGCCCTAGCGAAGTCCCTCAGAGCCAGGTTGATGCGGCGGAGGATCACGAACCTGTGGCCCCTGAACCTGTAGAACCTGGGGTCGTCGGGCCACCGCCTCACCCCCTCGCTGTAGATGGCCGCGGCCTCGTTGAAGTAGCCCAGTATCTCGGTCCTGCGGCCGAGCCACAGGAGCCCCTCCGGGTTGTCGGGGCTCACCCGGTACCCTGCGGCTGCGTCCTCACGCGCCCTCTCCAGCTCCCGCATCTTATCGTCGTACGCACCAGGCTCCGTTGGGAGCCAGAGCCTTATGGGGCGCCTGTACAGGGGCTCACCGAAGAGGCTGAAAGCCTCGGGGGCCTCAAACAGATCACTCAACTCGTCGTCCTCCGCTCAACTTGTCTCAGCTACACGGTACCCCGCGTGGCAGTAAAAAACTTCATATCTCCTCCGCGTCACCGGGTGTAATGGGTTTCATTGAGACTTCCCAGGGTAATACTCGGCCTAGCTTGCATCCACAACGTGGTGTTCGGAGCCGTGTTTTTCGCCACCGCAGGCATCAAAGGGTTCCAGGGGGTGGGGGGAGAAGACGCCATGCTCTTCCAGCTAGTGGGATACGCTTCCATCGCCATGGTCCTTGCGGGGCTTGTGAGCCTGTACGCGGCCGCCAGGCCGAGCAGGAGGACCGCGGCAGTCGCCGGGGCCCTCGTGCTGGTCACAGGGATACCGCTGATCCTGTTCACCATATTCCTCAACGGAGCGGCCAACGTGGTCCTGGGGCTGGCTGCGGTTCTGGCGTCCAGAGGGATACGGGACTAGAACCGCCTCCCTCCCCCCGCCTATATATACCCGCCACTCGATACAATGAGGCTGTGAGTGACCTTGACTGACCTGAGGGGCGCCACGGCGGAGCTTCACAGAAGCCTCTACGGCCGCGAGCCCCAGGGGGTTAACGGCGCAGCAGGCCGCGTCAACCTCATAGGGGAGCACACTGACTACAACGACGGCTTTGTCCTCCCCGCACCCATCGATCGGCACGTCTGGGTTTCGGCCGCCCCTGGGATCGGTGATAGGGTCAGGGTCCATGCCGCTGACATGGGTGACCGCGCCGAGTTCAGTCTTAGTTCGCTGATGAAGGACCCGGAGCACCCGTGGAGCGACTACATCAGGGGCGTAGCCAGGGTCCTCTCAGACGAGGGCCACAGGCTCATAGGCGCCGACATGGCCGTCCACGGCGACGTGCCCATAGGGGCCGGGCTCAGCAGCTCCGCCGCCCTTCTGGTGGCATCCCTCAGGGCCTTCGCCTCCCTGAACAGGATCAGCATCGCCCCGGAGGTTGCCGCCCACCTGGCGAGGAGGGCGGAGAACGAGTTCGTCGGCGTCCAGTGCGGCATCATGGACCAGTACGTGGCCAGCTTGGGGGAGCAAGGCAAGGCCCTGTTCATCGACTGCAGGTCCCTCGAGCACAGGCAAGTCGAGCTGCCCCGCGACCACAGGGTCGTCGTCGTGAACACCATGAAGAGCAGGGACCTGGCCTCCTCGGCCTATAACGAGAGGAGGCTGCAGTGCGTGGAGGCCGTCCGGATCATAGGGAAGCGTGAGGCCGGGGTCGCCTCCCTCAGGGACGTGTCCCCGGAGATGCTCGTCAAGCACTGGGCCGAGCTGCCCCCCGTAATCCAGAGGCGGGCCAGGCACGTGGTCACCGAGAACCAGCGCGTTCAGGAGTCCGTGGAGCTACTTGGGTGCGGCTACGTTGATGCGTTCGGTGAGCTCATGTACGACAGCCACGAGAGCCTCCGGCACGACTACGAGGCGAGCTGCCGGGAGCTGGACGTTCTGGTGGATGCCACCCTGGAGATGAGGGGCGTGGCCGGGGCTCGGATGACGGGCGCCGGGTTCGGAGGCTGCACCGTGAACCTCGTGGAGGGAGACTACGTGGAACGGTTCACCGGGGCCATCAAGGAGAAATACTTCAGGTCCACCGCAAAGCAGGCAGAGGTCTACGTGGTATAATAATCAGTTCGAGTCGAGCCCGTTCAGCGGTCTTACGACCTTCCTACCGTAGACTCCTCCAGTATCTTCCGGCTCTTGATAATGCCCTCCCGCTCCTCTTCGGGCTTTAGGTCGTTGTAGCCGCGGTGCGTGTAGCCGTGGCACGCCACCTCGTGGCACTTCGACACGATCTCATCCACGGCCTCAGGTTACCGCTCCGCGGTGAGGCCGACGATGCAAAAGGTAGCCTTGACCTCAGCCCTGTCCAGGAGGCCCAGTATCCGGTATGCCCCCTTCCTTTGGCCGTACGCCCCCTGTGTGACCCGGTACGGGGCGCTGGGGTGAACCTCCTCGAAGGCTATCTCGCCGTCTAGGTCGAAGGTGAGCAGAACAAGGAAAGGCTTGTCCGCATAGAGAAACGTACCCCGTCCATGTATTTTATTGGCTACACGCGAGGAGCGAGACCTCTCCCCGGCGTATGTGTGGTTAATAATATAGCCTGAGCCGCGCATCTAAGCTGGATACAGTTGGTTGACTTGGACACAGTGAGGGAGAGGCTGGGCAGCAGCGTCGTTTCCGATGTACTGGACGGCATGGGGCTCAGAGGCCAGGCCATGGACGCGGGCATCCGCCCCCTCAGCGACGACACATCCGCCGCGGGCACCGCCTTCACCATGCTGATGGCGGACCAGTACAACGAGGCCAGGGACACCTTCACCCTCCAGTTCCGGGCCATAGACAGCCTCGGCAAGGACGAGGTCATGGTGGTCTGCAGCAATGGCAGCACCCGAGCGGCCCTCTGGGGCGAGCTCCTATCAACGGCCGCCACCTACAGGGGCGCCTCGGGCGCCGTCATAGACGGCCTGGCCCGCGACGTCAAGCTCATCAGAAAGATGGGGTTCCCCGTTTTCTGCCGGGGCGTCAGGCCTGTAAGCAGCAAGGGTCGCGTAGTAGCCGTGGACTACAACTGCCCCGTGGAGGTGGGAGGCGTGAAGGTTCACCCGGGCGACCTCGTGGTCGCTGACCTGGACGGCGTCGTCGTGGTGCCTAGGGACGCCGCGGAGGATGTAGTCCAGAGGGCGCTGGGCGTCGTGGACAGGGAGACAAAGACGCGGGACGAGCTCAGTAGGGGGGCCGGCCTCGGAGACGTCTACAAGAAGTACGGCACCGTCTAAACCCATAAACCACAAGTCAGAGATATAATCAAGTAAATGGAAGACATACGAGGAGCACAGCTTGGAGAGCCGCGAATCCCTGCTGAGAAGCATAGCAGAGTTCATCACCAACATCGAGCGTAGCCACCCCACCAGGGTAGCTATAGACGGCGTGGACGCAGCGGGGAAGTCCACCTTCGCTGATCAGCTGAAAGCCCACGTGGAGAAGTACGGCAGACCCGTCATCAGGGCCTCGGTGGACGGGTTCCACAACCCCAGCACCGTCAGGTACCAGAGGGGTCGCCTCAGCCCGGAGGGCTACTACCTCGACAGCTTCAACTACAGGGCTCTCTTAGACGCGTTACTCCTGCCGCTGGGCCCTAGAGGTGACCTAATGTACCGGGAAGCTGTATTCGACTACAGGCAGGATAGGTGGCTGCAGTCCGCGCCTAGGAAGGCGCAGGCCGACTCGGTCCTGCTGTTCGACGGCGTCTTCCTTCTCCGCCCCGAGCTGTTAAGCCTCTGGGACCTCCGAATATTCCTGGATATAACCTTCGACGAAATGACGAGGAGGGGGCTGAGGAGGATCCCGGGCGACTCTGATGCTGAGACGCTTTACGCGCAGAGGTACGTCCCGGGCCAGAAACTGTATCACCTCCACGCGGCACCTGGGAGGAGGGCGGACATAGTGATTGACAACAACGACCCGGAGAGCCCACGCGTCACACACATGAGCCCCGGCCTCTAATACGGTCCAACCGAGGTATTATCACCGTAATACGTCCTAATACTCATGGAAGGCCGAGGAGCAGCAGGACCCTGAGTATTACGCCCCCCAGTATTACGGCCACGGCGACCTCCACCAGGCTTATGACGGCCGCGGCCCTCACGCCGAACTCCCTTACCAGGGCCGCCACCGTGCTGAGGCAGGGCACGTAGACCATCACCACGAAGGCGAAGACGAACATCTGGACGGGGGACAGGAAGCTGGCGAAGTCCGTGGACCCCATGAGGGACCCCAGAAGTATGAGGGTCAGCTCCTTGCGCAGGACGCCGAAGATGAGGACCACCCCGGCCGCGGAGGGCAGGCCGAGCCACCCCACCGTCACCGGGCTCAGGGCTCCCTCCAAGGCGCGCAGCAGCCCCAGGGAGGCGGCCACCTGGATCACCAGGTTACCCGCCACCATGATGGGGAAGGCCTCGTAGACGAAGTCCCTCAGCCTGAACCACGTCCTCTGAGTCGTGGTCCTCAGAGAGGGCAGCCTGTAGCCTGGCATCTCCATGATGAGCCCCACCGGCTCGTCAGGCGCGACCCTGTACGCTATCCTCCCTAGGACGAAGATGAGGATGAAGTCGATGACGTAGAGCAGCAGAGCCCACCTGAACCCCACGTACGTGGCCACCAGCCCCATGATGACGATGCTGCGGGCCGCGCACGGCACAAGGCTCGCCACGAAGGCGCATATGAGCCGCTCCCGCTCCGTCTCCATTATCCGCGCCGCCAGAACGGCGGGGACGTTGCACCCGAAGCCCAGCATCACGGGGATGAACCCCTTGCCGTGGAGGCCGATGGCGTGCATCGCCGAGTCCATGAGGAACGCGACACGGGCCAGGTACCCGGAGTCCTCCAGCACCGACAGCACCAGGTAGAAGGGGCCGATATAGGGCAACGCGACCACCAGGCCCCCGATCAGGCCATCCGCCAGGGCGCTCCAGAGGAACCGGGCCGCCGCGCCTTCACCCACGGCCACATAGTACGCGGCCTGGACGGCGCCGAAGAACTCTCCCATGAGCCCGGCTAGCCAGTCGCCGAAGCTGAATATCCCGTAGAACACGGCCAGGATGCTCGCCACCATGAAGACGTAGCCGAGCACCCTGTGGCTCGTGACCTCCTCGAGCCTGTCACCCAGGGTCCTGCCAGGGGAAACTATTCTCGTGCAGCTTCGGGCCACCCTGCTCGCCAGGGCGTATCTCTCTGAGGTGATGACGCTGGGCGCGTCGTGGCCGTGTATCTCCTCGATGCGCGCCACGGCGGCGACCACCTTCGCCCTGAGGTCCGGCTGGGAGCCATACACGAGCCGCGTCACCTCCTCGTCGCCCTCCAGCAGCTTGACGGCCACCCACCTCCTCGGGTAAGGGAGATCAACCTCCAGGCTCGCAGCCAGCTCCCCCAGCCTCCCCTCGACCTCGGGGCCGTACCTCGGCGGCTCGGCGTCGCGGCCCGCCTCCGCGGCTTCCACCACCTGCGCCATGAGCTCGGTGAGGCCGGCCCCCTTAACCGCCACGGTCGGCACCACCGGGACCCCGAGGGCGTCGCTGAGCTCTCTGGGGCTCACGATGATGCCCCTGCTCTCGGCCACGTCCACCTGGTTCAGAGCTATGACTATCCGCGGCTCCAGCTCCAGCAACTGGATCGTGAAGGCCAGGTTCCTCTCCAGTGCGCCGGCGTCCACCACGTTAACTATCACATCGGGGCGCTCAACGGCTATGTACTCCCTGCTCACCAGCTCCTCGATGCTGTATGTGCTCAGGCTGTAGATGCCGGGCAGGTCGACGACGTCTATCTCTGCGTCCCCGTAGAACAGGGTGCCCTCGGCCCGCTCCACCGTCTTCCCGGGCCAGTTGCCCACGTGCTGGTGGAGCCCCGTCAACTCGTTGAAGATTACGCTCTTGCCTACGTTCGCGTTACCGGCTAGCGCGACGACTATCCTCCGAGGCAAGGCCGCTCCCTCAGGTCCCCTGCTGGTTGTGGTGAGGGCCGTGGGGGTGGCTGTGCTCCCAGGGCCTCCCCCCGTCCTCCACTTGCACGAAGACCTGGGCCGCCAGCTGCCTGCCCAGGGCTAGGCTGGTCCCCCGGACCTCCACCTTCACCGGCCCTCTGAAGGGGGCGGCGTTGGTCATCTTGACGTAGGTGCCGGGGGTCAGCCCCATGTCCGCCAGCCTCTGGCACGACTGCCTACCCCCCCTCATGAAGGCCACGCGGCCGCCCTCCCCGGCCTTAAGGTAGGACAGCTGAGTGATCAAGGGGTGCCCCTCTCCCATCCGCGCCCCCTCGCATTCCCCGCAGCTGTGCACGTCTAAGGGGCATGGGGGGATGGGGTCGTCGTCCGGGCAGGTCTCAGGGTTGTTCAGGGCTTTACAGAGGGCTGCGGTGGTCTCATCGCTCATCCCGTGCTCCATCTTACACGCCTCGCCGTGAACCTTCTCCCGGGGCAGCCCCAGGTGGTCGCATAGGAACCGCTCCAGGAGTCTGTGCTTGCGCACAACCTTCTGGGCCAGGGCTGCGCCCTTGCCCGTGAGCGAGGCCCCCTTGTAGGGCTCGTAGTCCACCAGGCCCTCCTCCGAGAGGCGCTGGATCATCTGGGTGACGCTGGGTGGGCTTACCTTGAGCTTGTTCGAGAGGTCTTGGTTCTTGGCCAGCTTACCCTTCTCGTTGAAGCTGTAGATGGCTTCCAGGTACTCCTCGACGCTTTCGCTGCTCAAACTGATCAAAATTTAGGTGTGCCTAAATAATATAAAGGTTGCTTATCCCAGCACGTAGCTGAACCTGGGAACGTCGTCTATGCCGCCTTCGGTGCGGGGGTCTATGGACTCGTCTATGTCCTCGTCCTCCGTCATCTGTTCCAGGAGCTCGAAGTAGGGGTTCATTATGTAGACCCCAGCCTTCCTGTGGGTCATCCACTCGTTGCTGAGGGTGTTGTGGACGGTTGCCCAGCCCTCTGGGTGGAGCTCGTAGTAGAGCTGGCGGATGTCTTTTCGCCCCTCCTCTCGCAGGGTCTCCGTGATCATGCGTCTGGCCTGGAACACGTTCATGTGTAGCTGTGGGACGGTGCGGTTCTGGTCCATGGGATAGGTCTCGACGGCCGTGCGGGTGAGGCGTATGACGCTGTTCTTGGGGGGCTGGTAGACGCGGTCCATGAAGACCGACATGTCGCGTAGGCCGCGTCGGCTGCTGACGAACATGGCCTCGTTCTCACCTAGGGCTAGGTAGCAGGGCTGGTGCCAGTTGCAGATGTAGATAACTTCGGGCTCGTCGGCGTGGATGGCGGCGAGGAGGAAGAAGCCCTCGAGGTGGGGTGCTATGGCCTGGAAGGCCTGGACCATGTTCTTGCCGGTCGCCAGGGCGTCGCTGAGCATGTGGACGGCGACCTCGCTGTCGGTGATGTCGTCCACCTTCTCGCTGAAGCTCTTGAATTTGTGTGTCTTCTCCAGCTCCTTCCAGAGCTCCCGGTAGTTGGTGATGCCTCCGTTGTGCATCAGCGCGAGCTTCCCGTCGTCGCTGGTGAAGGGGTGGGCCATCTCGTCGGTGTTGTAGTCCGGGTTGTCCCGGGCGTTGTCGCTGTATCTGCTGTGGGCGATGGCGCATGTGCCCTTGACCTTGGCTATGCCCTGCTTGGTCTTCATCACATGGGCGACGGGACCCGCGCCCTTTACTACGTTTATCTTGCCCCCGTTTATGGCGGCGATGCCTGTGGCGTGGCCCCCGTATAGGGGCTCCTGGTACTCCAGGGCGTCCAGGAGGAGGGGGGCTACGGGTCGTCTACCCGTGTAGGCTGCTAGCTGGCACATTGTGGTTATCTCCTGTGGTCGGCCGGGTATAGGCTTTGCGGGGGATTACAGTGGCTGTATAGAACATGGTTAATTCTTGGGTTGGATTTATCGTATATTTTGCTAACGGGGCTCTTGTTTGGCTTAAGTGTTATCCCATAATGAATATATAACTCTGTTTTGCAGGTATTATTGCAGCAGGGCGTAGGAGTCACACCCTTCATGGGTGGCCGACTCCGCGAGGATGGGCGCCGCGCCTTGCTTGCATTTTTTAACGGTCGATGGAGTGGGAGGGACTTGACCTCGACAAGTGAGGAGTCAGCCCACCGCTCTCCCAGTCTGAGCTACCACTCCAGCGTAGAGTTAGTTTCACATATTAATATAAAACGTGGTTGTCCGCGCATGAACGTCGTATCAACAGTTTTTACCGGAATTTCAGTATTAATCGAACCTGTTACTCTGAATAGGAACAACTGATCAGAGGCGGGATTGTTCCCAATACCATAGGGTGCAAAGGAAAGTAGGGGTTAGATGCGTTCCACCTTGAAGATGACGGGCCGCATGCCGTCGGCGCAGCACGTCACCGAGGTGCCCTTCTCCTTGAAGAAGGGGAGGTCGCCGCCGTACCAGAGGGTCCTCAGGTTGGGGTAGATGGTCTGCCAGGCGGAGCCGCAGAAGCCCTGGGGCATCTCCAGGCTGTCCAGGGTGAAGACCTGGCCGTCCTTGTAG
>MEZG01000079.1 GCA_001775965.1 Candidatus Bathyarchaeota archaeon RBG_13_60_20 | reverse complement strand
TCACAGGGTCGATGTACACGGTGAGCCCGTCGCCGGCCTGCGCCCTCACAATGTAGTAGCCTTCAGGAATCTGGTCCATGGACTCCACTGTGCCCCGGTCCAGCTGGCACCCGAAGGGCCCGTACTCCACAACCCTGATGCTCATCGCCTCATGCTCGGCGACGTAGCGATATAAGATCGACTCACCGGGCTAGAGAGGGGAGGCGAGTGAACAAGGAAAGAAGTTAAGTAAAAAAAGGCGGATCAATGTTTGAAGCTGAGGGAGCCCCGACCCTTAGGGACTACTCCTTCAGCTTCGCAAGCCTCTCGTTAACGTTCGCCAGCTGAGCCTCCAGGTGCTCCTTGACTTCCTCGAGCATCTGGACCTCTTCCTCTGCGGACATCACCCCATGGCATCCGCAGTGGTGGGCTCCGTGGCAACCGTGGTGTCTATACATCATCTTCTCTGTCTCCGTCAGGTTGTGGCTCCGGGAAGTGCCGCCTGTAGTACTCCTCCATCTGGTCGAGGAACCGTTTCCTCCGCAGCATGTACTCCAAACCCGTCTTCAGGTGCTCTCTGCCTTCGCCGGTGATCTCGTAGATCCTGCGGGTCCTGCCCGCGTCGCTCTCCCCGTGGCTGGACCTGAGCAGCCCGTTCTCCTCCATCCTGTTCAGGATGGTGTATATGGAGCCGGTCCTGAACCGGCCCTCCAGGACGAGGCCACGCTCCTCCATCTCGGATATGAGCTGGTACCCGTGCATGGGCTCCTCGTTCAGCAGCAGCAACAGCAGGAACTGTATCCACCCCCTCTCGGGGAGGGGGTGGTGCCTGTGGTGGGCTTCGCGGCATCCTCCATGACAGTCACACATACCTAACAATGTTAAACATAACAGCGATAAATATAAAGGCTATTTAACAAAGTTAAGTATACACGCCGCGAAAACGCCGAGAACCACCCGGCTCATACAGTTTTATATAGGATCGGCAGCACCTTTTCATGAATCGTTCGAAGAGGAATCGACTTGGAAGCCAAGGAAGCGCTAGACAAGATACTCATGCCCAAGAGCGTGGCCGTGGTCGGGGCCAGCACGGACCCCTTCAAGTGGGGCTACATGCTGCTCAACGCCGTCAAGCAGAGCGGCTTCGAGGGCCCCATCTACCCCATCAACCCCAAGGCCGAGGAGATTCTGGGGCTCAAGTGCTACGGCAACGTGAAGGACGTGCCAGGGCCCGTTGACATGGCCCTGGTGGTGGTCCCGGCCAAGTTCGTCCCAGGCGTCTTCAGCGACCTCAAGGAGAAGGGCATCAAGGGCGCCGTGGTCATCACTAGCGGGTTCAGTGAGGCCGGCGAGGAGGGTAGGCAGCTCATAGAGCAGATCCTCCAGGTGGCCAAGGGCAGCACCAGGTTTATAGGGCCGAACTGCATGGGCGTCACCAGCAGCAAGGCCAAGCTCAGCGCTCTCATGATCCCGTTCCTCCATGAGAGTGGCGAGGTCAGCTTCATAAGCCAGAGCGGCGGCTACGGCCTACAGCTCTACATACGCGCCTCCGCTATGGGCGTAGGCGTCGGCAAGTTCATCAGCAGCGGCAATGAGAGCGACCTCAAGGGCTACGAGTTCGTCAAGTACTTCGGCGAGGACCCTGACACCAGGATAATCGCCATGTACATCGAGGGCCTCAAGGAGGGCCGTAAGTGGTTCGAGGCCGCCAAACAGGTCAGCAAGACCAAGCCCATCGTCGCCATCAAGGTGGGCGTCACCGAGGCCGGCAGCAAGGCCGCGGCAAGCCACACCGGTAGCATCGCCGGCAGCGACAAGGTCTACGACGCCGCCTTCAAGCAGGCCGGCGTCGTCAGGGCTTACGACGCTTCAGAGATGTTCGACTACGTCAAGGGGCTCCTCTACTGCCCTCTGCCCAAGGGCCCCAACGTCGGGATCGTGAGCAACAGCGGAGGGGTGGCCGTGGAGACGGCGGACAGGCTCATCCAGAACGGTCTATCCGTGCCCACTCTCGACGAGAAGGCCCAGGAGGAGGTCAAGGCGCTGATACCCGAGTTTGGGAACCCCAAGAACCCCGTAGACCTTACCGCCAGCCTCAACATGAACAGCTTCCTCAACGTCCCCGACGTTGTGCTGAAGCAGCCCAACATCAACGGGCTCATCACCATCAGCCTGGGCACCAGCATCATCAAGACCATGTTCCCCGACGTAGCCGACGCCGACCTCGCAGGCATGTACCAGTGGATCAACACCACCCTCCTCAAGACCTACAAGAAGTACGACAAGCCGGTCATAGTCATCGACCCCTCCGCCGACGTGGCGGGCGAGTCAGCCAAGATACTTGAGAAGCAGCGGGTGCCAGTCTACACGACGCCTGAGAGGGCTGCCGACGTAATGGGCGTCCTCTACAGGCGGAAGCTTTACCTGGACAAGGTCAACGCCTAAACCACTTTCTCAGCCGGGGCTTGCAGAGGCTCCTGAACCTCGTCCAGAAGGCCCTTGACCCGCCTCGGGTCCACGCCATCCCTCTACAGTAGCTCCAGGTGCTTCTCCATCCTCTGCGTGTTGTCCCTGATCACTCTGATCATGTGGCCGGTCAGCTCGCCCCACCTCTCGGCCACATGCGTCGCCTGGTTGATCAATATGATCTGGCTCCTGATCTCCTGCTCCGCGATCCACACCCCCTCCCGGACCCTCAGCTGCTCCTGAAGCTGCATCTCGTACCTCATCCTCTCCTGCTCCCAGACGAAGTAGACCAGCAGGAAGACGCTGAACGCCATGGCGGCGAAGACAATCCGCTGCAGGTGGTACGCCTGGATGAAGCCCAGGAATCCGGAGGTCTCCATGTACTCCAGATAGCAGGCTGCGACGAAGGCGGCCAGGCTGAACATGTAGCCCACGTAGATGACCCGGTACTTGCGGAGAGCCGAGCGGAGCACCGAGCTGAGCCTACCCATGCGGGCCCCAGAGGGGCCGGCCGGTTCACTGGGGGTCGCCATACAGTGGATGCTCCCCGTCCAAGGGTTAAAGCAGGTGTGTGTGGGGGGGCACACCCAGGGGCTAGGAGACCGCGCGCAGCAGGAGCCTGCCCACAGCCTCGTTAAGGCCGTTAGCCACCGAGGATGCACCCACGTCTCCCGTCGCCTCCCTCATGAACCCATAGAATAGGCCAAGTGCCGCGCCGTGGACCCCCACCGCGAGGCTAAGCCCCCCGAGGCCCATCCGCGTCGCGGTGCCGAGAGCACCTGCCACCCCGAAGATAGCCGAGGAGACGAGAAGGCCCGGCCCGAAGCAGACCCCCATGAGCCTCCAGGGGCGCCCAAACTCCTCGTTCACCCGGCCCTGCACGTAGCCCCTGTACAGGATCTCCTCCGCGGCGCCCCCGAAGACCAGCTCCCAGACCAAGGTGGAGACAAGCCTTAGGGACAGGCTGCCCGCCAGGGCTGAGACGGCCAAGGGCGAGGCGGCGAGGAGCACTAGCAGCGCCAGGTCCCTGCGGGGCCTTGGCGGCCCCGGGGACGCGAGGCGCCTGAGAACCATGAACAGGGCTAAAAGGGTGACGCCCGAGACGAGAAGGGAGACGGGCATGGACGCTACGCCCAGGCCGTAGACACCAGCGAAGAACAAGACGAGGTTGGGCGCTAGCAGCCACATGTATCCGGCGAGGCCCCGGGAAAGGCTGCGGGCCCAACTGCGAACCGGCAGCCCGTAGTCCTCTAGGCTCCCCTTGGAAACCACCACGGCGACGACGGGGACCGCCACCATCAGGATCCCTGCGAAGTAGCTGGCTCCCAGGGCCCGCGTCTCCCACCTCTGCAGCTCGGCGACCCCCGGGGCCAACCGCAGCGCCTCCAGAAGCGCGAACACGGCCGCCACCTCAAGCAAGCTGCGGCCCCTCATGGATGGATGGCCGCTCCCAGCCTATTTAGCGGTTCCCAAAAGGGTTTAAACGCGGCCACCCGGAGACTATGCCGTGCTGGACGGCGTCAGGAGGGCTTATGCGCTCCAGGTACTCTACCTTATGAAGGCCATCGAGAGGCTCGGCTCGGACGAGGCCCTCAGGATGCTGGAGGAGGCCGCGGAGAGGCAGGGAGCCATCGTGGCCAGGGAGATGAGGCGGGCTATGCCAGCGGGGCTGGGCCCCTTGGATGCGGGGGCCTGGGCCTACAGGAGGTTCATGGAGGACGCCGGCGCCGATGTGGCTGAGCACAAGAGGAACGGGGCGAGCGTCACCTTCGCGGTCAGGCGGTGCCCCTTCTACGAGGCCTTCCTGGACGTGGGGGTGGACTGCGGCGTGTTCCTCAACGGCATCTGCCGGAACCTGACCCTCCCAAGCATCGGGAGCACCCTCAGGCACCTAGACCCGGGGCTCAGGGTCGAGCCCCTGCTCACCAGGGAGAGCGCCGAGGATCTGTGCCTGGAGCGCGTCGTCCTCGACGCGGGCATCCCCCGGGGCACCGTTTAAAGCCTCACGGGCAGCAATACCCCCATGGCACACGTATACGAGGCCGACGTACTCGTTCTAGGCACCGGCCTGGCCGGGCTCAGGGCAGCGGCAGAGGCCCATGAGAGAGGCGCCCGCGTGCTCCTGGTCTCCAAGAGCCGTGCAGGCTACAACAACTGCACCATCGTGGCGGGGGCCGGGTACCTGGCCGCTGTGGGGGGCATGACGCCGGAGGAGCACAGGGAGAGAACCCTCAGCGTTGGCAAGGGGCTCAACGACCCAGGGCTCGTCGAGGTGCTCACATCGGAGGGTGGCGAGCGGGTCTTGGAGCTGGAGCGGTTCGGGTTAGACGTCACGGCCAGGAGAGGCGGCGTGCACGTAGGGGGCCCCGGCGTGAGGCTGGGCCAGGGGATTACGCTGCCCATGGTCAAGCACCTCAGAGGCAAGGGCGTTCCCTTCGTTGACAACGTCGTGGTCACCAGACTCCTCCTGGACAGGGGCAGGGCCGTGGGGGCCGTGGGCTACAGCGGCGACGAGGAGGCGTCCGCCGTCTTCTCCGCCCGAGCCGTGGTCCTGGCCACCGGTGGCGCAGGCGCCCTCTACAAGCGTACCGACTGCCCCCTCAGGACCACGGGGGACGGATACAGCCTCGCCTACCACGCCGGAACCAGGCTCAGGGACATGGAGTTCGTCCAGTTCTTCCCCCTGGCGCTGGCCGAGCCCGGGGTGCCCCCCTTCCTGGTGAACGGCGCCCTGGTCGAAGAGGGCAGGATAGTCAACATCATGGGCGAGGAGATACCCGTAAAGCACAAAGTAACTGAGAGGCCCTTTATAGCCAGGAGCAGGGACCTCCTCAGCAGGGCCATGATGCTGGAGATACTGGAGGGAGGAGGCGTCGAGGGCGCCGTCCTCATAGACGCCAGGGACGTGATGAGGCGCGCCAAGCCCGGCGACTTCTTCGGCATGGGCGGCTACCAGTTTTACCGCGACAGGGTTCAGGCCCACGAGCGCCCCTTCAGGGTGGCGCCCCTCAGCCACTTCTGCATGGGGGGCGTCGTCGCCGATGCGTGGGGCCGGACCAACGTCATGGGCCTCTACGCGGCCGGGGAGGTGGTGGGAGGCACCCACGGCGCCAACAGGCACGGCGGCAACGCGTTGACCGAGGCGACTGTCTTCGGGGCCAGGGCCGGCGCCAGAGCCGCCCAGCACGCCGAGGAGGCGGGTGCCACGGACGTGGCGGACCTAGCCCAGGACGAGGAGGAGAGGTACGCCAGGATCGTGGGGCGGAGCCACGGCTACAGCCCCGCGGACCTCATGGAGACCCTCAGGGAGACCATGTGGGAGAAGGCGGGCATCGTTAGGGACAGCCAAGGGCTGGTGGAGGCCTACCAGAAGGTGCAGGAGCTCAGGGATGACAGCCGGCAGGTGATGGCGGGCCACGGCAGGCCCATGATGGCGGCCTTGGAGCTCAGCATGGCCCTCGACGCCGCCGAGATGATCATCAGGGCCGCCATGGAGAGACGAGAGAGCAGGGGCGCCCACTACAGGAGGGACCACCCCTGGGAGGACCCCGCGTGGAGGCGCACCGTCATCGTGTCCAAAAAGGGGGACTCAATGCAGCTCGGCACGGCCGAACTGGGCGAGGCCTATGAGTAGCCTGGCTCCCGAGATCGAGGAGGAGGCCGGGAGGCTCGGGGACCCGGCGAGGGCTGCGCAGCTCAGACGGTACTTCAGAGAGCCCGTGGAGACCTACGGGCTGACAGCGGCCCAGATCAGAGAACTGTCAGACAGGTACTACCCCAGGGTCAAGGGGGACCTGGAGGCCACCATCAGCCTCGCGGGGACCCTCCTAGCGTCGGGCAACCTCACCCTGGCCTCTGTGGGGCTGAGCATCCTGGACAGGTTCAGGAGGCGGCTGGAGCCCAGGCACATGGACATCTTCGACGGGTGGGTTGACCACCTCAGCAACTGGGCCACCACGGACCACCTTGCTACCCACATGATAGCGGCCGCGGTGGCTGGGGACCATTCCCAGGTGGACAGGCTAATGGAGTGGACCCGGTCGCCCAGCAGGTGGAGGCGGAGGGCAGCCGCGGTGAGCCTCGTCCCCCTGGCCAGGCGAGGGCTCCTTGTGGAGGAGGCGCTCAGCCTCAGTGACACGCTCATGGAGGACGAGGACGACATGGTGCAGAAGGGGGTGGGGTGGCTCCTCAAGGAGGCGTCCAGGACGCACCCGGTGGAGGTCCGCGCACACCTCCAGAGGTGGAGGACGAGGGCCCCGGCCCTGGTGCTCAGGATCGCCTCCGAGAAGCTGCCAAAGGATCAGCGAGTCCTCAAGCACAGGGCCCAACGATTTGCTTCATGTTAAGGCTCCATAATTCCTTTTAGGGCACCAGAGATGGACCAAAGAGAGCCAACTTGGTGTTAACTGTACGGGATGTCATGACCCCCCAGGTGGTCACCATCGAGCCCGCCCAGAACGTTAAGAACGCTGCCAGGAGGATGACCATGTTCGGGATAAGCAGCCTCCTGGTCCTCAACAAGGAGGGCATCAAGGGCATACTCACGGAGAAGGACATCATATCCAGGGTCGTGTGCATGGGCCTGGAGCCATCCAAGGTCAAGGTCAAGGAGGTCATGTCCGAGCCCGTCATAGTCGTCGGCCCCGAGGAGCCCCTGGAGAAGGCCGTGGAGCTCATTCTGACGCAGCGAATCAAGAAACTACCCGTTCTGGAGAACGAGGAGGGCAGCTACAGGCTAGTTGGCATCCTGAGCCTCTTGGACGTGGCCAGCATCCACCCCAACCTCATCAATAGCATCAAGGAGATGGTAGAGGCCGAGGCCTCGGAGCCCGAGGCCAAGTTCTACGTCTCGTAGCCTACGTCCCATTTTTGAGGGGCAAGCTCGTAAAATCCGCTGGTGGATATATGCAGCTTAGCGGGATGTCCGACAGGTCACACGCCAACGAGGGCGGCTTCACAGGCTGTGGATAGGATAACGGACGTAATTACGGCCTTTATTTTAACCACTGTTTGTTCGTGCATAATTACTTGCGAAACTGGCGTCCCTGCGCTCCGTCTACGGCTCTTTGGGTTTGGCCGGGCTCCTCTTCCCGGTCATCTCCGTGACCCTGACCTCGATGGCGACCAGGCTGGGGAACCCTTCCACCTTGGCCCTGTCCAGCCGCTGGCCCTTGCCGAAGGCGTACTTATCGCTTATGAGCCTGAGGGTCCTGAGCTTCTCCTCGGGGTCCTCCACTATGCGGGCCTCGCCGTGGGCTATGACGCTCCTGTACTCCCAGCTGTAGCTGCAGGGGTCGTCGCTCTCGATCATCTCGCCGCTGTCCACCTCGAAGCAGACCCTTGGGTTCCGCAGGATGTCCCTGACCTTCTTGCCGTCCCTGTGGGTGTGCATAAGTATCCTGCCCTCCACGTAGGCGAAGTTC
>MEZG01000078.1 GCA_001775965.1 Candidatus Bathyarchaeota archaeon RBG_13_60_20 | reverse complement strand
CACGAGCCTCCAGGAGCGCCTGGGCCCAGACAAGGTGCTGCGCGTCCCCTGGAGCAGGTTCTTCGAGCCCGGGGGCATCCCCTGGGAGGACTACGTGGCGGAGTTCGGGTGGCAGAAGGGCTGGTGGAACGCCAAGATACTCATCCACGCGCTGAAGATTCTCTACGCCCAGCAGGCCACGGTGACCAAGGAGAACGTACGCAGGGCCCTGGACCAGGTGCACCCCGAGAGGCTGGGGTTCAACAAGAAGCCCGAGGAGTTCGAGGCTTACCGGATGCAGGTGGTGAGCAGCGTCGGCACCAGCCGGCTCATACCCGACGGGGACATGGAGCCCCTGGACCCCGTGGAGCTCCTCAGGGACCGGCGGGTGGTGATCATGGACCTGAGCGCCGGGAAGGACACCTGGGACCAGAAGCACCTTGTGGTGGCCCAGGTGCTGCGACGAATATTCGGTGAGGCTCTGGAGAACCGCCGGTTCGGGTGCATCATTCTCCTAGAGGAGGCCATGTACTACGCGCCGCAGAGGGGCGTCTTCGAGATCGGTGAGAAGGAGAGCCGGGGTAAGCTGCTGGGGGTCATCAAGGAGATCGCGACGAACGGCGGCAGGAACGGCGTGGGGCTATGGATCGTGACCCAGAGGCTGAGCACCGTGGAGAAGACCGTGGTGACCCAGTGTGCGAATAACGTGGTCTGCCACGGCCTGGAGGACGTGGACAAGGCGCGGATCGCGGAGATCATGGGTAACGAGTTCGCGGAGCTCATCGGCGACCTGCCGCCGGGCGAGGCCATAGTGAAGGGCACGGCGCTCAGGTGCAGGTTCCCCATCTGGGTGAAGGTGCTGGCGGAGGTGTACCCGGCGTCGAGCCTGAGCACCCCCATGAGCAGGTTCATCCACATGGAGGAGGCGGGCCGGGAGCAGGTCCCAGCCGACGACTAGTTAAGCCTCCTGCACACCTCTATGGGTGTGTCTCACCGGCTCTACCCTGAGCGCCCCATCGTGGGCGTCGGCGTCCTCATCGAGAAGGACGGAAGGTACCTTCTAATCAGGAGAGCCGCCGACCCCGACAAGGGCATGTGGTCGGTGCCCGGGGGCCTCGTGGAGATCGGGGAGAGGGTCAGGGACGCCGCGCTGCGGGAGGCCATGGAGGAGACGGGGCTCCGGGTGGAGTTGGTGGACCGCCTCGGCGTCGTGGACAAGATCATGCGGGACGACGAGGGGAGGGTCAGGTACCACTTCATCATCGTGCAGTTCCTGGCCAGGATCGTGGAGGGGGAGGTCAAGGCGATGGACGACGCGCTGGAGGCCCGGTGGGCTAGTATCTCGGAGCTTTCGTCATACGAGCTCACGGCATCCCTAAGGGATTTCCTCAAGGAGATAGGGCTCTACCCGGCTGCTTAACTCATGTAAGTTCTTTGATCCCCATGATGGTTCTTTGAATGCGCTTTTACTGGGCACAGCCTTGTTTTGATGCATGAGGTCTAACACTAAATGGGTGGCAGTCTTCGCGTTCGTGGCAGTCGCCGCTGCCGCCGCCTATCTGTTTGTCCCCGGGCTCCTGAACGGCGATGAGGCTCCCGAGGGCGATACCCTCGTCCTGGTTGAGAGGAGCGGCCGGTTCTCAATCCTGTACGACAACAACCCCTTCAACGGCAGCTGCGCCACCGAGTGGGGGTTCAGCTGCCTTGTGGAGCTGGGCGACGAGACGATTCTTTTTGATACTGGGAGGGACCCGGAGGTTTTCGCCCGCAACGTGGATGCGCTGGGCGTGGACCTGGCCGAGGTCGATCACCTGGTGCTGAGCCACGAGCACTGGGACCATGTGGGGGGCCTCGGCGTGGTGCTGGAGGCCGGCGGCGACTTGACCGTGTACCTGCCCAGGTCGTTCCCCTACCACCTCAAGAGCAGGGTGAGAGACAGCGAGGCCACCCTCGTCGAGACATGGGACGCGACGCTCGTATGCCCCGGGGTCGCCACCACGCGGGTCCTGGAGGCCGAACCCAACGAGCAGGCCCTCATGGTGAACACGGGCGGGGGCCTGGTCCTCGTAACGGGGTGCAGACACCCTGGGGTCCAGAACCTGGTCAGGGCGGCGGAGGAGGCGACTGGCCTGGAAGTCCTTATGGTTTTCGGCGGCTTTCACCTGGGCGGCGCGGATAGGGCCAGCCTTGACGGTCTGGTCGCCGAGCTCAAGGGCCTGGGGGTCGAGGTGGCCGCGCCGACTCACTGCAGCGGAGACCTTGCGCGGCTTGCCTTCAGAGAAGGCTACGGGGAGGACTATTTGGAGCTGGGTGCGGGATGGCGCATGGGGCTTCTGAACCCCAACAACCAGCCCCGTAAACGTTAAATGGTTTACCGTCTCCTTTATCTTCATATGAGCGTTGCGCTGCTCATGAACGCGCTCATCTACGCGTCCATGCTGGTGCTCATGGCCGAGGCCCACACCCTTACATACCTCACCTCGGACGCCTTCAACCTCACCGTGGGGCCCGTGGCCGCCATAGGCGCCTACCTCGGGTTCACCTTGACCAAGATTTTGGGGCTGCAGCTCTACCTGAGCCTCCCAGCCGCGTTCACGGTCTGCAGCCTCGCCGGCATCCTGTGCCATCTGCTGGTCGTCGAGCCTCTGCTCAGGAGAGGCCGGGACCCGGTCCTGTTGACCCTCGCCCTCATCGGGGCGGGGGTCCTCCTCACCGGCTTCGTAAAGATATACGCCCACAGGCTCCTGTTCGCCGGGGGCATATGGGCCAACACGTTCATGTTGAGGGGTTACGACTTCATGGCGGGGTGGGTCCCCGGCGTCTTCATAGTGTCCACAGTCATTACCCTCGCATCGGTCCTGTTCCATGAGCGCCTGTTCAACAGAACCTTGTTCGGGGCCTCCCTGAGGGCCGTGGCCGAGAACGCCGACCTGGCCATGGTGCAGGGCGTCAACCCGGCCCGGATCAGGCTGCTGTCCTGGGCGCTGGCCGGGGGCCTAGCGGGGCTGGCCGGGGCGTACGGGAGCATATGGTTCAGGGCCTCCACGGAGATGGGCCCCGTCCTCATGACGGGGGTCCTGGCCGGGTGCCTGCTGGGCGGCGTAACCAGCATTAGAGGCGCCGCGGTGGGCGGCCTAACATTGGGGGTCCTTGAGATCGTTTCAGTTGTGTGGGGTCAGCGGGTGTTCGGCGTATGGATAGCAGAGTACAGGCCGATCGTCCCCATAGCCGTGATAGCTCTAACGATGCTCCTCAAGCCACAGGGGCTGCTGGGCCATAAACGAGAAAAGAAATCAGATAAAGTTCTGGAGCTCCTTATAAATCTCCATAATAGAATTCTTCGCACCTGAAAACTCAAGCTTCTTCCGCGAAGTCGTAATGTTCACTATCCCCTTCTTTGAGATCATGCCTTTCTCAGAGTAAGACATATCGACTATTTCGCTGATGTTTTCAGATATGACGTTGTCCTTCTTAAAAACCAGCCCTTGCTGCCTGTGCCAAAGAACGCGTCTGTCCGTAATGAGGAAATAGTATTGAGCCCCCTGGTATTCGACTGGCGTCGCGCTTGAATACCTTATATTTTCCCCAGGCATCAAAAAGTCTTCCAACGGCATGTATAATTATTATTAATTTATAATTATAAAAGTTATGGAGTACAACATTAGAGGTCTTGATTTTCCTTGCTCTCAGGGGGCTCCTGACCCGATGGATCGAGGAAACCTTTGCAGCGGAAAACATGAAGTAAAAGATGGTTTTTTTTCCGCTTTATAACAAGCACGCCGTTATAAGCCACCCAGCGTAAAAGCTACCCCAACCATCCAGAACCCAGGATAACCTATTTATGTCCTGAGGTTCCAGTGAAAAAAAAATCTCAAATCCTCCTAAAATAACATTAATAAAAAATTTCTCATACAATACAATTACCACAATAAACCCTCCTAACATATGCATCCGAAAGATCAATGAATCACATTTATAGAACTAACAATAAAAACGGCACTAAAACACGCATACAACCAAATAAACACGACAACAAGGTCTATTGACATCCGTAAACACGCAACTCACGTTTGTAGCCTACACCCACAGCAGAGAGGCAGTGAACTCCATTGACGGATAACCAAAAAATATTCCAGGCACCCTACACAGCCTTCGCAGCCCCCGCCAACACGTGCGGACTCTTCGCCAACCACCAGATCGACGGCAACGGAAAATGCGGAAGATACGCGTCATGCCACATGGCCGACCACACCAAGGACCCCAAGTGCCCCGCCAAGGGCGGCAAGTAAACCGGCCCAAATACATCCCTTTAAAAGCGTCGGCCCCACTACCTATACGCAGGATTCTTCGCCAATCCACGCGCGGCGTGGACGGCAAGCACCACGCAGTGAACAGACATGATTAACACATCCAGTGAAAACGAAGCTAAACGCCAGACCCTCCTAGAAGGAATAAGTCAGAACCTCAACTACACCGAGATAGCCGCCCAGCTGGGAGTCAGACGAGGCGACCTGCTCAGAGACCTCAGGGCCATGCGCCACAGCAGGGACACGGGTCTCCGGGACGCCCAGCGCACCGCCCAGGCCCAGGTCAGCGCCGAGAAACAAGTCGTCTCCATTAGACGCGACGAGAGATTCCACGCCATGACTGGGATGACCCTCCAGGAGAAGACCTTCCAGAACATGGTCCACTACTACAAGGCCGAGATCACGGCCATCCTGAGGAGCAGCGACCCGGAGAACGCCATCAGGCGCCTGCCCCAGAGCACCCGTAGGACGCTGATGCACAACGGGATACTCACCAAGAGGAACAGGCCCCAGATTACAGCCCAGGCCCGAAGCCAAATAGTCTAACTACAGCTTCTACGCCCCGTCGCTGGTTCCGAGGCAACAGACACATCCAGAACGACTTAGCCCTTCAGTTTAATCTGCTCCTTAAGATAGGCTCGGGGTAGGCTACGCCTACGAAGATACCACCTGCCTTGATGAGCTTCAATCATAGTTCACTGGAGTAGGCCTACGCCACGTGAACTGGAGCGAGGTTGTGAGGGCGGCCATCAAGGAGAAGATACGGGAGGAGGAGAGCCGCCGTGAGTTCGACCCAGCCGACATTGAGGAAGCCCTGACGCTGATGGACCGGGTCAGGCGGCCCCAGCCCGGGTTTGACGGCACCGGAAATCAGGAAGTGGCGGGGCCTGATAAGGTAGCTTTGGACGCGTCATCGGTGCTCAAGTGGTTCGTGGAGGAGCCGGGCAGCGCCTAAAAACAGCCAGAAATCAGCCAGTCCTACTAAACGGTAATTGGGGTTCCTGATCTCCAAGCACGAGGGCCTCTAGGCTATGAGTAACCGGAGCCTTTCACCAATATCTCCCTCATCTTCTCCGGGGGCCAGTTCTCGGGAACCCCTGTCCTCTCCGGCTCGGCGGTTATGACTCTGTTGAACTCCTCTATGAATTCCTTCTCCGGAGTGATCAGGACGCCCTTCGGGGTTCTGGTAGCAATCACTGTGTCCCCATCTCCCCTCTGGTGTCTGGGGGTAGGCATGTCCTGCCCTTCGCGTCCAACTTCAACTAGACACCCTCCATTTCCCATCAGAAACTCGTGGGATAAAGTATTCTATAAAGCATCGAGACCATGGCTACTGATAATCTCACACAATATGGCAGGCGGTCATAATTGTAGACATGCGGGCCCTACGCACGTGGCCAAGATCCATCATGCGAATCCTACTTGTCGGTGTAGATGACGCCCGCCTTCTCCAGCTCATCTATGCGGCCGCTGTCGTACCCCAGGAGCCCCTCCAACACCTCCCTGTTGTGCTGGCCCAGAAGCGGGGCCGCCGAGCGCGCCACGGCCCCCCTCTCCAAGAACTTGACGGGGAAGCTCACAGTCCTGTACCGCCCTGCCCTTGGGTGCTCCACGTGGAAGAACATGCCTCTCTCGTTGAGGTGCGGGTCCTCCATGCACTCGTTCACCTGGTAGACGGGGGCGACGGGCATGCCCAGCTCCACGAAGTACCGCACCGCCTCGTCCCGGGTCATGTCCCTGACCATCTCCCTGACTGCGTCTATGGTCACCTCGTCCACGCCCAGCCTCTCCTTCAGGGCGTCCAGGGCCTTCGGCCTGTATCCGGCCACCTGGATGTACCCGTCCCTGGCCTCCACGATCCCGCTTATGTGGGTCATGGGGTACTTCTCCCGGACCTGCCAGGGCAGGAGGCCGGTCATGGAGTACTCCGTGATGGCCGGGTTCAGGGCGGTCATGCAGTCGGCTTGGGCCACGTCGAGCATCTGGCCTGCCCCGGTCCTGTCCCTGCTCCTAATCGCCCCCAGTATGCAGTAGGCGGCCATCGTCCCGGGGCCCAGGTCCCCGTAGCTCATGGCCATGTTGAGGGGAGGCCCCTCGGGGTCCACCAGGTCGCCGGTGAGGCGAGTGTGGCCGCTCATGGCCTCGGCCACCACGTCGAAGGACGCCCTCTCCCTGTAGGGCCCGTACTGGCCGAAGCCACTCAGCGCCGCGTAGATGATCCTCGGGTTCGCCTCCCTGAGAACGTCGTAGCCGAGGCCGAGCCTCTCCATGACCCCGGGGATGAAGTTCTGGACCACGACATCAGACTTCCCCACCAGCTCCAGGAACATGGCGCGGCCCTCCTCGGCCTTCAGGTTGACGGAGAGGCTCTTCTTGTTCATGTTCAGGTAGTGGAAGACCGGGTCGGAGCCGCCCGGCCGCGGCCCGCCCCCGATCCTCGCCGTGGCCCCCCACGTCGGCTCCACTTTTATCACCTCCGCCCCCAGATCGGATAGGAGAAGGGTGCACCAGGGCCCGAACCAGTGATCCGTGAGGTCTACGACCCGTATGTCGTCAAGGATCTTCATACCATGTCTAAACGAATGCCGAGCATAAAGCATTTTTAAAGAGCCGGTTTCCTCCCGGCTAAACCGAGACGGTGTGCTGCGCAGGATGAGCGACGTAAAACATCTTCCAAGCTAGACAAATAGGTAAGTTTTATAGGTTGTGCGTCTTACAGAACATCTTGTGGTAAGTTTGGATGAGGTAATTCTCTCCTCCAAGGGCCAGATGGTCATACCGAAGGAGGTGAGGGAGTCCCTGGGGCTGAGGCCCGGCCAAAGGCTTGAGATCGAGGCCCTCCCAGACGGGACCTTCCTGGTCATCCCCATACCGGACGACGTCATCAAGGCGATGAGGCTGCCCGCGGCGGAGCGGCTGGAGCGCGCTCTATTGAAGGAGCGGGAGGCCGAGGAGGAGCGCGCCGAGGGGATGGCCAGGGAGATGAGAACCCGGTGAGGGTCTTCCTGGACACCTGGGTCCTCATCGATAAGTACAAGGGAAACCCGGACGCCGAGGGGCTCCTAGAAAGGGCGAAGGAGGAGCACGAGGCTCACATAAGCCTCATCACCGTGGCCGAGCTGATGAACGTGATAAGCCGCGAGTACGGCGAGAGGGAGGCCCGGGTGCAGCACGCCTACCTGAAGCGATCCCCCCTCATCCGTGAACCAGTCACAGAAGAAGTAGCTAGAGACGCTGGACTGCTGAAAACCAAGTACAGGTTCTCGCTGGCCGACGCCGTGATACTTTCAACCGCCATAGCAAAGAAGGCTGATGTCCTGCTGACCGGAGGGGACAAGCAGTACGAGAAGGAGTGGAAAGATGTAACCGAGATGCAGGTACTGAAGCTCTCGGACTTCATGAAAAATAATTAAACACAAACCGGCCCAGTAAACGCATAAATGTCCGCCGCCTCCTTTATCTTCACATGAGCGTTGCGCTGCTCATGAACGCCCTCGTCTACGCGTCCATGCTGGTGCTCATGGCCCAGGCGCACACGCTGACGTACCTCACATCGGACTCCTTCAACCTAACAGTGGGGCCCCTGGCAGCCATCGGAGCCTACATGGGGTACACCGTGGCCTGGTTACTCAAAGCCCAGGTCTACCTCAGCCTGCCCGCCGCCTTCGCCGTATGCGGGCTGGCCGGCCTCCTGTGCTGCGTCCTAGTGGCCGAGCCCCTTCTGAGGAGATACAGAGGGCCTGTGCTCGTGACCCTGGCGCTCATGGCCACAGGCATCATCCTGACGACGGCCGTGCAGTGCTACGCGTACCTGTTGATGACCCGCAGGGGGTTTGTCGATTACATCAGCCTGCCTGAATACGATTTCCACGTGGGGTGGGTTCCCGGCGTCTTCATCGTGTCCACGGCCATCACAGTGGCCTCGGTACTGCTCCACGAGCATCTGCTCAACGGGACTCTGCTCGGGGCATCCCTAAGGGCTGTAGCGGAGGATGCCGACCTAGCCATGGCTCAAGGGATCAACCCGAACAGGGTCAGGAGGCTGGCCTGGGCCCTGGCCGGGGGCCTTGCGGGGCTGGCCGGGGCGTATGGGAGCATATGGTTCATCTGGCCCCAGGCAATGGGCACCACACTCACGACGGGGGTCCTGGCAGCCTGCCTGCTTGGGGGCGTGAGAAGCATTAGGGGGGCCGCACTGGGCGGCCTGATTATGGGGGTTCTCGAAATCGTCCTGGTCGTCTGGAGTAAGGATGTATTCGGCGTGTGGATGGGGGAGTACAGGCTGATCGTGCCCATAGCCGTTCTGGCCCTGACCATGTATCTTAAGCCGCGAGGACTGCTAGCTACAAATGAGTAAATTTAATTCTCATCTCCAAGAATCCCTGAACAAACGGATCGAGGAAACCTCAGCAACCAAAAGCACGAACCAAAAGAAGGAAAATTTTTTTCCTGTTCTAACAAGCCAGCCGTTATAAGGAATCCGCCGTAAGGCAACAAATAAATCCCCAACCACACAACACATCCCCCATGGTAAGCAAAGCCGACTTCAAAGGCAAGCACTTCATAAGCATGAGCGACTACGGCCGCCCCCAGCTCGACTACATCCTGAATGTGGCCGACGAGATGGCGAAGCTGGAGAAGCAGGGCAGCCAACTCGCCCGAGGCAAGGTCCTCGCAAGCCTATTCATGGAGCCCAGCACCCGAACACGCCTCAGCTTCGAGTCCGCCATGTTCCGCCTCAGCGGCAGCGTCACCACCGTCGCAGACCCCATGACCAGCAGCATCAAGAAGGGCGAGACCCTCGAAGACACCATACGCACCGTCATGAACTACGTCGACATCATAGCCATGCGCCACCCTGACAACGACTCAGCCACCCGCGCCGCCAAGGTCAGCACCGTCCCCTTCATCAACGGCGGCAGCGGCACCTGGGAGCACCCCACCCAGACCCTCCTCGACCTCCACTGCATGCGCACAGCCAAGGGCCGCATCGACGGCCTCACCATCGGCATGGTGGGCGACCTGAAGAACGGCCGCACCGTACACAGCCTCCTCAAGGCCCTCAGGAACTACGACGTCAAGGTCTACTGCGTGGCACCGGACGCCCTGAAGATGAAACCCGAGGTCATCGAGGAGGTCAAGGACAGGATAGAGGTCACCGAAGTATCCGACCTTCCCAGGACCATGCCCGAGCTGGACGTAGTCTACATGACACGCGTCCAGCGGGAGCGCTTCGCCACCCAGGAGGAGTACGACAAGGTCAAGGACAGCTACATAATGGACAGGAAGATGGTTCAGAAGCACGGCAAGAAAGACGTGGCAATAATGCACCCGCTGCCCCGCGTAAACGAGATCAACACCGACGTGGACGACCTGCCCAACGCCTGGTACTTCAGGCAGATGAAGCACGGCATATACACAAGGATGGCCATAATCGCCCTTGCCCTCGGCGTCTACTAATCTCCATACGAGGATACTGCCGCTGTGAGCTAGACCCCGTCGCGGCGCTCGAATAGGCGCCGCACCTTCCCCCACCGGTCCCCCTCACGCGGCTCCTCCTTCTTCATGTACGCCTCGGGCAACCTGTACAGGAACAGCTTGTGGCTGCCCACCATGTACTGCCGCTCCTCCTCACGGCTGAGAGCCCAGTCCGTGATGGGGAAGTCGTGGCTCACCACCCGGGCCCCCGGCCTCAGCTCCCTCTCCAACTTGGGCCTGAGCCTGTTATTCCCCATGGTGGTGAGGTAAAGCGTCACTATTGTGGCCCCGGAAAGGTCCTCCTTGAAGAAGTCGGCCTGAAGCACCGCAACCTTGCCCTGGAGGTCCCGGTCGTATACCTTCATGCGGGTCGCCTCCGCCATCCGCGGGTTGATCTCGAACCCCACGGCCCGGTCCACGTTGAACTCCTCCACGGCCGCCATGATGATCCGGCCGTCTCCGCAGCCCAGGTCGTAGAGCACGTCACCAGGCCCCGCGCCGGCAAGCTTCAGCATCTCCTGCACCACGTTCATAGGCGTCGGCACATAGGGCGCCACGTTGTCGGTGCCGTCCCCCCAGCCCAGGCTGTAGTGCCAGCCGCTTATCCTCTCAGCCATGTCGTTAGGCTCCTCACGCTCAGGCATAGTTAATTCATCCGCGCGCCGAGACATATGGCTTACGAACCAGTTTTAAACCCAGCCGGCCAAGGATCAGGCG
>MEZG01000077.1 GCA_001775965.1 Candidatus Bathyarchaeota archaeon RBG_13_60_20 | reverse complement strand
CGGCCTCGCATTCACCTACGCCCAGGAGACGCCTCACATAAAGATGCTGGATGGCCGCATATACTGCCCCTTCGAGGCCATGGTGCAGGGCATCAGCGACCCCGCGGAGGCCTACCGCGCCATAGCCGAGAAGATGAAGGCCCTCAGGAGCCAGAGGTGACCAGATGAGCCCACCCGCCGACCCGCCTCGCACTTGGGTAGCGGCAAGGCGTACATTGGAAGAATTTAAGAACCGGCGTGAGCAGAGTATGGGATTCATCCCGAGGTGAAGGGTCAAGTGGAGACGCTCACGCCCCTAGTGGAGACGATCAAGGACAGCGAGCTGCGCAGAATGGTCCAGGAGCTCCTAACGGACCCCCCCGGCGGTCTCCCCCAGCCCGCTCTGCCCCTGGGCACGTGCCCCGCGGGCGCCTACCAGCACCATAGCTACCTCGGCGGCCTCGTCCAGCACACCCTAAGCGTCCACCGGATAGCCATGACTCTCTGCGACATCGTGGAGGAGCTCTACGGCGGCGAGGTGGACAGGGATCTGGTTAAGGCCGGCGCCATAATACACGACGTGATGAAGACGTACTGCTACGAGCCCAACGGGGGCGGCGGCTTCCAGACCAGCGAGTACGGCGGAATGGTAGACCACCTGACGCTGCTCGTCGCCGAGATGCACAGGAGGGGCTACCCCACCGGCCTCATACACGTTGTGGCCGGCCACCACGGCGACGTGGGGCCCACCAAGCCCAAGACCCTGGAGGCCCTTGTAGTTTCGGTGGCTGATCAGGCCGACAGCGACCTCAACGGCAAGCTGCTGAGGGCCGCGGAGTACCTCCTCAGGAGGAGCGGCGAGCAGAGGCCCCAGATCGGCAGCGCCCTAGACGCGCTGAGGGTCGTAGCCGCCAAGAGCCGAGAGGGCTGGCCGGGCGTCCAGCGCCTCACGGAGAGCTAGGCCCCGGGTTTCCCGGCCGGGGGCCTCCACTCGTGGCTGAGCACCCCGTACACGACCCTGTCCATATGCCCTCCCAGAGCTGTATCTCCCGCTACACCCCCTTCCAGACTGAAGCCCAGCTTCTCCGCGGTCCTCCTCATGGCCCCGTTGAAGCTGCACGTCTTGATGCCACCCTGTGGAACCGGGACTCGAACATATGGGTCGCCCAGAGGGCTAGGGCCTCCGAGCCCAGCCCGTAGCCTTGCATGCCGTCCTCGCAGATGTTGATGCCCACCTCGCATGCGTCCGCGTGGGACCTCTCAGGGTAGCAGGCACCCAGCCCACCGCGGAGCCGTCCCGCCTGTCCGCCATGACCGCGAACCTCCTTGTGGGGCCCAGCATCTCCTTGAACTCGGCCTCAGCCCTGCACCTCTCCCCCTCGGTTCAGGGGCCCTGCTCCCAGGGGGCGTCCATCTGCTTCTACCTGCCGTCCCCTGTCATCCAGCCGAGGTAGGTCTCCCTGCCGCCCTTGGTGAAGCTCTGAGGAGCACCCTCTGGCCCCTGGCTAACACGCTTAATGAACTCGACAGTATGTGGCGTCTCCTCGATTATTAAAATGAGCATTCGCCGGGGCCCCTGGGACTCGGGGTGAAGCTTAAATTACGTCGCCATGCTGCTAGTTGTGCGGGCAGCGGTGACAGAGCGGTTATTGTGCTAGTCTCGAAAACTAGTGGCCTTGTGCCTCAAGGGTTCGAATCCCTTCCGCTGCGCCATTAAAAAACTAACCAACGGTAACTACCGCCTTCGAAAATAGAAAATCTTCAAAATCACAATCATCACAAAAATCACATGGTCTATAAAACCTGTGCTATCAGACGAGAGGTGTACCCCGGCACAGGCATGTATTATGACCCATAAACTGCAGGAAAAGTATAGCGTACGGAGCGTCACCTCTCCTGAGTGCCCAGCTGTTGCTTTCCTGTCGATTCCCTTAACCTTCTGATACATTCCTTTATTTTCTCGTTTAAGGCATTGTAATCTTTCTCGGTGATCAGGTTCTTCTTGTACTCGTTGATGGCCCGGTCCTTGATTCTCTGGAGCTCGGCCTCGCACTGGCGCGCATCCGTCTTATAGCGCTCATAGGTGTCGTCCGTTCCCTGCATTAGCTCGCTGAACAGTATGGCTCTCTTTCTTCGGTCGCCGCGGGCCTTGAGGGCCCACCCGCCGACGCCGGCGATGGCGCCCCCGATGGTGAGGAGCGTCGCAACTCTCTCAATCGATAGGGGCGTGCCCTGCTGAGCTGCGGGCTGCTGGGTCTCGGGCGGCGGCTCCTGCCTCTCCGCGGCCGCCAACTCCATGTTACCTTTGGCCTTCTCGGCCGCTGCGTCAGCGAGGCCCGCAGCCGCGTCGAGATCGCCCTCCTCAAGCTTGGCTCTGGCCTCGTTGAGCAAGCGCTCAGGCTCATCGACGTCCGCGTCCATCGCCTTCGCCTCGTCGATTAACAGCTGGGCCCCCGTGATCAGGTAACCCGCGTAGTCTGCGTGTGTGGCGGCGACCCAGACGTCGTCGAAGTAGACGCTGCTGTTGGGTCCGACGGCGAAGCCGATCCTGCCTGAGAGCCCCGGGTCGGTCTCATCCTTGACCTCGACCTTCAGCTCGTTATCGACGTAGACCCTGACCTCGTCTCCCACGCAGACGATCTTCAAGGTGTGCCACGTGTTACCGCTGAGTGTTGATGGGATTTTCGTAAAGTCGATGGACTCGGCCCCCCATCCAAGAGACTTGACGAACACCACGTCGGTCGGCCCGAAATAGGCGATGTAACCCAGCCCCGTCTCCCCCATCCTAACTTGAATCCCCAGGTACTCGGGCACGTCCACGAGTTTGACCCTGACCATGAGCGTGTAGTCCGCCCAGTAGGGGGCCCCAGCCGCGACCCCCACGGTCCCCTTCACGCTGAGAACCTTGTTCCCGCCGTCGTCCAGCACCTTCCACGCGGCGCCGTAGGAGGCGTGGGGGCCTATGTCCAGTTCCCAAGCGTCCTCGTCCCAGTCCTCGAAGTCGTCCTGGAAGACTGCGAAGGTGTGCTCCTCCCCCGGCGTACTCGCATGAACTGTGGTGAATGCCAGAACCAGAAGTGTGGTGAGCATCATGCGACGAACGATGTTACCAGGCGCTCGCACACGTGGACACCTTCCGACCTTTACTATTGGTTTATCGTACGTCTCTCATGTATAGCTTTATGGAGTTCACGGTATCCCTGGCGCTCCACTGTTAGGAAGTCGGCCCCTCTCAGAGCTTTGATGTCTGCTTGTGTGTCTTCAGCCTGCCCTGATGCTGGCCACCGAGTCCACCACGAGCCGCGTGTACCGGGAGGCGTCGCCCTCCGGGTTCACCGCGACCACCTCCCTGAGCCCAGCCGCCCGCCCCGCGGCGGCGTCCACCACCTCGTCCCCCACGTAAACCGCCTCACTCGGCGGGACTCCCAGCCTCCCGCAGGCCGCCAGCAGCATGTCCGGGGCCGGCTTACCCTCCGCCACCTCGTCAGCCCCCGCGAACACGTCGAACAGGGCCTCCACGCCGATGGCCCTCATGATCTCCCGCGCCGTCCTGCCGCTCCCGTTGGTGGCGACGCCCAGCCTCAGCCCCGCGCCCCTCAACGCCCGCAGTGCGGCCTCGGCCCCCGGGACCAGGGCAGGCCTGTACTTCGTGCTCTGCTGGGCGTCAGCCTGGGCGTAGGCCTCGGCGGCCAGCTCCTTTGCCCTGAACCAGTCCACGCGGCCGAGCCATATGGCGGCCGCCGCGACGACGATGTCCTCCTTCCGGGGCGCCTTGGAGAGGGGGCCCCGGGCGTCCACGGCTAGCGTGGAGGCGTCGACGCCGGACAGGGTGGCCCACAGCTGGGCGGCCTCCTCGCCTGCGAGGCGCCTTACGGCGTTCATCCTGGCCTCGGCGAGGCTCCTGTTCCTCTGGTCCTTGTCCACGAGTGTACCGTCCAGGTCGAAGAGGACGAGACTGCACTCGATGGGCGTGTCGTTGACGGTTATGGTGGGCATCTCTGGCTGGTGATGGGCGGTCTCGCCTGATAAGGTTTAGACGGCTAGCCTTCCGGGTTAGGCTTTCAAGGTGGTGCCCACATGCCTCTGGTAGCTTTCCATGGGCGGCCCAAGGCACTCCAAGGGAGTGTTCCAAAGCAGAGTCGGGCCCGCAGTCATCTTATAACCCTAGTCCCCCAACACTAGAACAGGTGACACAATGGTTCAGTTAGCCGAGGTGAGCTGGACGGACGCCCAGAAGCTGTTCGCGGAGTGCGACACGGTCATACTGCCGGTGGGAAGCACCGAGCAGCACGGGCCCCACAACCCCCTGGGCACCGACCACCTGATAGCCGCCGCCTTCAGCAGGGAGGTGGGCGACAGGACCGGCGTGCCGGTGCTGCCCGTGGTGCCCGTGGGCATCAGCGAGCACCACAGGCAGTTCCCCGGCACCCTGTGGGTGCCGCCGGATGTCTTCAGGGACTACATGCTCTCGGTGGCCCTGGCGGCCTGCAGCCACGGGGCCCGGAAGGTGCTGTTCTTCAACGGCCACGGCGGCAACACAGCGGCCCTCGTCGAGGTGGCGGGGGCCCTCCGCCGCGACTACGACGTGTTCGCGGCGGTCCTCATGACGTTCCCGCCGGGCGTGGACGGCCACGCGGGGTCGAAGGAGACCAGCATGAACCTGCTCTACCACGGCCACCTTGTGAAGATGGACCGCGCCGTCGACCAGACCCAGGACACGCACCTGGGCCCGCTGCCCATGACGGGCATCGGCAGACTGGGGCCAATGGATTTCCCCTGGGACACCATTGACCTGACGCCCACCGGTGTACTGGGAGGCGCGGGGAAGAGGATCGTGTCCACCACGGCCACCCGGAAGACGGGGGAGGAGATCATGGGGCCCTTCACCGAGGAGGTGGTGAAGCTGGTGGAGGCCATCAAGGCGGCGGATGCTGACGAGCTCCTCTCCAAGCCCCACAAGGCGGGTTGAGCCTGGCCTTGACGGAGTCCCTGCCCCCGCTGACCAGGCGGCTGCTGCTGGCCGCCAACGTGTTCACTGTCATCGTCGTCATAGCCGACCTCTTCTACCTGACCAACATGATCCAGGTGGACCTGCCGTCCTTCACCCTGCTGAACCTGCTGGTGCTGGGCCTCGGCCTCTGGTCGTTCAGGGTGAAGAGGAGCCTCAAGGCCAGGATGGCTCAGCCCAAGGAAGAGAAGCCTGAGGGCCCCGAGGAAGAGTAGCCCAGGCGGGGTGCCCGAGTTATATATTCAGATGAGCCTTGAGTAAACCGTGGAGTTCACCCTAGCCGATGCCGCGGTGAACGCCGTCACCGTGGCCTTACTGAGCCTCGGCTATACGATGATCCTCAGGTCGGAGGGGTTCCCCCACCTCTGGCTGGTCAACTTCATGCCTGTAGGCGCGTACGCCTCGTTCATCATCTCGGAGCTGTGGAGGGAGTCGCCGTACCTCGGTGTCCCCGCTGGGTTTATCCTAGGGGGTGCCCTGGGCCTCGCCTGCTACGTCCTAATTTACAGGAGACTCCGTGCAGCTAATACGGGGACGGTGTACATGACGATTGTGAGCCTCGGGATTGGAATCCTCGCAACGTCCGGTGCGAGCTTTTTAGCTTACTGGCTGATGGAGCAGCATGGTCTGTACACTATGGGCTTCTCCCTCAGGGATCACGACTTCACGCTTCACGGCGTGAACGGGGTAGTCTGGGTTACGGTTCTCCTCGGGCTACTCGTGGCCGCTTTAACGGTGTTCACGCTTAAGGCGAAGCCTGGAATTATTTGGAGGGCCTTCATGGAGGACCCGTCGCTTCTACAGGTCTGTGGATGCGACCCGGGTAAGATTAGAGCCGCCTCGTGGTTCATTGCGCACGGTCTCGCTGCGTCCCTCGGCTCCCTCATATCGATACATGGTCAAGGTTATGCCTCCATGGGTAATATGCATCTCTCAGTGATGGCGCTGGCCAGCTTGCTTGGGGGAGAGACTCTCATGGGAAGCCTCCTAGCTGGTCTGGGCTTGGCCGGCTTTACCTCCATTGTATTCGGCTCAGCCGGCTTGATCTATGGGGACGTCTTCTACTACGAGTTGAAGTTCGCCGCCCACCCCCTCATCATATGGGTAGCCCTGTGGTTCAAGGAGCGCATAGACAGGTTGTATGAGGGCGTAACCTAAGGAGCCTTCTCATCGGGTTCGGGGCCTGCGCTTTCTTTGGGGGCCTTCTTCCCCTTCCGTTCCTTCTCGGCTCGCTCCTTCTCATCCTCCAGCTCATTAATGCGTTTTACTAGCTTCTTCAGGTTCCTCTTGTTCCTGAGGAGCGCCACGTATTCGTCCACCTCTAGGAAGTCGAAGAAGGGCCCGTAGATGCCCATGTAGAACTCGGCGAACATGCTGGTGAGGGGGCCGCCGCTCTCCAGCAGCATCCTGCCCATGAGCCCTAGGCCCCGCTTCACGAAGGCGCGGGCCAGCCTGTCGATGATCTCCTCCTCCTTCTCGGGGGGCAGGTCCTCCCAGTGTTGCCACTCTACGGTCATAGAAGTATATATAGAAAAAAGGGTGGGTATTACTCTTCTGGTGTCAGCTTCTCTAGGAGCCCCGCCCTGTCCATGTACATGATGAGGGCGAGGACCAGGGCCATGCTGGCCAGTAGGTACGGAGTCTTCCAGTCGGGTATAGTGTAGCTCTGCAGGAACCCGATGACCAGGCCCAGCCTACCCATGAAGGTCTGCGCGAAGACTGCTCCGAAGGCTATGTAGAGTAGGTATTCGCCGAACCTGGCGCTCATCCCTAGGGCTCCCTTCATCTCTATGGTGTAGAAGAAGAAGGTGAGCATGAAGATGACGCAGATGACGATGGTCCAGTTGTAGATGAGGGTCTGGGTGCCGCCCGTGAAGAGGGGCACGATGGTCGCGGATATCTGCTGTATGAAGCCGGTGAAGATTATGGTGCGCAGGCTGAGGCCGAACTGGGCGCCCAGCACTATGGCTATGGGCAGCCTAGCCACGTAGCCGTACTTGGGGTGGACTCTCATCAGCATCATTGCTCCAAGCAGGATGCTGAACAGGAGGACCCAGTCCCCGGCCATTATGTTGACGATGCCCGTCTTCCAGATGTAGTCGATGTTCCAGATGATGGTTAGGCCGGTGGCGAACCCGATGTAGCTCTCCTCGGCCAATGCGTAGAGCGGACTGCTCTTCCCGTAGAGCGTGCTGAACATGCTCATGGCCAGGAAGGTGCCCACGGCCACGACAGATATCTCTATGAAGTCAACCATTTATTTCGCCTCCCTGTCAACTCTCATCTGTTGCTGCCTGGTGTAGCCGAAGTAGCCGACGTTGCCTATGAGGATGAAGATTATTAGCGCGTAGTGCCCAAAGGAGAACCCATCCATGGCCGTGAGGCCGGGCCCGGGTCTCCCTATGAGGAACTCGAGCTCGGCGCCGCCTCTCATGCTCTGGAGGAGGCCGAGCAGGACTCCCGAGTCCACGTAGGGCTTCTCGGAGGCGATCATGATGCCTATGCAGTTCATGATCATGGGTGTCCCCCTGAGGGCGTAGTGGTTAATCAGGAAGCTGGTGGCGATGCCCGTGGTGAAGTCGGCTATGAGGTCCCAGTCCTCCCAGTCGTCGATCTCGTCCAGGAAGGTGCCGGCTATGGGCCGGCCGAGCCAGTCCTGGGTGACGACGCCGTGGAAGTCCTGGGCGCCGGCCGCCACCGCGGCCTCGTTCGGGAATATGTATCCTAGGATGATGTAGTCCCTGCCGTACTGGTAGTCGTTGGCTGTCATCTCGGCCTGGACGGCCTTGACGATGAGCTCGGGTATGACGGTTGCCTCCACGTGGGCGACGCCGAAGGCGATCCTGGCGTGCTTCTCCACGAGTACGCGCATCGTCGCTATTATTCCGCTCTGGATCTCGTTGTATCCGCTGAACTCGGTGTTCAGGGTGAAGAAGACCTTGTCTCCTGGCTGCACCTGCTGCAGCACGTTGTAGTACTGCACGGTGTCCGGGCTGACGCTGATGGGCATGCCTATGGGGCGCAGTAGTGGCCCCACCATGACGAGGAAGAGGACCAGGTACACGTAGCGCCTGTCGTACTCCGCCATCCACTTCAGTATTCCGCCGCTGTCTTTGGCCATCATCATTCCTCCTTGCTTAAGCCCAGCACTGAGGGCTCGTTGCCCATGATCACCCTGACGCCGAAGACTATGGCTCCCACGGTGACGCTGATGAGGAACATCCTGCCGGCCGCGAGGCCGAAGGTGCTGCCCAAGTAGAGGGCTATGGGCTCGAAGCCTGTGAAGTATGCGCCTGTGAGGGGCGCCTGGTAGATGAGTACTATGAAGCCGCTGAGGAGCAGCAGGAGGGCCTTAGTGTTGCGGGCCCTGAAGGCGCGCGCGGCCGTGGAGGCCATGTAGAAGGCCAGGATGCCGTAGTTGACTGAGCTGAGCGGGTTGACCACCGCGAACATCACCCAGTGGTAGGGCCCCGTCTCCCTGCTTATGAGGCTGAAGCCGAGCATGAGGACCAGGGTCATAAGCATGTAGGCCTTGAAGTACCAGCCGCGGCTGCGCCTGTTTATGATGTTTATGCCTCGCCTGAACTGGGCCAAGACGGCCAGGGCGACGGTGAAGGCGGTGACTATGCTGGTTATGGTGATGAGTTTGGTGGAGGCCGTGTTTAGCTGGGGCACGTTGAGGAAGTAGGGTAGGAACACGAAGAGGAAGCTGAGCAACATAACGATTATCTGGAGCTGCCTATTCTTGAGTATCTCTGCCAACCTCTGCACCTCCTATGTGGATAGCAGCCGGAGCAGGAAGTCGTTTCCTAGGCTCCTGGCCGCTATCCCCAGTACCACTATGGCTATCGCTAGCCACTTGAAGAGGTCCTGCACCCTGATGCTGGCCCTCTGGGACGGGTCCTCGGAGAGGTAGGCGCCCGCCGCGGGTGCCTCCTCGCCGATGAGTATGTAGTCTGATGCGCATGCGAGGGCGGCCACGTTGCCTATGTAGCTGCCCGACGTGATGGTGATGGCGCCGACGGCGTTGCTGGTCTCGGCGATGTTCATGGCCTCGCTGGCGTGGCTGCCCGTCATTATGACGCTGCCTGGCCTGATGCGCTGCATGACGCCGACGTATCCGCCGATGTAGGCGTACTGCTGGCCGCTGTAGAAGGGTAGGTCGTCGGGGTTGTATTGGTCCTCGGCGCCTTCCATGGTGTACGCTGTCTTGACGATCTCCTCTGCCACGGGCCTGACGATGAGGGCCTGGTCGCCCCCGCCGGTGGGCACGATGAGGCGGCTCCCCGTCTTAGCGGAGAGGCGCGCCACGTGGCTGAGGATGCTGAGCCCCGCCAGGGTCCAGTAGGTGAAGCCGCCGATGCCGAAGCTGCAGATGACGGGCTTGCCCATCTCCGCTGATCGGCCGACGGCCTCCTCTATGGCGTCCAGGCCGGGGACCCTGCGTATGTGGACCATCTTCCTGGTCTTGATGTAGTAGTATACGAGTGCTGCCATCGCGATGTCTAGTAAGAATCCGATGAATCTTCCGTTTATTATTCCGGGTACACTGAATAGCATGTCTGCCACAGTTTTCCCCGTGTTGGTAGTGTTCCAA
>MEZG01000076.1 GCA_001775965.1 Candidatus Bathyarchaeota archaeon RBG_13_60_20 | reverse complement strand
TTCATAAGCGCCTCGATTGAAGGAGAAGAGAGCCCGAGCAGAAAACGGAGGAAGATGGTCTTCGGCGTCAACAAGCTCCTGGGGGCCCTGTTCATCGCCGTGGTGACCCTCAGCCTCACGCCCAACGTGTGGTCGGGCATCACGTCAGCCGACCAGCCGACGAGCCTGGCGTGCAGCGCGATACCCTACATGTTCGACGGCGAGTACCCCAAGGACTGGCCCCTGACCCTCGAATGGCTGAGGGAAAACACTGCGGAGGACGACATCATTTGCTCCTGGTGGGACTACGGCTACTGGATCGAGGCTATGGCTCGGAGAACCACGCTGGCCGACGGGGCCACTCAGAGCGAGAACCAGATCAAGAACATAGCCAACATCATGATGAGGCCGCAGAACGAGTCCATACAGCTGCTGAAGCAGTACGACGCGGACTACATAGTGGTCTTCCACACGTTCAACCCAAACAACCCCACCAGCGAGTGGAACCTAGGCGATGAGGGCAAGTGGCCTCAGATGGCGCTCATAGGAGGGTTCAACCTGACGGATTTCATCGACTACTCCCAGAGCTCTCCCCAGCTAACGGATCGATTCGCCTCCTCGACGATAGCCAGGCTGATGTACCACGCCGCGGACCCGAAGTACTTCACACAGGCGTACGCCTCGCCCAACGGCTACGTCCTCGTCTACAAGATCCACTATCCAGATGAGGGCCAGTAAAGATTAAGAACGGACCCCTTACACTTTATTTGATTCGCCGGTTGCATATTATCTGTGTCGCCTTCAATCGGGTTGAACCAATCATATGATCAAGGTTAAGAAGACGGAGTACAAGCCGGCCCCTGTACGGGAGACCCTCATCCAGATGAAGGACATCTCTGAGCTTATGATTGATCTGGCGTACAGTGCAGCCCTATTCAGCAACAAGGAATTGGCTGAGGAGGTCATGGAGCTGGAGGCTAAGGTGGATGACCTGGCTTACCTCCTAAACATGAACCTTATGCTGGCGGCCCGAGACAGGCGAGACGCCGAGACGCTGGCGGGGGTCGCTAAAATCGGCTCTCTTACAAACGCTATAAGCGACGCCGCAGCCGACATAGCGAGCATGGTGCTTCACGATATTGGCGTTCACCATGCCGTCCGGGAGGTCTTCCAGAGGGTTGAAGAGCATCTAGGCCGCGTGGTGGTCTCTGATAACAGTTTCCTCTGTGGTAAAACCGTGGACGACCTCGAATTGGCGGCTGAGGTGGGCGTCGATATAATAGCCATCCGCAGAGGGCAGGTCTGGCACATCAACCCTGATAAGGAGATAATAATGCCTGGCGACGTGCTGGTTGCCAGGGGAACCGAGGAAGGCCTTGAGAGCCTGGTAGCTGCGGCCAGGGGAGAGGTAGGGGAATTTGAGTAAGGCGGACATGGACCACTGGAGGAGAATCACTCAGGACCTGGTGAAGCTGAAGAACACCAGCGAGATGATGATAGACCTTGCCTACACGGCTGTTCTCCTCAATAGCCGGTACATTGCTGAGGAGGTGCAGCTCTTAGAGGAGCAGATGGACGAGCTACACATCGACTTCCAGTGCAGGGTGCTGACCCGTACCGAGGAAGACGCAAACCCAAGGGATCTTCTAGGTATTATAAGGATGGGTAACGTCACCGAGAGAATCGCTGACGCCGCTGCCGAGATAGCCGAGGTCGTCCTCAGAGGTATCGAGCCTCACCCGGTCCTCGAGATGGTGATCCAAGACGCCGAGGAAACAGTTGAGAGGGTTGTCGTAGGCGAGGGATCTCCGGTCGCAGGCAAGACCCTTAAAGAGGCAGCCATAGCGGACGAGACGGGTATGTGGGTTCTCGTCATCCGCCGCGACAACAAGTGGATCAGGCCAGGGCCGGACACTGTTCTATTACCCGGCGACGTCGTGATCGCCTCCGGTTACTCAGAGGGAGAAGAGGACTTTAAGAATCTACTAACTGGTCAGATTCAGAAGTAGCGTCCTACTCTTCTGCCTTTTTTTCCTCAGAAGGGGCCTCTGCCTTGGTCTCAGGTTCCTGCCTCTTCCGGCTCTTGGGCGCCTCGACGACGACGAAGTTTAGAAAAGTCGTTTCCTGGCTTACCACGTTGCCGCGAACCGTCTTACGCTTCTGCTCCCCCTGGTTCTTGGGGGCGTAGCCCACGCCTCCGCTTAGGACCACCCTGGATTTGGCGCTTCCGTGGACATCGGGCCTCATAGGGATCCCGTCCTTGTCTGTACCGCCCGTGAACTTGAGTTTGTATCCCTGCATCCCCGCGAATGAGCCGTCTACGGTCTGACCTATCCTAGTTCCGACGAGTGGCCTAAGCCTTGCTTCGTCTATCTCCACTCTCTGGCTTGTCCCTGCAGCGGGGTCCGAGACGATGATTATTGGCATCTCCTTTGTCTCCTACACTGCCCAGAGCACGTCCGTCCTGCGCTTCAGCTCCACCAGCTCCATTAGTGCCTGCAGCTCGGATTCTGTGAGCCTGGCGGCGAACTTGGTGCGGAGCAGCTTGGCGTCACGCTCCGGAATGTCCACATACAGGACATCTCTCTCTTTTATATGTCTACCTACGATGGGCTGAGGCATGGCCACGGCCACCTCCTTGCCCGCATCTGCCCTAGGTATGGCCTGCCCACTGTCCTGGATCTGACTGATCCTGCCCAACCGCTCCCCCTGGGCGTTGATCATGTTAATGTTGGTGGTGATCTGGCCGGACAGAACCTTTGACCCGAATATGGCGGGCTTGGCCCTCCGGAACACGTAGCCCTCCATGACCTCGATCTTACCCGGCTTAACCAGGGGGTCGAACTCCTTCCGCGCCTTGGCCTCCCTCTCGGCCTCCATCCACCGGACGTACTCGTCCATGAGGTTGTAGATGATGTCGTTCCAGAAGATGGGTATCTTGTTGTTCCGGGCCTCCTCCTCCGCGTCAGGGAGAGGTTTAACGTTGAAGGCCAGCACGGCCCCGTAGAGGGGCTCCTCGTGCTTCACGCTCAGCGCCTCCATGATGTCTCTCCGGCTGACGTCGCCGATGTCGGCGAGCCTGATGGGGACACCCTTCTGCTTCAGGCTCTCCACGATGGCCTCCAGGCTGCCCAGCGTGTCCGTCTTGAGGATGATGCCCGTATGGTCAGTCTGAATCCTTAGGCGATCCATCTCCGAGGCTACCTCTTCAACAGCCCTTTCCTCCGTCATATCGCCGCCCACGGCTATCAGTGGTGAGCCGGGTATGGCGTTGTCGATACCGGCTGCCGCTATCTTGATGCCCGCGGCCGCGTGGGCCTCAGTGATACTACTGAACCGTTTCCGAGGGTCCCGCATCTCGTCCAGGGGCTGGGGGACCAGGATGGCCCTGATCTTGGTTGATATGGGGCCCTCCTTGCCGCCTATGACTATGGTGTCGTCGGCCCTCAGGACGCCGTCGTAGATGATGGCGTTCAGGGTGACGCCTAGGCCCACTTCCTCCCGCACCTCTAGGACAGTGCCTAGGGCTGGCCCCTCGGTGACTTGGAGCTTCGTCTCCATGTACTGCTGGGTGAGGCCGATGAGGACGGCCAGGAGCTCCCCCAGCCCCTCACCTGTCTTGGCGCTCACAGGGACGATGGCGACGTTCTTGGTGAAGTCCCGGACCCTGTCGAAGCGGTCACTGCTGAAGCTCTCCCTGCTGAGGGTGCCCATCATGTTGTATATCCTGTCGTCCAAGTCCCGCTGAACCCACTCGTTCTGGCCCTTGTAGACCTCGAGGAAGGGAGCGTTCGCCGTGGACCTCCAGCCGTCGATCCTGTCGATCTTGTTGGCGGCCACGATGAAGGGCACCTTCCTGGACTTGAGTATGTTGAGGCTCTCGAAGGTCTGGTTCTCGAAGCCGTGCATCACGTCCACCACGAGGATGGCTATATCCGCGACGCTGCCGCCCCTGCTGCGGAGGTTGGCGAAGGCCTCGTGGCCCGGGGTGTCAACGACGAGCAGCCCGGGCACCTTGATGCTCACATTGAAGTTCTTCACAAGCTGCTTGGTTATCGCCACGAGGGTGTCGAGGGGAAAGAAGCTGGCCCCGATCTGCTGGGTGAGGCCCCCAGCCTCCCTGAGCTGGACGGCAGTGCCCCTGATCTTGTCCAGGAGGCTGGTCTTACCCGTGTCAACGTGGCCAAGCATGCATACTATGGGCTGTCTCATCGGCATGTTGAACACCGGCTAAATCGACACCGAGACTCTTAATATACCTATCTCAGCGTGTCCTCGACCCTTTCTAGGGGATAAAAACGGTGGTGGGGGCTGAACCCCCGGGACTAGACGACGTTGCCGCTCTTCTGGCCGTCCCAGTATATGGTGGCGTTTTGGTAGCTGCTGGTCTTCACCTTCTCGAAGGCCCTGCGGAAGTGGTCCATGGTTACAGCCAGCTCGTCCCTGTGCTCAGCGGCCTCTTTGGGGTCGCCGTACTTGGCCAGGTGCTCGTTTATGGCGGCCATGCTCGCGGCGCTGCAGGTGGCCGCGATGTCGGCGCCGTTGTAGCCCTCCATCGTCTCGGCCAGTTTGTCCAGGTCCAGGCCTGGGCTCAGGGGCTTGCCCCTGGTGTGTATCTTTAGTATTGCTTTCCTGGCCTCGAGGTCTGGGTTGGGTATGTACAGCATCCTGTCGATCCTGCCTGGCCTCATGAGGGAGGGGTCCACCATGTCTGGCCTGTTGGTGGCCGCTATGACCACCACGTCCTTCAAGGCGTCCAGGCCGTCAAGCTCCGTGAGTATCTGGCTCACGACGCGCTCCGTTACGTTTGTGCCCAGGTCCCTGCCTCGCGGTGGGACTATGCTGTCGATCTCGTCGAAGAAGATGATGCAGGGGGCCGCCTGACGCGCCTTTCTGAAGACCTCCCTTACTCCGCGCTCGGACTCTCCCACCCACTTGCTGAGCAGCTCGGGGCCCTTGACGCTGATGAAGTTCACCTCGCTCTCCGTGGCCACGGCCTTCGCGATGAGGGTCTTCCCGGTGCCCGGGGGCCCGTACAGCATGATGCCCTTCGGCGGCTTCACGTCCACGTACTCGAAGACGTCACGGTACCTCAGAGGCCACTCTATGGCCTCCTTGAGCTCCTGCTTCGCTTCTTCCAGGCCGCCAACGTCACTCCAATTCACGTTGGGGCTCTCCACGAGAACCTCCCGGAGGGTGCTGGGAGGCACCTCCTTGAGGGCGTCCCAGAAGTCCTTCATGGTCACGTTTATCTTGTCCAGTATCTCGGCGGGGACGCTGCTCTCTTCCATGTTGATTTCCGGCAGCACCCGCCGCAGGGCGCCCATGGCGGCCTCCTTGGCCAGGGCCTCCAGGTCGGCGCCCACGAAGCCGTGGGCCCTGTCCGCGATGGCCTCCAGCTTCACGTCCTCTGTGAGGGGCATGCCCCTAGTGTGTATGTGGAGCACCTGAAGCCTACCGTTCCTGTCGGGCAGCCCTATCTCTATCTCCCTGTCGAAGCGGCCGGGCCGTCTGAGGGCCGGGTCCAAGGCGTTGACCCTGTTAGTTGCGCCGATGACAACGATCTTTCCGCGGCTCTCCAGGCCATCCATGATGGTGAGGAGCTGGCTGACGATGCGCTTCTCCACGTCGCCTGAGACCTCCTCACGCTTCGGGGCTATGCTGTCGATCTCGTCGATGAAGATGATGCTGGGGGCGTTCTCCTGGGCTTCCTTGAATATCTCCCTGAGCCGCTCCTCGGACTCGCCGTAGAACTTGCTCATGATCTCGGGACCACCTATGTGGTAGAAGCTGGCGTTGGTTTCGTTGGCCACCGCCTTAGCCAGCAGGGTCTTGCCCGTGCCCGGGGGGCCGTGAAGCAGCACGCCCTTGGGGGCTTCCACGCCCAGGCGCTCGAAGAGCTCCGGGTGCTTCAGGGGCAGCTCTATCATCTCCCTGACCTTGGCTATCTCACGGTCCAGGCCGCCGATGTCCTCGTAGCTGACCTTCGGGATGTTGCCCATGGTCTGCCTGGGCGTCTTGTCCGTGAACACGATCTGGGTGCCCTGGTTCACGATCACGGCGTCGGCCCTGGGCTGGGCCTGGGTGACCACCAGGTCGACTCTTCGGCCCATGATGTTGATGGTTATGACGGTGCCTTGGCTGACCACCCGTCCTTCCAGTAGCTGGGCGAGGTAGCGCTCGCCGCCTACGATGCGTAGAGGCTCGGTCGGGTAGAGGGTTAGCTGGGTCCCCATCTTGGCCTCGGCTCTCCTCACCGTCACCCTGTCGTCTATGCCCACGCCCGCGTTGTTCCGGGTCAGGCCGTCGATCCTTATGAGTCCCTTTCCGTACTCCGGGGCCTGGCCGGGCCAGACCTTGGCGTACGTCTTCTGGGAGCCGGTGATCTCCACCACCTCTCCGGACTGCCACCCGTTCTCCTGTATCACCTTGGGGTCCATGACGGCTATGCCTCTGCCGACAAGGTTCGACGGGGCCTCCGCTACTCTGAGCGTTATCGTATCCATTATTGTCTATCTCCTTAGCGCTTAATTGACTTGGATGTCCACTCCGTCCTCTCGGGGGGCCTCAACAAGGTCAAAGGATAGCTCCAGCACCCCGTTGTTGTATGTGGCCTTGGCCGAGTTGGGGTCAACCTTGGCGTTGAGGGGCACCTCCACATCGTAGTCTCTCCCGACGCCACTGGCGGTGACCCGCACGGCGGTCTCTGTGGCCTTCACCTTGATGGACTCCTTGGTCGCTCCAGGAATCTCCATCAGGGCTCGGGCCTTCATGTGGGCCGTGTCGCAGTCCACCTGTGTCAGGGGCTCGGCCGCTAGGGGCTCCGGCTGCGGGATGCTGAGCGGGGCCTCCTGGCCGGGTAGGCCCGTACCCCACTCCCTTACGACTGGTTTCCCGTCCGGGCCCATGGTCATGGAGTACCCGTAGGTCCACGTCCTGACGCTGGGGTCGCCTTCCCCTGCGTTCATCCCTGGGTTTACCCCAAAATTCCTGAAGATTCTCTCTATGAATCTGTCTAGGTCGTCGTTTATCCATGACATAATATATTCACTGGGGAAGGCTGCTTATGCCCAGAATATAAATCTTATGTCAAAATGTCATATATCTGACATAGTTATTGGGTTTCGATCAACAACGCAGGATTCCGCAGAAAACGTGACTTCGTGTCATAAATTTTTATATCACGCCGGCCTCATCATGAGGTGATGTCTGATAGGCGGCGCTCGGTCCAGGAGGCGGTCAGGGTCATCATCACCAGGAACCCTTACCTGTACCGAGGCATCAGGATGCAGGTCATAAACTACAGCGCCGCGGCCAGGTACATCAAAGAGGACGTGGAGGGTCTCGCCGGCGACACAGTGGACCCCAATACCATCGTCACGGCTATAATGAGGTTCAGCAGGGAGGCGTTGGAGGGGGAGCCCTCCGACGCTAGAGGTGCACTCCACGGGTCTAGGCTCAGCCTGGTGACCGACATCAAGGAGCTGTCCCTAAGGGTGAGCCGCAGGGAGCAGGCTGAGATCATCGAGGCGCTTGTGGAGCACCAGAAGCAAGGCCTGCCGGTCAGGTTCCACCAGTTCCCGGGCAGCCTCAAGGTGCTGACCACGAGCGACGCCATGACCCGGATCATGCAGGACCTGTGGCAATACGAGCCCAGGCTCTCGGAGGGATACGCTGAGCTGAACATCTCCGTGGCTCCAGGGGACGACAGGTACGACAGGACAGCGCTGCTGACCGACCTCCTATTCAGGAACGGGGTGCACATGGTGGACGCCTTCTTCACGGAGGACGAGATCAGCCTCGTCATAAGGGAGGAGGACGCGTCCAAGGCCTTCGAGGCGCTCCGGAGCCAGACGCGGTAACGGGCGGCCCTAGCCCCCGTTATCGGTTCTCATGTCTTCTCTTCGGGCGAGGACGTACACGGCAGCTATCCCGATGAGAGTGAAGCCCGAGGCGAACTGCATAGCGCCCCGACCTCCGAGGCCCTCCGCTATAACCCCGAGGAGCAAGGGGTTCACTATGCCGCTTACGCTGCCGAACATGGAGTAGACGGCCATGGCTGTACCCCTCTGCTCCTCCGGGGCCTCCTCGGAGACGTAGACGTTGCCGGACGTGAGGTAGACCCCGTAGGCCACGCCTTGGAGCCCCATGAGCACCGTCACCAGGGCCAGCGTCGCGGCGCTTGAGACGCTGTAGATGGTGGCGGCGCTGAAGGCAAGGCCCAGCAGCATCAGGTTCAGCGCCCTGACGCGCCGGGTTAGAGCCCCGACGGGCAGCCTCACGAGGGTGCTGGCCAGGCCCCTTGAGGTCAGCCCGATGCCCACCTCGGCCTCGTCGAAGCCTATGTTGGCGCCGTAGACGGGGAAGAAGAGCGTGACGGCTATGTACATGAGGCTGTTCACGTAGTTGGCGACCCCTGAGGCCAGGATTCTCGTGTCGGCGAGCAGCTCTCTGAACCTGGGAGCCTTCCTACCGGGGCCCCGCTGTGCTTCCCTTCTCTCCCTGACGAGGCATAAGGGGAGGAGCCCTGCAACGGCGAGGGCGGCGCTGATGATGAAGCTGGTCTGGGCGCCATAGAGCTTGGCGGTGAACCCTCCGACGAGGGGGCCCAGGGTGAAGCCC
>MEZG01000075.1:4133-6482 GCA_001775965.1 Candidatus Bathyarchaeota archaeon RBG_13_60_20 | reverse complement strand
GTAGAGAGCGCAATATCACATATTACAACTAAATATAGCATATATTCTAGTTTAGGTTCGAAGCCGCGCCACTCTACAAGGCGTTTAAGGGGCGTGTATCAGTGCTCGACCAGTACCTCTCCGAAGTAAGGTGCGGCCAGGTCCCCATACTGGTCCAGCTCGGAGACGCTGAAGGGCTCCAGGTCGCCACACTCCTCTGCTTCGTCTGGCTTGAAGGATCTTATCACCATCCTTCTTGAGCCCGCCAGCGTGGATGCTATGGCCAGCATGTCATCGTGGTCGTGGAACCCAGGCACGGGGGTGAAGGTGAACTCGTACTGGACCTTGCTCCTGCGGATGATCTGTATGGATTGCTCCATTGCCCCGGGCTTGACCTTATACCTGGCGACCTCCGTGTACCTATCCAGGGGCGCCACGATCCTGACGCTGAAGTAGTCCACGAGGCCCCTGTCGACGAGGTGCCTAAGCATTCCGGGCCTTGAGGCGTTGGTGTCCAGCTTGGTCCTGAAGCCCATGCGCCTGAGATCCTCCAGGAAGGGTGGGAGCCCTCTGTGGAGCAGAGGCTCTCCGCCTGTGACACTGACGGCGTCCAGGAACCCCAGGCGGGGCCAGAGGACCTCTAGGAGCCCGTCCGGCGGAGTCTTGGGCATGGGTATGTGGTGGTGGACGAGGTCGAGTTTGGGGCAGAAGGGGCACCTGAAGTTACAACCCGGGACCGTGACGGAGGCGGAGAGGCAGCCGGGGTAGTCGCTGAGGCTGAGCATCCTGTAGCCCACGATGGGGAGGTCTATCCTCACGCGCTCTTGATGTCGTGACTTTCTCGTTGTCTGTGCGCCTCCTTCAATCCCTCGCCCACTGTGTTCAGGGGCCTCGGCCGGCCGTCCACCCAAGTATATGTAACCGCTTCGCGGCCGCAGGTCGGGCAGCTGGGGGCCTCACCGTATAAGTACCCGTCCTCGGGGCACAGGCTGAACAGGGGCGACACCTTGATCTCCCCGAAGCCCTGACCCATTATCCTCCTGACCAGAAGCCCGCACTCGTCCCTGTAGGGGATGCCCCGCCGCAGATGGACCTCAAGCATGGTACTGCCTCCGTATATAGACTGCAGCCGTTTCTGATGTTCGAGTGCCTGCCACAGGTCGTCCCCATGGCCCGGGGGCAGCTCGGACGCCGCCGTGTAATAGAGCGCGTCCTCCCCCTGGGCGTAGGCGTCGCCGTAGCGTTCACAGTCCTTCGTCGCGAGCATGGCTCCGGCCTCCATACATGGGTACGACTCAAGGCTGATGGGGTGGTCGTGCTCCTTCTGAGCCTCCTGAACCCTTTCACCGATGTACTCCAGCACCTTATAGGTTACGGCCTTACCGGCGACGTGGCCCACCCCAGCGTCTATTAAATTCAGGAGCGCCTCGTTCATACCCACCACAGTTATGGCTGAGCGGTGCCCTTCGATAGAGCCATGTATCCGGTTCGTCTCCGGCAGGCGCCCTGATTTGAGGAGCTCCTCCACGGCCCTCCGCTTGGACTCTAGGGCCTCGATGGCTATCCCCAGGAGATCGCCGAGGCGGACGTAAAAGTCCTCCTCGTTTCTCGCCTCGTGGCCGAGGCGGGGCAGGTTCAGGGTCGCGACGCCGAGCCTTCCGCCGTCTGCGGGGTCCCCGAGGACGTAGCCGGCGGGGCTCTGCCTGCCCTGCCCTGTCAGGTTCCCGGCGAACTCCACGTTGCCGTACCTGTAGGCCAGGGACACGAATCCTCTGTGGGGCTCCGAGGCCATGTCCGTCCCGCTCTCCAGGTGGTAAAGTATGGCGGGTGCCATTCGCCCCAGGTTTAATCCCTTTTCGAGCTCCTTCACCAGGAGCCGGGCGAATGAACTTGACTGATCATAGTCGTTCAGGGAAAGCGTGACTTCGAAGCCCAGCCCGTTGAGCTCCGAGGCGAACCTCCCGACGGCCTCACCGTCCCCCCCATCCTCATCTGTCAGCCACTGGGACGCCCCCCTTTCCAAGCCTTGGACGGTGACTCGGTGGGACCATTCGTCTCCCAGCCTCCTGACGGTGCCCACCACCTTAGACAGGTACTCGTCCAGGGAGCCCGCGCCATCAACGACGCCAGGTTCACCCGCATCGATCCCTGTGGAGTAGCCGATCCAGGCCTTATCCAAGTGATGGATGAACATGTCCCCAGCCCTGTGGGCTTTGAGGACTCTAGGGGTGTAAACCTCTGTCTCATCCATCATACGTCACCGAGCAAGCGATAATGGCTGAACCCGTTTAAAGGTACCTAAACAAGTGGAAAATAGGTGAGTGTTAGAGGGACTCGGCGAACTTTTTGCCGAACTCTCTGGCCTTGTCA
>MEZG01000075.1:2573-3901 GCA_001775965.1 Candidatus Bathyarchaeota archaeon RBG_13_60_20 | reverse complement strand
TGAACCCCTACATCGGGTGCGGCCACGGCTGCGTATACTGCTACGCCAGGTTCATGACCAGGTGGTACCACCCTGGTGAGCGGTGGGGCAGCTTCGTGGACGTGAAGAGGAACGCCCTGGACTGCATGAGGAGGGAGGCCGGGGATAAGCCCCCGGGCGTCATACTGTTCTCCAGTGTCACGGACGCCTATCAGCCCTTGGAGAGGAAGACGGGGCTCACCAGGAGCCTGCTGCAGGTCCTCGCAGAGCACGACCACCCCGTGGAGGTGCTCACCAAGTCCTCGCTGGTGGTCAGGGACCTGGACGTCCTCAGCATGTTCGACCAGGTCGAGGTGGGCCTCACCCTGACCTCCATAGACGACCGTGTGAGGAGGGTGTTCGAGCCCGCCGCCTCCACTGTTCAGGAGAGGCTGGACGCATTGAAGGCGTTCAGCGACCAGGGCGTGGACACGTACGCGTTCTTGGGGCCACTGTTGCCCTACGTGTCCGAGGACCGGCTCGAGGAGCTGCTGAACATACTAGCCGACAGGGTGGGCAGAGTCATCGTGGACAGGCTAAACATCAAGGCTGGGAACTGGGGACCAATACGGGAGACGCTGGAGGACCACTACCCAGACCTGCTGCCCAGGTTCAAAGAGGCCTCAGCGGAGGGAAGCCCCTACTACGAAGCCTTGAGGGGTAAGGTGAAGGGGATGCTGGAAAAGAGGTCTATCCCCGCGGACCTGGTCTACTAGAAGCCCTTCTCCATGAGCTCGACCATGTGGCCATCGGGGTCCCTGAAGAAGCAGAGCCTCTCGCCGTTGTCCCTGGTCACCTTCCTGAGCTCCAGGCCCATCTTCTCCAGCCTCGACAACCTCTCGTCGAAGTCCGGCTCGTGGAGAGCCACGTGACTCCAGTTGCCCTGGGGCGGCGTCCCCGGGCTTCCCGGTCTCTGAACCAGCTCCAGGAGGCCGCCGCCTATGTCGAGCATGACGATCTTGGCCTCGCCGCTGGTGAACCTGTTGACCACGGGGAACCCGAAGACGTCCTTGTAGAACTTCGTGCTGCGTTCAAGGTCCTTCACGTATACGCCTATGTGGTTTAGTTTAGTCATACGACTGTCTATGCGTTGGGGCGTATAAAATGTGGGGCCCGTCGATGGGCCGTGGGCGTGTGGGCTACTTCTTCCGCTCAGACTCTATGGCGATCCTTGCGGCTGCCAGCCTCGCCACGGGTATCCTGAAGGGGCTGCAGCTCACGTAGTCGAGCCCTGCCTCGTGGAAGAAGTATATGCTCTCGGGGTCACCTCCGTGCTCACCGCATATGCCGATCTTTATCTTGGGGTTGGC
>MEZG01000075.1:0-2547 GCA_001775965.1 Candidatus Bathyarchaeota archaeon RBG_13_60_20 | reverse complement strand
TCACGAGGGCGCCCACGCCCTTCCTGTCCAGCGTCTGGAAGGGGTCGTCCGTCAGAATCTTCTTGTCCACGTAAACGGGCAGGAACGTGCCCTGGGCGTCGTCCCTGCTGAGGCCCAAGCCCGTCTGAGTGAGGTCGTTGGTGCCGAAGCTGAAGAACTCGCACTCCTTGGCCATCTCGTCAGCCGTCAGGGCGGCCCTGGGCATCTCTATCATGGTGCCGTACTTGTACGGGATCACGAAGCCGTACACCTTGGAGACCGCCTCGTTGGCCTTGACCACGTAGGGCTTGAGGTAGGCCAGCTCCCTCCACGTGATGGTGCCAGGTATCATTATCTCTGGCTTGGGGTCGTAGCCCTTCTTCTTCAGCTCCGAGGCCGCCTCGAAGATGGCCATCGCCTGGGTCTCGTAAATCTCCGGGTAGAGTATGCCAACCCTGCATGCCCTGAGCCCGATCATAGGGTTGGCCTCCTGTATCCTGCGGACCTTCCCCAGGATTACCCGCTGCTCCTCAAGCTCCCTCTCGGGGGCGCCGGCCTTCTCCATCTCGTATATCTTGGTCAGCATCTCCGCCTCGCGGGGCATGAACTCGTGGAGCGGCGGGTCCAGTAGCCTGATCTGGACGGGCTTCCCGTTCATGGCCCTCAGCAGGCCCGTGAAGTCATCCCTCTGCATGGGCTTAAGCTTGTCCAGTGCCCTCTGCCTTTCCTCCTTGGTGTCGGCCATGATCATCTCGCGTACCAGGGCGACGCGCTCGACGCCCAGGAACATACGCTCGGTCCTGGCCAGGCCGATGCCCTCCGCCCCATTGTTGTTGGCCTTGGTTGCATCGGCCTCATCGTTGGCGTTGGCCCAGACGCCCAGCCTCCTGTGCTTGTCGGCCCACTTGAGGACGACCTCCACCTCGCCCCCGATCTTGGGTTCCACGAACGGCACCTCGCCCACGTAGATTCCAGCTGTGAGCCCGTCTATGGTGATGACGTCGCCCTTCCTAACCAAGACGTCGCCGACCGTGAACTCTTCCTTGTCTAGGTCGATGTGGAGGGCCTCGCATCCGACGATGGCTGGCTTACCGATTCCCCTGGCCACGATGGCGGCGTGGCTGGTCATGCCTCCTCGACTGGTGAGCACGCCCTCTGCAGCTACCATGCCGGCGATGTCCTCGGGTGTGGTCTCCGGGCGCACCAGTATGACCTTTCTACCGTTGGCCTTCCACTCCTCGGCCTCTTTGGGTACGAACACGACATGGCCAGTGGCCGCGCCCGGCGACGCGGGGAGCCCTTTGGCGAGGACCTTCACGTCGGCGCTGGGGTCGATGCTCTTGTGGAGAAGAAGCTCTATCTGCCTGGGCTCCACCCGCATGATGGCCTCCTTCTCGTCTATGAGCTCCTCGTGCACCATGTCCACGGCGCACTTGATGGCTGCGCGGGCCGTCCTCTTGGCGCTCCTGGTCTGGAGCATGTAGAGGACACCGCGTTCTATAGTGAACTCCACGTCCTGCATGTCCCTGTAGTGCCGCTCCAGCTTCTCTACAGTGTCCATGAGTTCGGCGTGTATCTTGGGGTGCTGATCCTTCAGGTCGTCTAGGTGTACGGGGGTCCTAAGGCCGGCCACAACGTCCTCTCCCTGGGCGTTGAACAGGAGCTCGCCGAAGACCTTCCTCTCGCCGCTGCTAGGGTCACGAGTGAACAGGACACCGCTGCCGCTGTCCCAGCCCAGGTTGCCAAAAACCATTGTCTGGATGTTGCACGCGGTCCCCATCTCGTCGGGTATGCTTTCTAATTTCCTGTAGGTTCTGGCCCTATCGGTGTTCCAGCTGTTGAAGACGGCTCCGACCGCCAGCCTGAGCTGCTCGTAGGGGTCCACGGGGAACTCGCGGCCCACCTCCTTCCTGAACAGCCTCTTCTGCTCATCCACCACGTTCCTCAGGCCCTTGACGCTGAGGTCGGTGTCCGACTTTGCCTTCTCCCTTTTCTTCTCAGCGTCGTGGATGGCGTCGAACTTCTGCCTCTTGGCGTGCATCACCACGTCGGCGAACATGGTGATGAAGCGCCTGTAGGCGTCGAGTACGAAGCGCTCGTCGCCTGAGAGGTTGGCGAGCCCTTTGGCTACATTATCGTTAAGGCCCAGGTTGAGGACCGTGTCCATCATGCCCGGCATGGACACCGGCGAGCCGCTGCGCACAGAGAAGAGCAGAGGGTTCCCGGGATCCCCGAACCTTTTTCCGGTCTTCATCTCTACGCCTTTCACGTGTTCGGTTATCTCCTCCCAGAGACCCTCCGGGAACTTGCCTCCCGCCTCGAAGAACTCCATGCACGTCTTGGTGGTTATAGTAAAGCCGGGGGGCACCCTGAGCCCCATGTTGACCATCTCGCTGAGGTTGGCTCCCTTGCCTCCGAGGAGGTCTCTCATGTCTTTGTTCCCTTCCGAGAACTCGTAGACACGTGTAACCAATCGTTTATCTCCTTGATCTCTTTCAGTTTGTGGCACCTACTTTTACCTTTACCGGTTTTAAGGAATGGCATAAGGCTCCTACAGTGTCGGCATCT
>MEZG01000074.1 GCA_001775965.1 Candidatus Bathyarchaeota archaeon RBG_13_60_20 | reverse complement strand
ATCTTTTAACATTCATATTTTACAATTATTCTTAATATATTATGAGTCAAAGAAGTTCACTCACTGTAGGTATCATAGTGATGGCGATAATCGCGGTCTCACTTCTCATATTCTGGGGGATGGGGTACAGCATGATGGGCCAGTGGATGTGGTGGGGAGGAGGCGGGTACTGGTTGATGCCTCTGATCATGCTGCTGTTCCTGGGCGTTGTCGCTGCCGGATTGTATTTCCTGCTTAAGGCCTTCATGCCTGGTGGAGGCGCGGCTTTCAGGGAGGATCAGGACCGGGCCCTCGCCATCGCTAAGGAGCGGCTGGCTCGGGGCGAGATCACCTTCGAGGAATACGAGAAAATCAGGAAGACCCTCACGGAATAGGTGCTAGGCTTGAACACTAAATTCCTGAGTATAGGGTTGGCCCTCGTTCTTGTTGGTTCAATCGGGATACTGACCTTCGGCTACTTCTTCCCGAGAAACATGGGCATCGACGCTGCCGAGGGGGTCGCTGGCGAGTACCTGACGCGCTTCGGGAACCCCGATATAGCAATTAGTGAGATCATGGAGTTCGAGCTGAACTATTACGTTGTTTATTATGAGAAGTCAACAGGTGTGGGCGCTTTTGAGATGCTTATCGACAAGTCTACGGGTAATATCTTCCCGGAGTACGGCCCGAACATGATGTGGAACCTGAAGTACGGGCACGGGGGCATGATGGGTGGGTGGCGGAGCACACCTTCGACCCAGATGCCCATCGACGTAGATGAGGCTAGGTCGATCGCCCAGGGGTACCTTGACGGCGCTTACGCTGGGGCTGAGGCTGCTGAGGTTCATCAGTTCTACGGGTACTACACGATCCACGTCTCCAGAGACGGTGGGCTTGTTGGGATGCTCAGCGTACACGGGTATGAAGGGCTTGTCTGGTATCATAGCTGGCATGGAGAATACGTCCAGAGCAGGGAGATTGACTGAGGGTAGAAATTCAAGAATGGTAGTTAGGATACGTTTTCTTAATAAAATATCTATAAATAATCGATGGTGTACTTTCAATTTACGATAATTATGCGCTGGGACGTATCAGACCACTCCGATAACAGGGTTGTTAATTACACTGGCTGGCGTTACTTCTCGAAGGTTAGAACATTTCAGGAACAGCCGGGCGTCTATGTTTTCGCTAATACTAAACTGTGCGTGAGATACATCGGAAAAGCTCGCTATGGCAGGATGACGTTTGAGATTTTGTCAGCCATTGATCGGGGAAGGGACCTCGGCGCCCTTCTAGTGAAGGTACTCTACACAGCAACAGACGAAGGGGCGGTCAGCTTGGAGAGTGCCCTAATCGAAAAATACAGGCCACCAAACAACAATATATAAAGCCCACTTAGTTTTACGTCACGGTGCTCCACGTGGAGCAAGGCGTAGTTAAAGCAACCATGAAAACGTCCACATTCTATCCTACAACAGCCGTCACAATGAGAGGCAGCCCCACGGTCGAGCTTAAAAGCCGCGCACAGCGGATACTCAATGGATGCATACGCCCCAAAAGTACGAGGCACGCTGGTTCAAGGAGAGCGACCTGGACGCCTACATCGAGGGACTCAACAGGACCCTGTACTACGACTACAGCGAGCGCCTGTTCAGGTGGAAGTTCGGGGAAAACCCCAGTACCCTGGGGTTCCCAACAATAGCGGTCGTAGAGTATACGCCCACCGGACTGCCGGTGGCCTTCAACTCGTTCCTCCCCATGGAGGTCAGGCGAGGCGACGACCTTTTCACCGTCCTCCAGGGCTGCGACGGGTTCGTCGACGAGGCCCATCGGAGGCAGGGGCTATTCCAGATGACCCTGAACTTCATGGTGGGGGAGATGGTGGGACGCAGCCCCGAGATACTCGTAGGCTTCAACCTCGTAGAAGCCGCGGGGGCTGCCCGGAAGGCGGGATCAGCCTACGCTCACGACGTGGACAGGTGCTCACTGGAGAGGAGCGCCTTCAAGAGCCTCAGGGACCACGCGGGTGTCACGCTGGAGCCCATAGACCACGCGACACTCAACGGGCTCTACGAGGAGTGGGCGGCGCGCAGCCCACTCTTCCATGTCCACAGGAGCCTCCCGTACATCCACTGGTACAATAGGAACCCCCTTAGACGCGTCCAGACATACGCAGTGTACCTGAGTGGTGGATACGCCGGGTACATCGTCGTGGACGAGGTCGAGGAGGGCGGTCAGCTGATTCTGACTATTGAGGACTACCGCCCGGGGATGCTGGGCGGGGACCTGCTTAGAGGGATCGTGGCGCGCCTGGGCGCCGCTAACCCCGACGCGGCCGTCATGGACATATACACCCAGCGCGGGGACTCGCTGGAGCCGGACCTGGGCGTGCTGGGGTTTAGCGTGATGCCCTGGTTCAAAGTTATAATGAAGGCCCTGAACGTCGCCGTACAGGAGGAGGGCCAGGTCCGCAGGAAGGGCCACACCTTATCAGACACGAGCAACTGGCACCTCACGGGAGGCGACATATACTAGAAGTAAAGTGAAAAAAGGGTTGGTGGGGGCTACTTGAGCGGGATGTACATGCTGCTCCTGGATGCACCGATCCCCGGGCGCCCGTGGCGCACAAGGTTGATGCTTATGGCGAACTCTCCCACGTAGTGGCCCACCATCTTCTCGGTGACCTTTATCTCCTTGAACTCCTTGCCCGTGTGGACGAAGATGCTCTTCCCGATCATCTCGGGCAGGATGATCATGTCCCTTGCGTGGGTCCTTATGGGCTTACCCTGATCCCTGCGCAGCTTCTCCAGCACGATCCTCTGGTCGCCCTTGAGCCCTCTGCGGAGGCTCCTCCTCATCCTCGCCGGGAGGATGCTGATGAACTCGTCCATGGACATGGCTTTCAGCTCGTCGACCGTCCGGCCCCTGTACTGGAAGTTTTTAGGCATTTTACACTCTCCTCATCCTGTTCGCATTATTTAAGTGATGTCATGCTCTCTGGCGTTTACCGCCTCTGCCGGAGGTCCTGGCGGCGATGAGGCCGACCTTGGCCCCGGGTGGCGCGTGCCTGCTGACGGTCGTGGACTTTCCCGGCCTCCTGTGGCGGCCCCCGCCGTGGGGGTGCATGGCGGCCGGCATCTTCACGCCGTGGGCTATGGGGTACTTGTGTCCCTTGGCCCTCTTGGCGTCGAGCTTGGCCCCTGCCTTCATGAAGGGCTTCTCCTTCCGGCCTCCTCCGCTGATGATGCCGATGGTGGCTCTGGCCTCGTTGGGCACATGGATCATCCTCCTGGAGGGCAGCCTTATGCTGGTGCGGGTATCCGTGTGGGCTATCACCGTCCCGAAGCTGCCTGAGGCCCTGGCGACCTTGCCGCCGTCCCCCGCCCTCAGCTCGATGTTGCAGACCATGGTCCCCTCCGGGACGGAGCCGACTTGGAGGACGTTGCCGAGCCTCGCAGGCGCTGATGGGCCGACGGATATCTCCTGGTTAACGTAGGTGCCCTCGACGGCTGCGCTGTAGAATCCCTTGCCCTGCTGGAACTCCACGTAGGCTAGGGGTGCGCCCCTGCCGCCCTCGTGGACCATCTCCTTTATGGTCCCGTTGAGGTCCTCCTTCGATATCCCAGGGTACTTGGCTGGAGCAATCTTTGTCAGCTTCGCGGCCCGGAAGACGCTTCCGCCGCGACCTCTCCTCTGTACCTTTAACCTCTTACCCATTCTTCCGCACCTACAGTATTCCCAGGCGGATGGCGACGTCTGACGCGTCGTACCCGTCCTTTAGCTTTATGAAGGCCTTCTTCTCGCCCTTCCGCGTGATCAGTGTGTTGACCGTCTCGGCCTCGACCTCGTAGAGCTCCTTGATGGCTGCGGCTATGTCGTGCTTGTTAGCGCGCCTGTCCACGATGAAGACGAGCTTGTTCTCGTTCTCGATCATGTTGACGCTGCGCTCAGTCATCATGGGGTACTTGATTACCTTGTGAGACTCCATGGCTAGGCCTCCCACACCTCGTCCAGCGATTCGAAGGCTGATCTGCCCCAAAGGACTAGCCTGCCGGGGTGCGCCCCCGGAGCCAGTAGCTCCGCGTTAAGGCTGTACACGTCCGCGATATCGACTCCGGGGAGGTTCCTCGCGGCTTTGCCGACTCCTTTGTCCTCGGAGACCACTATGAGTGGGCCTCGTCCTATCTTCTTCCCGCGGCCCCTCATGTTGCCCCTGCCCGCCCTGATCTTCCTCCGGTCGGCGCGTTCAACGTCCTCCCAGATTCCTAGGGCCTGGAAAAAGTCCTTGACCTCCTTGGTTTTTCCGAGGCTCTCAACCTCGTCGTCGATGACCAGCGGCAACTGTTCTACGCTCTGGATCCTGTGTCCGCGCTTCTCTACGAGTTCCTTCACGGCCGTGGCCGCGATACCCGACCTAATGGCGAATCTCTTCTCCTTCTTGTTGATCCGCTTCACGATGACCTTCTCCGAGGTGGGCGGGAAGGCCGCGTGGCCGCCTACGATGCTTACACCGAAGGCCGCCCTGCTGCCCTCCCTGAGCCTGGGGACTCGGGCCATGCCGTGGCCTGTTCCATGGGACTCAGCTGTCGTCCTCTTCCCCGCCATGGGGTCCCTGCCCTGAGGCTGGAACCTCGTGCTCTGGAGAGCGACGACCGCCCTCTTTATGACATCGTGACGTACAGGGGTCTCGAAGACCTTGGGGACCTCTACCTCGGCGACCTTCTCGCTCTTCAGGTTCAGTACTGGCACCTTCATTGCTTGTCGCCTCTCTTCCACTCTGTGTGCAGGTAGGTCACCTGGGGCGCCTCCTCGGGGAAACCCGCGTCTCTGGCGGCCTTCCTGATGTTTATCAGCCTCTTGGCTGGCCCCATGACGCTGCCCTTAAGGAGCAGGTAGTCTCCCTTGACTAAGCCGTAGCTGGTGAACCCGCCTTTGGGGTTCACGCGCTCCGTGTCCTCTCCCATCAACATGATGCGCTTGTTGTACTCTGTCCTGTTGTGGAAGCCCATCTGGCCCGCCCTAGGCACCTGAGGTAGCACCCTTCTGGGTGACCAGGCGCCTATGCTGGCTACGGCTCTCTTCGATTTTCTGGATTTACGGGATAAGACACGGATGCCCCAACGCTTCACCGGACCCTGGAAGCCCTTGCCCTTGGTTACGCCAATGATGTCGATGCTCTCACCTGGCTTGAAGACATCCCGGATGGTCACGGTCTTCCCGAGAACCCCCTTGGCGTATGCCAACTGGTCCTCCACAGAGCCCCCGCTGACGGGGATCTCCAGGATGTCAGGGGTCTTCTTGGGGACCGCGGACAGCCTCGGCTGGGTCGCCACTATGACCCTTATCTGGGCGATCTTGCCGATTCTCTTCTCCATCTCGGCCAGCTTCTCAGCTGGGTTGGGGTCCGTAGTGAAGCTAATTCTCCTGTACAGGTCTTTAGGCTGGTTCGCCATCCACGCCTCGGTCATGGCCTCGAGGCCATCGTAAGTCTTCTTGTATGCGCGGACCGCGGTGACCAGCATGGGTGGAGTGTCGATTACGGTTGCAGCTGATTTCACTTCCTGCCCGTACTCGGGAACTCGTTCTCTGTCCTCAATGTAGAACAGGTGGGTCATGCCTGCTTTGTAGCCTGCGAAGCCTACCAGCCTTGGCTCTTTGTCCAGGGTAGGCCAGAAAGAGACGCGTCCGTTCGCGTTCCTCGCCCGCTTTCTGGGCGAGTAGGACAGCGACCCTCTCTTTGGTGCTCGTACACGTGGCATTTGTAGACACTCCTATTTTTAGGCTGTAAAGAATCAGCGTGGCTCAGATTTAAAGGATTCGTAGAAGGTTGAGGCGACTCAGCCACATGAAATAACTGTTTTTAAACAGGGCAGGCGCGTACCGTGAAGTATAGGCGTCTCCTACTATCTGTCTAGGCCCGCTTTCTTAGGATAAGGGCAGATCGCGTTAAGGGTGCACTCCCCGCACTTCGGCCGCTGTGCCCTGCATGTTTCTCTGCCGAACCTGATGAAGGACATGTGGACCTCCCTGAACCTGTCAGGGGTGGAGGCGTCCTCCAGGACCCTCCTCACATCCTCATAGGACGCGTTCCGCGGGACGATCTCCAGACGCTTACATACTCTCTCGATGTGCCTGTCCACGGGCACGACCTGGCGGCCGGCCACGAACATGAGGGCCACGTCCGCGGTTTTGAGGCCCACCCCAGGGAGCTCCACTAGCTCCTCCCTCGCCTCCGTGAAGCTCTTCTCAAAGACCTTGGAGAGGTCTCCCCCATACTTGTCCATTACTACCCTGCTGACCGCCTTCAGGGCCCTGGACCGCTGGTTGTACATCCCCGCCGGTCTAATGGCCTCGACTATAGTAACCGTCAGAGCTGCGTCGATGTTCTCCGGTGTAATACCCACCATTTCCTCAAGCCTCTCGTAGGCAGTGGACTGGTTCTTGCTGTTGGTGTTCTGGCTCAGCATGGTGGCGACGAGCCCCCGGAACGGGTCCCTGTTGTACTGAAGCGACTCGACGGGGTACTCTTGGAGCACCTTGTATACAGCTGTCTCCGCTCTTCTGAAGATAGGTGCCTCTGCTGGCGTTGGGGGACTCACCTTAAGCTCCTTGATGCGGCTGGCCACCAGTTGCAGCAGCTCCTGCAGGTTGATGCGCTCCATGGCCGAGACGCTTACCCAGGGCACCTTTAGAGCCTCAATACTGAGCTGCTTCCCAATCGTGTATTCAAGCTCAGGCGCCTTATCCAACTTGTTGAAGACCACGACGATCCTCTCGTGGGCAACACCAATGTCCTTTAGGAGCTTTATCCCTTCGGCGAGCTTTATCTGGAGCGTTAACAGCGGGTCCGTGATCTCCAGAAGCAATATGACTAGGTCCGAGCTGCGGATGTCGAGGAGGTTAAGCTTAAAGCTCTGGATGAGCCGGGGGTCCAGGTCGATGACGAAGCCGATGGTGTCTATGAAGAGCACTGAGGTCTCGTGGTCGATGAACCTGCGCTGGTACTTGCTGGACAGGGTGGTGAACGGCTTTTCGCTGACGGGCTTATGGTCCCCCGTTAGGGCGTTGAATAGGCTCGTCTTCCCCGCGTTGTAGAAGCCGGCTATGCAGACCGTAGGGTACCCCAGTTTTTTGCGGCTCCATATCTGCTTCTCCTTCTCCGCCATCAGCTTATCAATCTCTTCCCTGATCCTTGCCTGGCTCCGCGTCAGCTCCCTGAGCTGGCCGCGGAACCCGTACTCGCCGCCGCTCCTGAAGAAGGGCCTGTCGTACCTGTAGTTGATGGACGCCTGCAGCTTGTAGAAGGGCGCCATCTTCTCTACTCGGGCCGCCTCGATCTGGAGCTTGCTGAGCCTATCTGAGGCCATCCTATCGAATATCTCCAGCGTGAGCTCGTACCGGTCCACTACCTCAACATCGAGAGCCCTGAGCAGGTTGAGCTTCTGGCTACTCTTGATAATGTTGTAGAAGACTACTATGTCCACTCCCAGGGCCTCAACTTTCTTTTTAAGCTCCTTTACCTTACCGCTGCCGATGTAGAACTTGCTGAAGGGCTTAAACCTGCTCTGGATCATCTCGCCCACAACCTCGATGTCCAGCGTCTCCACAAGGCTTCTGAGCTCATCCATCTTGACTCGGTACAGAATGTGGTCGTGAACGTTGGTCTTCAGCATGCACAGTATCGCCCTGGGCTTACGCTTCTCACCTCTCTCCGTGATCGTCTCGGCCATGTGCGACAACTGTTTGGGCTGGAGCCCGTATTAAACTCATCTAATAGACGTCGCTGAGGGACTCTGAGACGTTGTCCAGGGCCTCGACTACGTAGACCTCCAGCGCCGCCATAAGGCGAGCCACCTCTCCCCTAAAGGCCTTCTCAACGGTGACGCCCATATGCTCCAAGAGCTCCGAGAAGCGTGTATTCAGCTCGCTCCCCTCCTCATCGAAGTCAGTCAACACGAGGACTCTTTCGTTTTCGCTGGAGATCGTCTCGGCCAGCTCCGCGTCGTTCACGCAGAACCTATTGCAGGTGGCCACCTCCCCCGCGTACCCTAAGTACCTGAGAGCCTCCACGTCCCGGGGCCCCTCCACGAGAACCAGGTCAACGCTGCGCTCCACCTCAGATAGCAGGAGCTTAAGCCTTTCAAGGGCATCCCTTTTCCTCGTTTCACTCATCCCTGTTCAACCCGCACAGAATAAGGGTCAGGTCGTTAACATTGGTGCCCGTCGGCCCCGTTAATATGTTGTCCCCAAGCGCCTTGAAGAAGCTGTAGGAGTCGTTTCTCTCAAGGAACGCGCCCGGGGAAAGCCCCTTTTCAAGCGCCCTGGCCGTCGTCGCGCCGTCGGCGAGGGCGCCAGCCGCGTCCGTCGGCCCGTCGATGCCATCAGTTCCCAGAACCGCGATCACGCAAGTCAGGCCCCCGACGCTCATCGAGGCGCTTAGGGCGAGCTCCTGGTTCCTGCCGCCGACCCCGTCCCCCTTCACCGCGACCGTGGTCTCGCCGCCTAGAACGAGGCAGGCAGGCAGCTTAAGCGGATGCCCGTTAACCTGTACCCCTCTAGCTAACCCCGATAAGAACACGCCCGCGTGCCTAGCCTCCCCTTCAAGGTGAGTCGTGAGCAATAGTGAATTGTAACCCAGGTCACCGGCCATCGCGGCGGCCCTCTCCGCGGCTGCAAGGTTGCTGGCTACGACAACATTGTGTACGTCCCTAAACAATGGGTCGTCGGCCTTGGGTGTCTCGGCGACGCTGCCTTCCATCCCACCCGCCAGGTGTCCTCTCACCCCTTCGCTTAGATGCCCAAATAAGCCGTATTTCTTCAGTACGTTTACGGCGTCTGCGAACGTGGTCGGGTCGGGGGCAGACGGCCCCGAGGCTATGGTGTCGATGGGGTCGCCCACAACATCCGAGAGTATCAGACTCACAACCCTTGCTGGTCGGCAGGCTCTTGCGAGCTGCCCCCCCTTGAAGGCTGACAGGTGCTTCCTCACGGAGTTCAGCTCGCCTATGGTTGCCCCGGCCTTCAACAGCCCGGCAGTGATGCCTTGGATGTCGCCGAGGGTCACGCCTTCAGAAGGCAACGGCATCAAGGCTGATCCGCCTCCCGATATGAGGCAGATAACCACGTCGTCTGCGCCCAAGGCCGAGACGAGGCCAATCATGTCCCTCACGCCCCGGACGCCCTCCTCGTCTGGGATCGGGTGGGACGCCGGGTTGAGGCGTATGCGCTTCAGCCTGAAGCTGCTCTCTGTGCCCCTTAGGACGTTCACTGAGCCGGCTGTCACCCGGTCGCCGAGAGCCTCCTCGACGCCCTCAGCCATGGGGCCCCCCGCCTTCCCTCCGCCTACAACTATGACCTTCCCGGCGTCGTTTAGGTGTACGTGCTTGCTGCCTACCCCGATCCAGTCTCCTGATAAGTGGAGCTTATCCAGTACCGCTCTCTTCGGGTCCACCGCCTCCAGGGCAGCCTCGAGCGCCTTCAACGCGTCTGAGCGCAGCCCTCTCAGCGCAGGGGTTCTTCCGTTGTCCGTCAGCTGCCGCTTGTTAACGATCTTCATGTAGCGCCCACATCGATGTCGGGTACATGAGAAATGTTTTGGCGCGGGAAAAGTTTTGGGAGGGTTACTCCCTGACGATGTACTCGCTGGCGCTCGGCGGCTCCGGGCTCATACCCTTCCTCGTCCTGATCTTCTGTATAAGGTCCAAGAGCATGTTGTCCGGAACGGGAGCCCAGTGGTCGAAGGTCATCTGCCAGAAGGCTGCCCCGCTCGTGGCTGCTCGTAGCTCTTGGGAGAGGCCCAGGGTCTCGGCCACAGGGACCATACCTAGTATGTTGATGATGGGGCCGTCCTGCTCCACGCTGTGGATGTGTCCGCGCTTCCTGCTGAGGAGGCCTGTGACGTTGCCCATCTCCGTGGCGGGTACTCGCACGCTGATCTTGTATATGGGCTCCAGCAGTGTCGGGTTGGCGCTGAGTATGCCGGCGTAGAGTGCTCCGCGGACAGCCGGCATCATCTGGGCAGGCCCCCTATGGACGGGGTCCTCGTGAAGCTTGAGGTCCACCATGTCTACCAGTAGGCCTCTGACGACCTCCCCCGCGAGGGGCCCATTCTGTAGAGCCCACTGGAAGCCTCCGCTGATGTGCTGCTTGACCTCTCTCAGGCCCTGTATGCCCACCGTTGTGTCTATGAGCATGTTGGCGTTCGCGTTTATAGCGAAGACTTGGCGGGCCTCGCGCGTCTTCCACCCAGCCTTCTGTATGAGCACCTCCTCCAGCTTGCTCTGGCTGAGGAGTTCGTTGATCTCGCCGTCCCTGATGAGCTGGACTATGATCTCGTTCAGGGGCTTCAAGTTGAAGAATATCCTGTTGTGCTTGTTCGGGCTCTTACCCATGTAGGGGCCTGCTTCCTCCCTGATGGCCTCGCGGTAGACGACTGTGGGCTCAGTCTGGATGAGGTCGAGGCCGTACTGGCTCTTGATGTCCTTAACCGCTATCTCCAGGTGCAGCTCACCCATGCCCGCCAAAAGGTACTCGCCCGTCTCCTGGTTGATTGTTGTGACCAGGTTGGGGTCCTGTATGCTCATCTTCTGCATAGCGTCGATGAGCTTGGGGAGGTCGGTGGGCCTCTTGGGCTCCACGGCTATCGTCAGGACGGGGTCCGAGGCGTACTTTATCGACTCGAAGGGCGTGGCCGTGTCTTTGAGTTCCTCGTCTACGATGGTCTCGCCCGCCCTGGCGTCAGACAGGCCCAGGAGTGCGACGATGTTCCCTGCGGGTATCTCATCAACGATCTCGCGGTACTGGCCCATGTAGATGCTGACCTGCTGGGCCTTGAACACCTTCTCGGCGCCTAGGAGGTAGAGGGTGTCGCCTCTCCTTATGGTGCCGCTGAAAACCCTGCCGGTGCTGACCACGCCTGCCTGAGGGTCGATGACGATGTTGGTGATGCATATGACTAGGGGGCCGTCGGGATCGACAGTCATCATGGATTTACCCATAACGCTGTCGATCTCACCCTTCCAGATTTGCTTGATGCGCTTCCCTTGGTGCTCGTTGGGGTTCGGCAGCTTGTTGACGGCCATGCCCAAGATGGCCTCGTGGAGGGGCAGCGTCTCCTGCAGCTCCTTCAGTTTACCGTCGCCGTACATCTTTATGATGTCGGGGAGGGTGTACCCATTCTTCTGGAGGATCGGCAGGGTGAAGCCCCAGAGGTCTAGGGCTGAGCCGAAGGCCACCTCTCCCTTGGCCGCGTTTATCGTCCAGACGTTCTTCACCTCGTCGGTGCCGTAGGTCTGGACTATCTCGTTGAACTTGTTGATGATCCTTAGGAGCTTCTTCTGGATGGCCTGGGGGTCCATCTTCAGCTCCTTGATCAGCCTGTCGAACTTGTTGATGTAGAGGACCGGCTTAACCATCTCGTCCAGCGCTAAACGGAGTCTGACCTCCGTCATGATCTGGAACTCCTCGACCGCGTCTACCAGCAGAATGCAGCCGTCCAGCGCCCTCATGGCCCTGGTTACTTTCCCGGAGAAGTCCACGTGGCCCGGGGTGTCGATGAGGTTGATGACGTACTGGCTTCCCTCCTCCTCGTAGAGTAGGCTGATGTTGGCTGTCTTGATGGTGATGCCTCTCCTCTGTTCCTCCTCCAGGTAGTCCAGGGCACGGGCCTCCCCCGCTCTGGTGGGCGCCATAAGGCCGGCCTGTGCAAGTAGGCTGTCGCTCATAGTGGTCTTACCGTGGTCGATGTGAGCGATGATGCCTATGTTCCGGACCTTGTCCCGATTATGCATCAGTTTAAGGATCTCTTCTGTCTGCTTGAATCGCGGCATAACTAGGTCAGTTCCTTAACCCTAATTTGACTATAGACATTAGCAGGAGTCATTTAAACCCTTTCTTGTAGCAGAATTTGTAGGCAACGGCGAGGGAGCTCTATATAGGATCCTGTGCTGATAATTACACGGGTGTAGGGTAATTACGTCTCGGGGCAAAATAAAAACGATATCGTTGGTTTAGAGCGTCAAGCATTCGGTGCACATGATAATCCAGAAAATGTGAGAAGGAGAAGCGTTGAGTGCTCTAGCTCCTCTTTTCTCTCTCTCTCACCGAACATATCTCGTTCCCGGCCTTCAGCACGTTGTCGATGCTTATGGTTGCTATCGCGGTGCTGTACTCGCTGATGATCCTTAGCTCCCATGCGATCTCGTTCACGTGTGCGGACAACTGAGGATCGTGATTCTTCAGGAACTCCTTCAGGAGCGAGTCCTCCTCCAGGTCCACGGCCTCGTACAGGTCGACGGCGTCGCTGGCCAGCTTGAGGTCGCTTTCGAAGAGGCTTTTCATAGCCTGGTCGAACATGTTGAAGCATATCTGGCATATCTGGCTGAGCCGCTCAATAAGCGACTCGTCTGACTCGTCCCTGAAGTTCTCCAGCTCGATGATGTTCTTGGACACGTTGTTGAGCCTGTCCCCTATCATCTCGAGGTACCAGGCTATGAGGTTGTGTTCCACGATCTCCATGGGGTCCACTATGCCTATGGCCTCGGAGACTAGCCTGCTCTGCTGGGCGCTGGCTAGGAGCCGGGCTAGTAGCCAGAAGATTGTGTCGGCCTCGTGCTCCCTGGCGATGGCGTCCTTCGCGAGCTCCATGTCCCTGTCGATGAGGGCGTCTATGCTCTCCTTGAACATGATGCTGGTGATGACGTAGAGGCGCTTGATGACCGTCTCCAGAGGGAAGTTCTTCGGGTCTATGCTGCATTGGAGGAGCAGGTGCCTGTCGCTCTCCTCTATGATCCCTATCCCTAGGAGCCTCTGCGTGACCTCCCTGATGCTCTCTATCTGCTCCCTCATCAGCCTCCTGGATGACTCGACCAGTATGAGGTTGCGGCCGAGGACGTAGTTGCCGACGATTACCCTCGCGAGCACCTTGGTGTTGTCACAGTTGTCCACGTTCACAACGTACATGATGCTGTCCTCGGCCTTGGTGGGCTTCGGAGTTATTCTTAGGGCCCCGTCGTTCTCCTCCGATATGAATACGAGGTCTCCCTTGGTCACGCCCATCTTCTTGGCCCAGTTCATCGGTATCGATACGGACAGCGTCGAGTACCCTACTTTCTGTATCTTCCTAGGCTCCATTTACTTCACCATCCCGGTAAATATCGGTACCCACCCAGACAGGTGGAGTATCTCAAATACATAGTTTGAACCCACCTTAACGGTTGGGGTTTTTACCATCATTAATCGCGGGAAATAGTATTTACTAGCTTATAAAGTATGCTTTGGAGCTTTCCCCAGGCTCCGAGGAGCCGTTCACAGTATCACTCCCTCCCCCAGGAGCTTCGGGAACACCGGAAAGTAGAGTTTCAGGAAGACCAGCAGAAGTATGGATAGCATCGCCGCGGCGAGGGTTCCGTAGTCGAACCCCGTCATCTTGAGCTCGTACAGGTTTGTTCGCTTCTCGGTGGCGCCGAACGCCCTGCTCTCCATGGCCTCGGCCAGCTCCAGGCTTCTCCTTATCGAGTTGATGATGAGGGGTAGAAGTATCGGGATGTAGTTCCTCACCCTCGCTATGAAGCTGCCCTTATCCAGCTCCAGGCCCCGGCTCCTCTGGGCGTCTATGATGGTCTGGGCCTCCTCGGCGAGCACGGGCACGAACCTTATGGCAGTGATGAAGGCGAAGTTGAACTCGAAGGGTATCCTGGCCTTCTCTAGGGCTAGGCTCAGCTTGTCCGGGCTCGTGGTGAGGAAGAAGATGCTGAAGCTGGTTACGAGGACTATGAATCTCAGTGTAAGCGCGAGGCTATACTCTAGGATACCGTAGGTGAGGACGCCGCCCCTGAAGTAGTAGAAGCTGGCCATGTTGGTGACGAAGATGATGGCGGCTATGAAGGATGCGCCCTTGAGTGACTTGAGCCACTCGCGCGTCACCTTGGCGGAGGCCACAAGCGGCACCTGGACGATGAACACGACGATGAGCGGCACAAGCTCGAGGAACATGACGGATGCCGAGAAGAACACCATTGTGAGCAGGAACTTTACGCGGGGGTCCATGTTGTGTATGGCCGTGTCGCCGCGGGTGAACCTTAGGCTCTCTAGGAGACTCATCTACCAGCCTCCTTGAGGTCACGTACGAGTATGTCGTACGCCTCGTCTACGTCAAGTACGTCTTCCGGCAGCCCATGCTTCGAGAGCATCGCGAAGAGCTTGGTGATCTCCGGCTGGGCCACGCTGCACTCGCTCAGCTTCTTGGGGCAGGTCATGATCTCCTTGGCGGGGCCCTCCCCTATGATCTTACCCCTGGCCATCAGGACTATCTTGGGCTTGCTCTCGGCCACGAACTCGACGTCGTGGGTCACGACGACCACCGTCTTGCCCTGTATGCGAAGCTGCATGAGGAAGTGGCGCAGCCTCTCCTTCTGCCCGTAGTCCTGCCCGACGGTCGGCTCGTCGAGTACGAGGATGTCCGGGTCCCACGCCAGTACCGAGGCCAGGGCCACCCTCTTTCGTTCACCGCCGCTGAGGGTGAAGGGGCTGCTGTCCTTGTACTCGTTAAGGTCCAGCAGGTTCAGCGCCCACTTGACGCGGCTGTCCACTACAGACTCCTTGAAGCCGAAGTTCCTGAGGGCGAAGCTCACCTCCTTCTCAACGGTCTCCTCGAAGAGCTGGTCGTCCGGGTTCTGGAAGACGAGTCCGACGCTCCTGGAGAGCCTGGCGACGCTCGTGGTGGAGGTGTCCACGTTGTCGATGAGGACGGACCCCTTCCCGGGTCTTAGCAGGCCGTTGAAGTGCTTCACGAGCGTCGTCTTACCGGCCCCATTCTCTCCCATGATGGCCACGAACTCTCCGTGGTTTATTGTAAGGCCGACGCTGCTCAGCGCCTTGACGTTGCCGGGGTAAGTGTAGTCCACACCTTTCACCTGGATGGCTGGGTGGTGGTGGAACTCGCCCGTGTAATCGTCTAATGCTCCCATGTCCACCGGGTGCTTGGTCCCTCGGCTGCTCAGCCTTGGCTTAAGAGCCTCGTATAGGGCCTCCGCTGAGATGGGTAGACCGTCGAACCCGAACCCATGTGACTCCAGCCTCCTTGAGAGCTCCAGGACCCTCGGCGTGCCGACCCCTAGGAGACGGATGGAGTCCCTGCTCAGGACCTCTGAGGGCTCTCCGTCGCTCACGACGCTCCCGTTGTTGAACACTATTATCCGGTTGACGTACTTTGAGGCTAGGTCCATCCTGTGCTCGATGAGGATGATAGTCATCCCGAACTCCTTGTTGAGCCTGTCGAGGACCATGAATATGTGCTCGGCTCCGACGGGGTCCAGGAAGGCGGTGGGCTCGTCCATGACTATGATCTCGGGGTGCATCGCGAGGATGGATGCTATGGTCAGCCTCTGCTTCTGGCCCCCGGACAGCTCGTGGGTGGCCCTACTCATGAGCGGCTCTATGCCAGTTGAGTCGGCTGCCCAGTTGATCTCCCTGAGCATCTCGTCCTTCGGCGTCCCCAGGTTCTCCAGGCCGAAGGCGATGTCCTTCTCCACGGTGAGGGCGAATATCTGGTTGTCCGGGTTCTGGAAGATGAGCCCCACGTGCCGCGCCAGCATCATCGTGGGGTGCTCCCTGGTGTCCAGGCCGGAGACCCTCACGGTTCCACTCATTTCTCCGCTGTAGAACTTGGGTATGAGGCCATTCAGGGTTCTGCAGAAGGTGGTCTTGCCGCATCCGCTGGGGCCCGTGAGCAGTATGAACTCGCCGGGCTCTATGTCCAGGTTGACGTCCTTGAGGGCGGGTTTGGAGGCGTGGGGGTAGCTGTATGTAAGGTCTCGCGTCTCAATGATCGTCAAGCCGTCCGCCCTCTCAAAGGGACTCGATTATGGGGGCCCCTAGAGATATAATAGTTATGCCTATAATACCTGTTGCTGCGAGCTGTCCACAAGCTTCTTGACTACCTCGAAGAACCTGATCTTGAACTCGTCCAAGGAGCCCTTGCAGTTGATCCCTGCGGCCGTGGGGTGACCGCTACCCGAGCCGCCAAACTCGCCCCCAAGTCGAGACGCCAGGTCACCTAGGTTGAGACACGTGAGGCTGCTGAAATCGTTTGAGGACCGTAGGCTGACCCTGATCTCGCCCTTCTCCTCGCCCCCAACGGCTACCAGATCCCCGCCCAGGGAGACGAGGGCCCTGGCGCCTGAAGCCTGATAGGAGCCCAGCTGGCTGAAAACGATCGTCCAGGGGCCGTAAACCCTTAATTCCGCTCTCTGCCCGGCTTTCAGCCGGGCCAGCTTCTCCGAGTTATCCATGGGGCTGGCCATGATGTTTTTTACCTCGCCGATGTCGCCCACGGCCTCCAGCAGCTCCGACGCCGCCCTGAAAGTCTCGGCGCCTCCCATGGAGAAGTGCCTGCTGTCGAATACCATCCCCGAGAGAAGAGCCTTTGACGTCCGCGGCGACGGCTTGACGCCGTGGTGCCGCATAATCCTGTAGACGATCTCCGAGGTGGACGACGCATCTGGCTCCAGGATGTAGAGGTCGGCAAGGGCGGCTACGTCGTCGTCGCGAATGTGGTGGTCTATGAAGATAATATTGGCGTCGGCGCCTCTAAGGATGGGCTCGTAGGCGCCCAGCTGGTTTAGCGCTCCTGTGTCAACCGTGATGATCGTGTCAGGGTCAGTCGTTGAAGCAGTCTCACTGATCTTGATGCCTAGGCTCGAGGCTATGGACCGTGAAAGGGTGCTCACGTCGTCCGGCAGGAGTATCTCAGCCTTAGAGCCTGGTTTAAGCGTCTCGAGGAGCTCCTTAACGCCCTGTGCGGCTCCTAGTACATCGGGATCTGCGTTGTGGTGCCCAGTGATGATGACCCTTTCCCCTATGAGCTCGGCCAGCCTACCATAATCTCGCTCCAAAGCCCTGCACCTGCGAGAACAAAATCGATGTCGTCAGCGGGCGTGATAAGACTTTAGGCGCTGGGGTTGATCCCGAGCTCCTTCTGGAGGGTCTCCTGGAGCCCGGTTAGCTTTTCCTTGGTCTTATCCTCCTGCTTCTGGAGCACCTTGACCCTCATGTCGAGGAACTCCTTCCTTTCCTCGAGCTCCTTTATGACCTGGTCCCTCTTCTTCTCCACGAGGACGGCGCCCACCGACTTGTACACCTTCGACTCGTCGGCGACCTCCTTCAGGACCTCCAGCGCCTTATCGGACTCCGCTATCTCCATCTCTATCCTCTGCCTTTGGGCGAGGAGCTGCTGCATGGTGTTCTGGAGCTGTTGTAGTCTTTGGAGCCGTTCCTGGACCTGCGGTGGAAGCTGAGATATGTTTGACATGTTTAACGAAGAGAATACCATGTAGCCCTCTTTTAATGTTACCCTAAGTGGGGGTGGATGGCTACTTCATCCAGTCCCGTCCCAGGGTCTCGCGGGCTATGATGACCTTCTGGATGTTCTGCGCGCCCTCCGCCCCGATGCAGTAGCTCATGAGGCCCCTGACGCCCATCTCCAGGGGGCACTCCTTGGTGTACCCGTAGGCTCCGAGCCAGTACATGACCCGCCTGAAGGTGTCAAGGGCGTGGTGGGGCGCTAGGTACTTGCACATGCCAAGGTACTTGCTGACCTCGAGGGCCGAGAAGGTCCCGTGCTTGTACTTCTGGTCCAGCATCCAGGCGGTCCTGTAGACCAGGCTCTTAATGGCCTCGTGGTGGGCGGCCATGTCGGCCAGGTCGAACTGGATTCCCTGGTACTTGGCTAGCTGCTGGCCGAAAGCCTCGCGCTCCTTGATGTAGTCCATGCCGATCTCCAGGCACCTCTGGGCGGCTCCGATGCAGCTAGCCGAGACTAGGACCCTTGCGGCGTCGAACCCCTCCATGGTGTAGTAGAAGCCTCTCCCCGTCTCGCCCAGCTGGTACTCCTTGGGCACCTTGACGTCAGTCATCTTGAAACCACCCGTGCTGATGGCCATCCTGCCCATGTTTTCGAAGCGCTTGGTGATCTCCACGCCCTCCTGGTTGATTGGCACGAAAACCGCGGACATCCCTCTGTGGCCGGCCGCACGGTCCGTGTAGCCCGAGACGAAGTACCCGCCGTTCATCTCGGCGGCCTCAGCCGTGCCGCTGATGTAGCACTTCTCGCCGTTGATGACCCAGCCTTTCCCGTCGGGCTTGATGACTGTCTTGAACCCGGCGACGTCTGAGCCGCCGCCGGGCTCGGTGACGCCTATCCCTATGAAACCCTTCCCCTTGGAGGCCCGCCTAATGTAGGCCTCCTTCACGGTCTCCGATGCTAGCCTGTTGATCACGTAGCCCCAGCTAGCCTGGACCAGGTAGAAGACTGGGGTAGCCACAGAGATGTCGGCGTACCCGAGCTCCTCGGCGCCTATCGTTGCTGTGACCCAGTCAGCGTCTGAGCCCCCGTCCTCCTCAGGCAGAGTCAACAACAGTAGCCCGAGGTCACCTAGTCCCTCCATGAGGGAGCGAGGTATCTCGTGCTTCGTGTCGTTCTCCCTCACCTGCTCTAGGGTGAGGTTCTTTGAGAGCCACTCTTTTACGGCCTCACGGAACAGGTCCTGTTCTTCAGTGAATGAGAAATCAACCAACGTTTTCACCAGACGAAGTGAGGTGAGAATTAGCTGAACCGAATTTAAAACCTTCGACACAGATCGAACAAACTTTCGACCCTAAACGATTGGAACCTGCGTCGCCTCTAAATACTCTGGGAACCTAACCCTATGTGATTGAGCGATGAAGGTGCTTGTACTCGGTATGGGGCTCATGGGCCCAGCCATTGCCAAAGACTGCTCAGAGGCCCCCGAAGTGACTGAGGTCACGGGCTGCGACGTGGACGAGGGTAAGCTAGAGTCAGCAAAAGAGCATGTTAATAATGAAAAGTTCCGCACGGCGACCATCGACATCACGGACAAGGACGCCCTCGTGAAGATGATGAGGGGCTACGATGTGGTCATCAACGGCACGGCCGCCAGGTTCAGCATGGACGTGCTCGAGGCGGCCATGGAGGCGAAGGTCAACCTGGTGGACCTCGCGGGGGGCGGCTACCCGCAGGAAGGCGAGGCGTACGACAGGGTGAAGAGGGCGGGTATCACAGCCATACCGGGCTGCGGCGTCGACCCCGGCCTCATAGACATCCTCTCGGGGCAGGCCATGAGCATGCTGGACGAGGTGGACGACGTCATGTTCGCCTGCGGCGGCCTGCCCAAAGACCCGTCGCCGCCTCTGGACTACAAGATAGTCTTCGGGGGCACCAGGATGCCTGTGCGCCCCGGGAAGGTGCCCATGATCGTGGAAGGGAAGATGGCGGAGCTTAACAGGTACAGCGAGGTTGAGTCAATATTCGTTGAGGGGCTTGAGCCCATGGAGGCCTTCGTGGATGGCTACGCATCGTCGCTCCTTAAACTTTCGCTGGAGAGGGGGGTCAAGAACTTCAGGGGCAAGACCGTCAGGTACTCGGGCTTCGTGGACAAGATCGCGTTCCTCAACGAGCTGGGGCTCATCAGCGAGGAGCCCGTGGACTATGAGGGTAGGGACGTCGTGCCCCGCGAGCTTTTCCACAAGATCATATACCCGCTCGTGAAGTTCGACACCGAGGCCGGCGACAGGGACCTCACGGTGCTTCTAGTGAGGGTCGAGGGGAGGAGAGGCGGCTCTGACGTGAGAGTCAACTACGATATGGTGGACGTATTCGACGAGGAGACGCATACTACGTCCATGGCAAAGACCACGGGCTACACGGCCGCCATCGTGGCGAGGATGCTGGGGAGGGGAGCCATAAAGCTGAAGGGCATCCAGTGGCCGGTGAGAGTGATCAGGGGGCCCCTCTTCGAGGAGTTGCTGATGAAACTCAGGGAGCGCGGCGTGGAGGTGACCGAGACGGTCACGACCACCCGAGAAGTCTAGGTCCCCCATTAAAAATTAAAATAGTGTTACTTCAGGGGCATCACAGGCGCGTTGACGGCCGGTATCTCCTTCTCTATCGGGAGTATGGCTCCGACAATGGGCCTAAACTCGATCCGGATAGTCACGTAGTGCCTGCTCTAGATGTCCTTGTGGTCTGTGAGGACCGGTTTGATGTTGCTGCTCTGTATGTTTTTGGAGTATGTATGGGCCTGCATCCTCGCGCCTATCTCCAGCAGCGAATCCGTGTTGCTGTTGATGGGCTTGATGGTCGTTACCGTCCCGTTCGTGAATATGTTGTGTGAGAACCCTCACAGACATGGTTGTAGAAAGCGCCTTGCTCTATTGGCCCGCCCTTTTTGAGAGCGAGTAATATATTACGAGTGAGACTATCGTCGGGATGTGGAATATGGAGACCTCGAACCTTGTGTCAAGGAACTGGTAGCTGCTTCGCTGCACCAGACCGATGATTATGGATGTGACCACTAGCAATATGCATGTCTTTCTCCACGACTCCAGTTCGATGGTCATGTTGGATCTATTTCGTGGCTAGTAGATCGATTAGGGGTATGTCCTGGAAGCTTCCCTCGGGGAGGGTTCTTCTGACGGTCATCGGCAGCACGCCCTCCTTGAGCTCCTCAATGGCTATGTCGATGGGGTCGTTCATTCCGGCTGGAAGTGGCGCTAGTATGGGGGCCCCGAGGGTCACCTGGAGGGCTCTCGCCCCCACAATTCTAGCCCTCTCGAAGCGCGTCAGCTTCGGGGGTCCAATCGTCACGGTTTTGCTCAATTTGATCGCTCAGCGTATTTTTATGGGCGGTGCCGCCCTTCGAGGAGCCGGGAAAACTACGTGGCTGGGCACGTTTTAATTAGTTTTACCCAACACCTTGAAGCTATAACCCAAACGAAGGGTAGTAGATATAAACGTTTCTTAGAGGGAGGCGCTGTTTGCCCCTCCTGCGGCAGAATGTTTAGGAAATGGGTTGATAGATGGAAAAGGGGCTCCGTTTCAGGGGTGTTTCTCGGCGACGACCTCGTTCCTCAGGGTGCCCAGTTTCTCAACGCCTGACTCTATAACGTCCCCGATCTTCAGGAGCCCGAGGGGGTGGGCGGCTCCGACGCCTGAGGGTGTCCCTGTGGCGAACACGTCTCCGACCTCGAGGGTGATGCCGTCTGAGAGGGTGCTGATTATCGTTCTGACGTCGAAGATCATGTCCCTCGTGCTGGCCTGCTGCCTCACCGTTCCGTTGACCTTGCACCAGATGTCCAGGTTCTGAGGGTCACCCACCTCCTCGGGTGTAACCAGGTAGGGCCCCATGGGCGCGAAGGTGTCCAGGCTCTTGCCCCTGTACCACTGCTGGTGCTGCCTCTGCAGGGTGCGCTCCGAGATGTCCTGGAACACCATGTAGCCCGCGACGTGGTCGTAGGCCTCGTCCCGGGCGATGTACTTGCCAGCTGTGCCGATGACGAAGGCCAGCTCCACCTCGTAGTCCAGCCTGTCCACGGCTCTGCTGTAGACGACGGGGTCGTTGGGCCCCGTGATGGATGTGGGCGGCTTGGTGAAGAAGATGGGGTGGGGCGGCAGGTCCCTATCTCTGCCCCCCTCCTTCACGTGCTCGGCGTAGTTTAAGCCCAGGCAGACGATGTTCTTCCTCGTCCTCGGGATGGGGGCCGCCAGCTTCAGGTCGCTGAGCCTATGCAGGCCGTCGTTTTTCCCGGCCCTGGCTTTCTCCTCCGCCGCCTTGACGGCGTCGGCCACCTTGCCCATGGCTCTCTCACCCTGGCCCAGCAGCTTCAGCATGTCCAGCCTATTGTTCAAGGCCTTGTTGAGGTCGAGCGCGTGCTGGCCGATGACTGCTCCCAGCCCGTAGCCGTTACCCTTTCTGAATGTCAGAAGCTTCATGCCAGTGTATGAAGTGGAATAGGATTTAACGTTATTCACAGTGATTCCTATGGGATGTTGGATGGAGATACGCACTCATAGGCTGGCGAACAGTGGGCTCCTGGGTGAGCCTGTTTACCTGGGGGAGGGCCGGGCCGTCGTGGAGTTGAAGGCTTCCGGTGATATGGCTGTGGACGACAGGGGTCTCGTGCACGGCGGCTTCACGTTTGGCGTGGCTGACTACGCGGCGATGCTGGCCGTGAACGACCCCTTGGTCGTGCTGGGCTCCGCCGAGGTCAGGTTCACGGCCCCCGTGAGGGTGGGCGAGACCATGAGGGCGACCGCGAGGGTTGAAGGATCGGAGGGCAGGAGACGGGACGTGTCGGTGGCGGTCGAGGCCGGGGGTCGCACCGTCCTAGAGGGGGCCATGACGTGCTTCGTGCTGGCGAGGCACGTGCTGGGCCCCGCCCCTGGTTCGTAGATAAAGGTTCCGCCGAAGTCTTTTATACGCGTTGAAAGCATATTGGGAAGTTCAGGTGATAGTGCAGCTTGATAATTGATCCTTCCAAGAAAGGTTTAGAAAAAGTTCTTCGGGACTACCAGATCGAGGCCCTCAAGATCATTTGGGGCAACACGGGCGGGGGGCTGACCTCCCGGGAGGTCTACGAGGCGGTCAACGGTAGGCTCGGCGGCAGGGGCATCTCCCGGGCCTCCATCATCAACTTCCTCAACGCCATGTGCGACGAGGGCGTCCTGGACTTCGACGAGGAGACGTGTAAGGGCGGGATGAGGAGGAAATACTCCAAAGGGCTGGACGAGAGCGGCTTCAAGAGGTATATAGCGTCCACGGTTCTGGAGAGCCTGATAAAGGACTTCCCGGACCAGACCGTCGAGGCC
>MEZG01000073.1:7092-7812 GCA_001775965.1 Candidatus Bathyarchaeota archaeon RBG_13_60_20 | reverse complement strand
CACCAGGGGCTCCTGGAACCGTTCGCGTAGCCCGTCTTCGTCCAGGGCGGAGCCAACCTGGACCACAGCGCCCTTCCTCCACCCCGAGGCCGCCTCCATGAGCGCCTCGAACGAGCCGTGCGCCAGGACCAGGAGCTCGCACAGGTAGCCACTTAGGCCCCCGACCCTGATCTCAGCCCCGTAGACGCCCACGCCCCGGGCCCACTGCTTCAGGAGCCGGATCTCGTCGCGGAGCCCTTCGTCCAGAACCCCCACAAGGTACCTAGTATGGTGGGGCGTCCTGTCCGTGCTGGAGAGGATGCCCACCGCGGGGTCCACTCTGAAGCAGGGCACGAAGTCCACCTTGAAGCCGTCCAGCCTGGCCCTCAGGTAGGGGTGCTCCGCGTAGGCCTCCACGAAGTCGCCGGCCAGGCCCCCCTTCAGCACCTCAAGTATCTTCTCCAGGTCGCCCCGCCCGTACCGGGGGCTGAGCACCACGAATATGTCCAGGTCCGTCTCGCCGCTCACCCAGGTGCCGTGGGCCACGCTGCCGTGGAGCTCCGCGGAGGCCTCGAACCCGGCCTCCTGGAGCAGGGCGTTCACCCGGCCGAGGAGCCCATCGGCGAAGCCCCTGACGCTCCTCTCCTCCTCGGCCCCGGGCCTGACGCGGGCCAGCACCCTGGCTCTCATCTCGCTCCACTCCATTGTAGCACCTACCCTACCCGCGACTCGGCCAGGTCC
>MEZG01000073.1:0-7061 GCA_001775965.1 Candidatus Bathyarchaeota archaeon RBG_13_60_20 | reverse complement strand
TCCTCTTCAGCTTCACCCTATCTACATTTACGGAGCCGAAAACCATGTTGGCCATGGCGGCCACCTCCTCGGCGAGCCGGTCCCTGTTCCTGCCGCTGCGGACCCTGCAGATGGTGAGGTGGGGGCTGAACCTGCGGCGCTCCCGGTCGAAATCCAGCCTGGCCAGCCCGGCTTCAAGCCCCTCAAAGACGGCGGCCAGGTCCGCGACGCCCCCGGTTATCCCGGCCCACACGACGCTGGGCTTGTTGAGGCCGGGGAAGACCCCCACGCCCTCCACCTTGATGCTGAAGGGCTGGAAGCTCACCGCCTCCACCGCCTGGGCCGCCTCCCCTGCCCTCGCCTCAGGCACCTCCCCCAGGAACTTGAGGGTCAGGTGGAAGTTCTCGGGCTCCACGAACTTGAGGTCGGCGCCCGTGGCGGCCAGGCGTGCCTCCGTGTCCCTCAGGCCCTTGAGCACCTCGGCGCTGCCGCACTCCACGGCCACGAAGCATCTCACGCTCATAGTCCCTCTCAATGTGGGGCCGCAGCCATTTAACGTTACCATGAAGGCAACCGATAAACGGGGGCGGGCCCACCAGTATGCATGGGCCTCAGCTACGAGAACCCCTTCTCCGAGCCGGGCGTCTGGCTCCGGGGCAACCTCCACACCCACACAGTGAACAGCGACGGCCGCCTCACCCCCGAGGAGCACGCGGAGAGGTACAGGGAGGCCGGGTACGGGTTCCTGGCCGTCACGGACCACGGCGAGTACGTGGACACCCGCGGCCTGGGCGGCGGGGGACTAACAATGCTACAGGGCGAGGAGCTCAGCGCTGGCAGGACCGGGGCAGGCACCCTGTACCATGTGGTCGCCCTGGGCATCGGGGAGGCCCTGCCCTTCCCCGAGGCGGACCCCGCTGTGAGTCCTCAGGCCGTCATCGACCACGTGAACGGGGCCGGCGGCATCGCCGTTCTGGCCCACCCCTACTGGTCGGGGCTTACCCACGGGGAGGCCGCGACCCTCAAGGGCCTCGCGGCCTTGGAGGTCTACAACCACGTCTGCGAGCTGCTCAACGACAGGGGGGACGCCGCGGCCCACTGGGACCACGCCCTCACAGCCGGAGCCAGGGTGAACACCGTCGCGGTTGACGACGCCCACAGCAGGGAGCGGCCCCATGTCCCCGACGACTCCTTTGGCGGCTGGGTCGTGGCACGGTGCAGGGACCGGTCCGAGGCGTCGATCTTGGACGCCCTGCGCCGCGGCCTCTACTACAGCAGCAGCGGCCCCTCCATACACGGCGTCGAGGTGAGAGGCGACGAGGTCACTGTCAGGTGCTCGCCCGTGGCGAAGATCGCCTTCGTCAGCGTACCCTGCCTGGGCGACTGCATAAAGGAGGCGAGGGACGACCTCACTGAGGCGTCCTACGAGCCCAGGCCCGCGGAGCGCTACATTAGAGTTCAGGTGACGGACAGCCGCGGCGGCAGGGCCTGGACCAACCCGATGTACGTCGAGTGAGCCGCCTTGGAGACCCTGCCCTTCGCCCTCATCATGGTCTCTGCGGTGAGCCACCCCCTGTGGAACCTGATGGCGAAAAGGGCCTGGGACAAGGAGAGCTTCATGGCGCTACTGAACCTGGCCGCCCTGGCCCTGTTCCTGCCCGTCTTCTGGCTGGTCCTCCCCGACCTGAGCCTGCCCGTGGAGGCCGTGCCTATATTGGCCGTGAGCGCAGCCGCCGAGACAGTCTACTACCTAGCCCTGGGCAGGGCCTACGAGGGGGGCGACATGAGCGTCGTGTACCCCGTGGCCAGGAGCAGCCCCGTCTTCGTCACAGTCGCGGCGGCCCTGGTCCTGGGGGAGACCGTGACGCCGTGGGGCCTCGCCGGCATTCTGGTGATCTTCGTGGGCGTCTACACGCTGCACCTGAGGGGCACCGGCCGCTCGGAGCTGCTCCAGCCCTTGAGGAGGCTGGGGGAGCCTGCGTCCCGCTACGCCTTGGTCGCGGCCCTTGGCACCACCGTGTACTCCATAGCCGATAAGATGGGGGTGACCGCTGTTGCTCCCCTCCGCTACGCCTTCTGGATGATCGTCTTCAACACAAGCTTCCTGGCAACGGTCGCCATCCTCAGGAGGGGCACGGGCGGCCTGGCCGCAGAGGCCCGCCGCAACCTGCCAAGGGCGGCGGCGGCCGGGTTCCTCATGACCGGCGGGTACATTCTGGTCCTCTTGGCCATGAGCATGACCCAGGTGAGCTACACCCTGGCGCTGCGGCAGGCCAGCGTCGTCCTGGGGACCCTCATAGGCGTCACCATCCTCGGCGAGCAGCACAGGTGGATACGGGTGGCCAGCAGCGCCATCATCTTCACAGGCGTCTACATCCTGGGGGCACTCGCCTAAACCTTAAAATGGGGCCCCCCATAGGAAGGGTGAGCGATTTGACGGGGGCGGCCTCCATGAGGATCGGCGGAGTCACGGACATGAGCACCGTTGACTGGTACGGGAACGTGAGCCTCGTCGTCTTCTTCGCGGGCTGCAACCTCAGGTGCCCCTACTGCCAGAACTCGGGTCTGCTGCCCCTGGACTCGGGCCAGAGCGTCCCGCTGAGCTACTTGGAGGACAGGCTCAGGACGGGCATGGAGCCCGTACCACAGCTGGATGCCGTGGTCTTCACGGGCGGCGAGCCCCTCCTCCAGCCGGACGCCCTCATCGAGGCCGCGAGGCTGGTGAAGCGGCTCGGCCTGAAGCTGATGCTTGACACCAACGGCACCATCTACGAGGCCGCTAGGAGGGTCCTGGAGACGGGGCTCGTGGACAGGGTGGCCCTCGACGTCAAGGCGCCTCTGGACGCCGAGGAGTACGGGCGAACCACCGGTATCCCCGATGCCAGGAAAGCAGTGAACTCGGTGGACGCCGTGCTGGACCTGACCAAGGATCTAGGCCTGGAGATGGAGGCGCGCACAACCGTGGCCCCCACGGTGAGCGACGACCCCGCCTTCATCAGGAGGATCGCCGAGGACATAAGGGGCCGGGTGGACGTATACTACCTGCAGCAGTTCGACAACCAGGGCGAGGTCCTGTCCCCGGAGCTGAAGGCGATGGACCGGCCGCCCCGGGAGCACATGTTCAGCCTGGCCAGGGAGGCCTTGGGGGCCGGCCTGGATCATGTATACGTCAAGACTAGGTTCGAGGGCTTGGTGAGGGTCCAGTGACGGCTAATAGGCTTCTCCTACTCATAACCGGGATGGCGGGCTCAGGCAAGACCACCCTCGCCAACATGCTGAGGGACAAGGGCTACACGGTCCTCACCATGGGGGACGTGATACGCCACGAGGTCAGGATGAGGAATCTCCCCCCCACGCGGGAGAGCCTGGGCAGGATGGCCGAGGAGATCAGGGAGACGGGGGGCGACGCCGCGGTGGCCAGGAGGTGCATCCCCCTCATCATAGGTGAGCCCAACGGCAGGGTGGCCCTGGACGGCGTCAGGAGCCTGGATGAGGTGTACGCCTTCGAGGAGGCCTTCCGCGTCTACATGGTGGCCGTGCATGCATCTCCCGAGACCCGGTACAGGAGGCTCAGGGAGAGGGGCCGCAGCGACGACCCGGCCAACAGGCAGGTCTTCAGGGACCGGGACCACAGGGAGCTGGGCTTAGGCATGGGGGACGCCATAGCCATGAGCAACTACATTATAACAAACGAGAACGGCGTCGACGAGCTTGAGAGGAGCCTCGACAGGCTGCTGAGGAAGGTGGGAAACCTTGAAGGCGACGATTAGGGCCGAGCTTCGCCCCACCGAGGACCCAGCAAAGGTCGAGAGAGCCATAAGGAACCTGTTCAGCGGGGTCGAGCTCAGCCTCGACCAGGGGGGCCAAGCCTTTACGGCCAGCCTTACGAGCCTCAAAGAGATGCAGGAGCTCAGGAGCCGCATCGCCCAGGACAGGATCAGGGACACCCTGAGGGTGGTGCTCACGAGGTGGACCAGGGGCAACGAGCTGAGCTTCGGTCTCAACAGGCAGGCCGCCTACGCGGGCCACGTGAGCGTAGCACTGCAGGGGGAGGACCCCATGGGCCCCATACATGTCAGCGTCATGGGGGGCGTGGAGGATCTTATACGCTTCCTCACCGACAAGTAGCCCACTATTTACGGTAATTACGCCACTTACGCATGTATTTTTCGACATAACTTGGGGTCGAAAACAATATATGATCGCATTTAAACCACATATAGATTCCCAGGATGCCTAAGACAGGTGTTAAACCGGAAGGTATCTTTGAGCCCGTCCGCGGTGACGCCCGGCGCCTGGGCCCCAATGTTCACGTTTAGGCAGGAGATACGATGGCTAGGATATTGCTTATTGGTTTGGCCGGGGACAGCGGCTGCCAGGTCGCCTCCCTCGGGCTCCACGAGGCCCTCGTGGAGATTCTTGCGGCCAACGAGCCCGTCTACGCGCCCACGCTGATAGACGCCAAGGAGATACCAGCCGACATAGACGTGGCCCTGGTGGAGGGCGGCATAAGGAACACGCACGAGGAGGAGGTCATCAAGGAGATCAGGGAGAAGAGCAAGGTGGTCATCGCCCTAGGCGCCTGCGCCGCCTTCGGGGGCATCCCTGGCCTCGCCAATCTGAGGGACGGGGGCCAGCTCATGGAGCTCATCTACAGCAACCACAGGGGCACCGACCGGGGCACTATCCCCACGCACCTGGAGAGCCTCCCGGAGCAGCACCCCATCAAGCACTTCGTCAAGGTGGACTACACGATACCGGGCTGCCCCCCGGAGGTCACCGACATCGCTGGTACCCTAACGTCTCTGCTGGGTGGCAAGGAGCCCCCGGTCAACATGACTCAGGTGTGCGACGACTGCCCCCGGAAGAGGCTTGGCGAGTACGACGTGAACCTCAAACGCATCCACGAGGACATACCCGACCCGGACAGGTGCCTCTTAGAGCAGGGATACTTCTGCATGGGACCAGCCACCATGGGCGGATGCGGGGCCCCCTGCCCCCAGTCGGGGAACACCTGCGAGGGGTGCCGCGGTAAATGTCTGGAGGTGGACGACCAGGGCCTGGCCATGATCGACGCCATGACAGGGCTCCTCACGCAGCTCAGAGAGGGATTCGACCCTAACACCTACAGCGGCATGCTCTACAGGTTCACGTACGCCGAGTCCATGATCTCGGAGTTGGCAAGGAGGAAATGACATGACAGAGATAGTAGAGGTGGACCCCCTCACCAGGATCGAGGGCATGGGCAAGATCAAGGTAGAGATCAAGAACAACCAGCTCCACGACCTAAAGTTCCAGGTCACCGTCGCCCCCAGGTTCTTTGAGTACCTGGTCACCGGCAAGCGCGCCGAGGAGGCGCCCCGCCTCACCCAGCGCATCTGCGGCATCTGCTACGTGAGCCACCACCTGGTCTCGGTGAAGACCATAGAGAACGCGTGGGGTGTGACGCCCCCCGAGACGGCGGTGAAGCTGAGGAGGCTCATGAACGCCGGCGGCTACATAACCAGTCACAGCCTCCACAGCGCCTTCCTGGCTATCCCCGACATGGCAGGGCTACCGGCGGATGGACGCAACTTCATAGCCCTCATGGGCAAGTACCCTGAGATCGGCAAGGCGGCCCTGAAGATACACGCCTACGGCAACAAGGTGGTCCAGGCCACGGGCGGCAGGATCGTTCAGGTGGTCACCAGCGTGCCGGGCGGCCAGACGCTGCAGCTGAAGGAGCAGCGCCGCGACGAGCTCCTGGAGGAGGGCAGGGAGGTCCTGGGGCTCATCAAGGCGTACGCCGACTTCGTCTTCGAAATATACGAGAGCGACGCCCCGGCGTGCAGCCAGTTCCCGGACGTGGAGACCAACTTCATGGCCCTCGTCAACGGCAGGGACGGCCACTATGACGTCTACGACGGCGACGCCCGGATCATCTCGGGCACAGGCAGGGAGCTGGCCCGGTTCCACCCGTCAAGGTACTACGACCACATACAGGAGGCCGTCTGGGCCCACAGCAGCACCAAGGTGCCGTACTACAAGCCCGAGGGCGCCAGCGGCAGCCTACGCGTGGGGCCCCTGGCTAGGCTCAACGTGGCCAGCAGGATACCCTTCCCCGTGGCATGCGAGTACGAGGAACGGTACCTCAAGCTGTTCCCCAGGACCTGCCTGCAGGTCCAGGGCTTCAACCTGGCCAGGATACCCGAGCTCATAGCCGGCCAGGAGGAGGTGCTCCAGATGCTGGAGGACCCCGGCATCACGGGCGAGGACATCAGGGTGCCCGTGAAGAGCAGGGGCGGCGAGGGCGCTGCCTTCATAGAGGCCCCCAGGGGCATCCTGACGCACCACTACGTCATAGACGAGGGGGGGCTCATAAGGTACGCCAACATCATGGCGCCGACGACTTACAACCACCCCCTCATACAGCAGGACCTCTACGAGAACGCCAAGCTGTACGCAGCGGAACTGGCGGACCCGGCCAGGAGGGCCGAGGCGTGCTGGAGGCTGGAGAAGATCGTCAGGTGCTACGACCCGTGCACCAGCTGCAGCGTCCACGCCGTGGACTTCGACATAGCCGTGGACGGCGGCATGGTGGAGGTCAAGGAGGTATAGCCATGAGCGTACAGGTACTGTTCTGCACGTGCGGCGGCGTCCTGAAGGACAGGCTCGACATAGACGAGCTCAAGGCCTTCGTCAGGGGCATCGATGGCGTCACCGAGATCCTGACCACGGAGGCGGCCTGCACCAAGGCGGTGCGGGAGGAGCTATCCGAGGCCATGGAGGGAGGCGGCGAGAAGGTGGTGGCCTTCGCTTGCACCAGGTCGGTGTGCGGCAGGCCCCTTGAGGCCGTCATGGAGGGCGGCGGGCTCGACCCCCAGAACCTAGTCATACTCAACTCCAAGGAGCAGGTGGCCCTGGTCCACCCCGACAGGGGCGAGGCCACGGCCAAGGCCCGGAGGCTCCTGGCTTCAGCGGTCGCCAAGGCGAAGTCCCTGAGGTCCATGGACGTGGTCAGCTACCAGAGGCACCAGTCGGCCCTAGTCGTGGGGGCGGGCATCGCCGGCCTAACCGCGGCCAGCGAGCTGGCCGACCGGGGC
>MEZG01000072.1:2948-5501 GCA_001775965.1 Candidatus Bathyarchaeota archaeon RBG_13_60_20 | reverse complement strand
GTGACCTTCTACAGCCCCTTCGTCCAGATCTACGAGGCGGTGACGCGCCGGTCCAGCAGCGGCAAGGTGGTGGGCCCCGAGGAGGCGGTCAGCGTTATGGACGCGATCCGGGTGTACACGTGGAACGGGGCGTACCTGGGGAAGGACGAGGACCTGCTGGGGAGCGTGGAGCCCGATAAGCTGGCGGATCTCATCGTGCTGGACAGGGATATTCTGTCGTGCCCGGCCGAGGAGATCAAGGACATCCGCGTGGTTGCGACCTTGGTGGGCGGCCGGGTGGTCTACCGGGCCTAGCCCCTCTATTCTTCAGGGCTCTTCGGAGTTCTAGGAATAACAAGTAGGTTGTTATTCACGTTTTTCAGCGAGATGGCCGCTTCATGGATAAAGTGAACGTTTCTCAGGATGCATTAAGTTGCTAATTGTGGGCTGGCCTCGACCGTGGGGCAAACCATATCTCGGTTGCCCTACACGGTACTGGGGATAGGGTTTGAGGCGCTTCTACGTGAACCCCTTCGAGGCAGGGGGCCGGTGGTTCAAGGGGAATGTTCACACCCATTCCAGTGGGTCGGACGGGACCAGGACGCCGGAGCAGCTGGTCTCCATGTACCTGGGGGCAGGATACGACTTCCTGTCCATAACGGACCACAGCGTCGTGACGGATGTCGGCGGGGTGGACGGCCGGGGCCTCCTGCTGATACCCGGCGAGGAGCTTTGCGTGGGCAGGTCGCACGCGGGAACCCACTACCATCTGGTGGGGGTGGGGATACAAGAGACCCTGCCGTTCAGGGACTTCGACTATGGCACAGACCCGCAGCGGGTCGTGGACGAGATCAACGGGCTCGGCGGGGTCAGCGTACTGGCCCACCCCTACTGGTCTGGCCTGAGCCACAATGACGCGATGGCCGTAGACGCGCTGTGCGGGGTCGAGATATACAACACGAGCTGCGACTACGAGCGCAACACGGGGCTCTCCGCGTCGCACGTGGACGGGCTCATCGCGGCGGGCAGGCGGCCCCTCATCTTCGCGGTGGACGACCACCACGGCGCCGACAGGCCGACCATGCCCGTGGACGCGTGTGGGGCCTGGATCATGGTGAGGGCGCCTTCCCTGGACGAGCCAGACATCCTGGCGGCCATACGCGGGGGCCTGTTCTACTCCAGCACAGGACCCCAGATCAGGGGGATCGCCGTCGACGGTGAGGGCGTCATACACGTGGAGTGCTCCCCGGCCAGGACCGTGTCCTTCATCTCGACGCCATCCCTGGGCATGAAGTTCCACGCCGGTGGAAGGCCCCTCACGTCGGCCAGCTACCCTGGGCGGCCGGGCGAGAAGTACGTCCGGATAGAGGTGACGGACTTTGAGGGGAGGTCCGCGTGGTCCAACCCAATCTACAACGAGTGATGAGCGCCTCGTGCACCGAGTTTGATCGGGTGGCGGCTTAATGGCCTCCCGTCGCGCTCCGGGTTGTCCGCCTGGTCGCTGTCCTGAAGGTTATTTTAAGGAGGCAGACACCTTCTCAAGCATGGGTGGATTAAGCGAGGAGAGACTGAGGCTAGTCAAGCTCATCGAACACTGGGCTCACCACAACGACGAGCACGGTGGGAGGTTCAAGGAAGCCGCCGCCGAGGCCGACGGGATGGGCGTGGGCGGGGCGGCGGAGGAGCTTAGGCGCGCGGCGGCCGAGTCGGACAAGGTCTCCAGGCATCTGCTGAAGGCACTGAAGATACTGGGGGAGGTCGGAGGGTAGTGTGCGAGTTCAAGGTGTTTCTCGACGGCGTGAAGGTGGCCGAGGACATCATCTACGCTCGCGCCGAGGGGCTCAGGGTTACGCTGAGAGACATACTGGGAAAGCCCACCGTGCTCGACGGCGCCAGGATAGTGGAGGTCGACGTGATGTCCACGAGGCTGGTTTTATCGCAGGTAGATTGAAGTTATAGCAGTATAACCGCGACGACTCCGAGAACCACGAGCACGGAGCCCACCACCGTCCTGGCGGTGAGCACCTCGTCCCTTATGAGGACCCGGGTCAGGATGAGGCTGATGAGGGGGTAGCTGAACACGATGGTGGTGACGGTGGAGACGGCGCCCAGCTCCAGGGCTTTCATCATGGCGAGCCAGCCGACGCTGCTTAGGAGCCCCGTGGCCGCGAACAGGCCGAGGCTCTCCCTGCCGACCTTGAGGCTCTGCCGCGTAGCCGCGAAGTAGAGCGTGTAGAAGAGGAGCCCGGCGGCGGCCCCGACCTGGGCGCTGAGGAATGGGTCGGGCTGGGCGTTGAGCCCCGCCTTTCCAGCTATGTTGCTGAGGGAGTAGCTGAGGGCCGAGGCGAGGCCGACGAGGAAGAGCCGGTCGACCGTGAATCCCTGGGCGCCGCTTATGAGGGCGACGCCCGACGCCACGGTCAGGGCCCCCAGGATGGTCGTCGCCGTCGGCCTCTCCGCCAGTATTATCATGGAGAGCGCCGTGGTTATCACGGGGTTGCTGCCCACCAGGGCGCTGGTCCTGGCGACGCCTATGCCCTTCATGGCCTGGAAGTTGAGGAGCCTGCCCAGGCC
>MEZG01000072.1:0-2915 GCA_001775965.1 Candidatus Bathyarchaeota archaeon RBG_13_60_20 | reverse complement strand
GCGCTCTGCCCTGATCACCAGGGCCATCTGGCGGACGGCCCCCAGGTGGTAGGCCGCGTGAGGCACCAGTGCCAGCACCTCCTTGAACTGATCGTCGCTGCTCCAGGCGAAACCGAGGCGCAGCGACTCTGCCACCGCCCTGGACTCCGCCTCCAGCGATCCGATGAGCGAAGCCCACGCCTCCGGTTCGACGAGCCTCACTGCCCAGCTCTCAGACCAGTCCCACCTCGGATTCTCGCCCCGCATAAACGAGTTGACCTTCTGAAGCGTCCAGAGGAGGTGCCCGACGTGGGCGGCTATCGTAGTTCCCTCTTTGGCGATCGGCGTCGACGCCTCCTCGGCGCTCAACCCCCTCAACGTCCCCAGAAGCCCAGAGCCCGGAGCGTTGCCGATGAACCACGTGTACCGGTGCTTGGGGCCGTCGTAGACCTCCTCAAGGAACTCGATGATGGCGTCGTTTGCTCTCTCCATGTCAGACCCCCGTCTAGCCGGCATTTCCCAGCCGTGCCGATCGCAGTGAGGCCGTGGCCCTGGCCACCTGGACCATGTTCGCGACGAGCTCGCGGGCGTCGTCCATCCCCCGCGTGTCCCCCGACGCGTCTCCCTTCTCCGAGGCGAGAACCGTCACCTGTGGGGCCACCGTTATCATCCTCGAAGCCGACAGGAAGAGGGCTATCTGGGAGAGCGCATCGGACGAGCCGGTCCTCGCCGCCACGGCTATGGCTCCCCCAACCTTGTTCCTGAAGGGCCTCCTCCCCCTGGCTATGTTGAGGTACCCGACCCTATCGATGAAGGTCTTCATCTGGGCCGTCACGTTGAAGAAGTAGACGGGGCTGGCCAGGATTACGGCGTCGGCGCCGCGCATCTTCTCGAACACCTGCTCGATGTTGTCGTCTATGGTGCATGCCTCGGCCTCGAAGCAGGCCTCGCAGCCGGTGCAAGGCTTGAGGTCGTAGTCCACCAGGTTCATCAGCTCGGCCTCCGCGCCCTCCTCCGCCGCGGCGTCGATGGCCTCCCTCAGCACGGCCTCGGTGTTGCCGCCTCTCCGGGGGCTCCCGTTGATGCACAGTATCTTGACCATTCCGCCCAAGCCTTCGATACATGTGCGGTGTGTGGGCGTATATGCTTAGGGGCAGCTTGGGCATTGGAGAGCTTCTCTCAGTCGTGGGGACATAGCCCCAAGTTATTGCTTTGGTCTGGATGTCGGGCCTGACATATGCATCAATGACACGTTCACCTCGGTAGAACCACCACCTGTTTCTCGCACACAATAGGCTGATCTGCGCCGATTTTCGCCGTGAAAACCAGGGTCCCGTTCACCTGGGGGGTCACGGTGATTGGGAAGAGCCACGACTCTGACCCGGGAGTGGCGAAATAGAAGGAGCCTCCCGGGGTAAGGTGCGCATCGTACCCGCCTCTGAGAGGCTCACCGTTGAGGGTGCAGCTGAAGGAGGCTCTAGTAATGGCTGATTCTGGAGTTGCGAATGGCAGGTGATTGTAGCGGATGATTGTGGCCGTGACGTTCTCGCCCACGATACACGTCTCCTTATCGGTATCCACCCTGAACCCTACCAGGCCATCGGAGGCTGAGGCGAAGAGGATGAACGCCACTATTAATATGATAAGCGAAAACGCAGCTAACTTTCTTAAACCCATGTGCTATTCAAATAAAATTGAACGCTGGACAAAATAAAGCCATGTCGTTAAATTCAAAATTTTGCGGAGTCTCGTAAGTGACCTAAATGTAGCTTGAGAACGATCACCTCAGTAAGCGTTTCACCTTCTCTTTCTCTCACCTTGAGCCACAAATTGGTATACTTTCCATGTAAAATGATACCAGACTTGAGTGTATATGTGCCATCCTTGTTAAGCGTTAATTCGCCTGATCTGTGCATGGCGATGTTCATGATCTTCAAGTCTGAAATATCCTTGTGTCTTTCCAGCCACTCGTAGGCTGCCTGCGAGAACCGAATTTGCTTATACGGCACTTCTTTAACATTCTGCGTAAACTATAAATATCTTGGTTCGGAAGCTTCCAAACCTTTATAATATGGGCGTCGCAGATAATATGATTTGATTTTGGAAAGCAATCGACGGGGACGTGACGCCCCCACAGTCATGAGGGAACGAGGAAAAGAGACTGACGAACTCATACTCAGCTACATCAGGAAAAACCCCGACTCATCTATAGGAGAGATAGCGGAGCACTACGATATTTCCAATGGCCGTGTTGACCACAGCGTAAACAGGCTAAAGAAACAAGGACTCGTCGACGTAGCGTATTTTAAGCGTAACAGAGGCTTAATAAAAAAAGTCCGCGCCTCAGATACCGAAACCCAGCCTTTTGACGAGGTGTCTTTCCCTCTAGCCGGACTGGACGAGAGCGTATGGAGAGAAGACGTCTACATTTGCGCACTATCTCGGAGCGCGATCCAGGTGACTCCTATATTACGGAACGAGTTGAAAGATAGGTGCATCCTGGTTCAGAAGTCGTGTTTAACCAAAGAGGACAATAAGATAAAGTTTAAAATACCCAAGAAATTCGTCGATTTCTACGAGATCCCGAACACGGAGTTAGATGTATCTGGGTCTGGCGATGAAATACTGTTGACCGTTGAATCCACATTGATCCCCCTTGAGCTGCCGCCTGACGACGAACCAGGGGCTGAAACCGAATCTAGTGTAGAAGAAATCGATGAGATGAAAATCACCTTTCCTCCGAGAAACTCAAAGTAATATGGGAAATAGTAGAGCATGAATTAAAACTCGGGCCATTGTTTCCCAGCTTCTTGTCGTAAGCCGCCTTCACGAACCCGTAGTAGGGCGGGCTCGGAGCCCTCCCTGGCAGCGGCGTCCATGGCCTCCCTTATCACGGCCTCGGCGTTGCCGTCTCTCCGGGGGCTCCCGTTAATGCA
>MEZG01000071.1 GCA_001775965.1 Candidatus Bathyarchaeota archaeon RBG_13_60_20 | reverse complement strand
GGGACGCCCACCACGGCAAGGCCGTGACCATCAGGGACATCATAGGCAACGAGTACCTCATGTTCCACGAGGTGGTGGAGGTCAGCGAGCTCAAGCGCCTGGGCGTTCCCGTGGGTGAGGACACCCACAGCAAGGGCCCCAGGGAGAAGGTGTACGAGGCCCACCTCAGCGCCATGGAGTTCGAGCTGGAGTACGCCCTCCTCCTGGAGGACTACTACTGGCTGAAGCATAGGCTGGACTACCACGGGGCGACGACCCTCAAGGACAAGAACCTGGGCGGGGAGCTCAAGGAGCGGGCCCAGGAGATATACGACCACTACAAGCAGTACAGTGACAGCTAGCTGTTCTAGGACTTTGAACACCTGTTCTATTTGATGGGTATATTAGCAGCCCCGGCGCAGCATTACGTGACCAATATGAACAAGTCACAGCAAATCTACGCGGTCACAGCCATATGCCTGAGCATAGTCATGGCGGGCGCCATGATAGCCTACAGGCCAGGCGCACCATCGGAGGTCGCGACGAATACCGGGGTCGACTTCAGGTTCCCCTCAGGCGTGGGAACGTCCCTGGGGACGCAGTCCTTCACCTACCAGGGCACCGAGCCCCAGGCCAAGACTCTCAGCCTCTCGGGAAGCGGGAGCGCCTCAGCCACGGCTAACGAGGCCACGGTGACGCTGGGGGCCCAGACGGAGGACTACAGCGCGAGCGTTGCCATCGGCATGAACGCTGACATCATGGATGCGGTCATCACCGCCCTCAAGGCCGAGGGCCTCACCGACGACGACATCCAGACCGTCAGCTACAGCGTCTACCCCAGGTACGACTGGACTGAGGGTGGCCAGTTGTTCAGGGGCTACACGGTGACCAACATCGTGCAGGTCACCATCAGCGACCTTGACAAGGTGGGCGCCGTCATCGACGCAGCCGCCGAGGCCGGGGCCAACAGGATAGACGGAGTCAGCTTCCAGCTCAGCGACGCCATGATGAACGAGCTGAAGCTGAACGCCTACGTTGCCGCCATAGAGGACGCCGAGGCCAAAGCCGGGGTCATCACCGAGACCCTGGGCATCACCATAACCGGTGTCCAGAGCGTCTCGGAGAGCAGCTACGTGCCGTCCAGGATGTACACCGACGCGGTGGCCGAGTCTGCCAAGGGCAGCTACGCGCCAACGCCGATACTGGAAGGCAGCTTGACGGTGACCGTGAGCGTATACATCGTCTACCTCATCGAGTAAGCGAATCTACCTCTTTCTTTTGTTTCTCTTCTCAATCGTTATCTACCCAGTTGTTACTTCGTACCCATGTACGGCATCGAGTCGGTGACACCAACAGTCTGTTCCCTTTTCAAGGTTCCATCACCGAAGGGCGTGTCATCCAAGCCTGTTGCCGAGGTTCTTAAGGCCGCAGATGGGCAGCTTGGGGGCATACCCCTGGAGAGGCTCCTCATCTACGCCCCAGACGCCGTCGGTGAGTGGCTGTACAAGGCGTACCGGGACGAGTTCCGGCAGGTGCTGGACGCGGCACCCATCCAGGTTGAGATGAGGGCAGCGAGCCCAAGTTGGACGCCCGTCTGCTACGGCAGCATGTTCACCGGGCTGCCCCCGGAGGGTCACGGCATCAGGAAGTACGAGAAGCCCGTGCTGCGGTGCCCGACGCTCTTTGACGCGCTGGCCGAGGCGGGCAAGAGGGTCGCCCTCGTGGCCGTCAAGGGCTGCAGCGTGGACCTCATCTTCCGCGAACGGCCCATAAGCTACTACACGGAGGAGTACGACCCCGACGTGGAGCTTAGGGCGCTTAAGCTCATGGAGGACGGTGATACTGATGTGATTCTGGCGTACAACCAGGAGTACGACGACGTGATGCACAGGACCACGCCGACGAGCCCGGAGGCCGTGGCGGCGTTCAGGCGCCACCTGGCCACGTTCAGGCGGCTCAGCGAGGCGTTCGGCAGGGACTGGGCCGCGTACAGGAGGGCTATCGCCTTCCTTCCGGACCACGGCACCCACGTTGACCCGGCCACTGGCAGGGGCGGCCACGGCACCGACAGCCCGGAGGACATGGAGGTCCGCCACTTCTGGGGAGTATACGGCCCCTGATGGCCTGATCTTTTCACTTGTTTATGTTGTTCAACTACTCTTGGTGTTTCTCCGTAACCGGTGATCCGAAAAAGTTAAAAATATCTTACGTTAGAAATATATTACGTTAGAAATAGTTTACATGGTGAAGGGAGATGGACGAACGGACAAAGAGAGCCGCGGGCTGGGCAACAGGCATCCTGCTGGGGCTCGTGTGGGGCTACCTCATGGGGAACCTCGCCATCGGAGTGGCCCTAGGCATGGCCTTCGGAAGCGTGTTAAGCAAGCGGTTCGTGGGCGAGGAGCCCATAAAGGACAAGAAGACCAGAAGGATGGTTATGTGGCTCGGCGTGGCATCCATGGTGGCCGGCGCCGTGGCCTACGGGTACCTGACCGGCGACCTGGTCTCGGGTCTGAGCGCGGGCATCGGCCTCAGCTTCGTCGTGGGCCTCAAGTGGGAGAAGCTGTACGACGAGCGCATGAGCGCCGTGTTCAGCAAGGCGGCGCGGAACGCCTTCGTGGTGGTCTGCGCGGGCTTCAGCTTCCTGGCCTTCTTCGACGACCTGGCTGGGCTAGCGCCCTGGCTGGCCATGGTCCCCGTGGCCGGCAGGTTTGCGGGCGCCATGTACGCCAGCTGGGCCATATTCATCGTCTCATGGGTGTACCACTCGTACCTGAAGGGGGAGTAACTCACGCGGACCAGGATGAGGGAGATCCGTGAGGAGAGGGGGCTCACCCAGGAGAGGCTGGCCGAGCTTGTGGACGTCACCAGGCAGACTATACTGTTCCTGGAGAAGGGCAAGTACAACCCCAGCCTCCGCCTGGCCTGGAGCATAGCTCAGGTGTTCGGGAGGCCCATAGAGGAGGTGTTCAGCTTCGATGACGAGAGGGGCCCAGGCTAGCCAACCACGTCTACCACGGGGGGCTTCCACCTCTGCATGGCGCGGGCCAGGTCCATGAGGGCCGCTTGGGGGTCCTTGGCCTTGACGACCCCGCTGGCCACAAGGATGCCCTCGGCTCCCAGCTCAAGGGCCGCCGTGACGTCCTCCCCATCGGTGATGCCGGCGCCGCAGAGGACGCGGACCTTGGAGTTCACCCCCTTGACGGCGCCCACCGCGCCCCGCACTATCTCGGGCTGGGCCTTGGAGACCGGTATGCCGGAGCCTATGAGCTCGGGGGGCTCGATGGCCACCGCGTCGGGGGAGTGGGCCGCCACCCTGCGGGACTTCTCCACCGTGTCTGCGCAGACCACCGTGTAAAGGTCAGCCTCCCTGGCCCGCTTGATGGTGGCCTCTATGACCTCCAGGGGCAGCGGCCTCTCGCTGTGGCTGATGAGGGTGCCCTCGCAGCCCGCCTCGGCCATGGCCTCCGGGAGGATATGGCCCGTACCTTTCCCCGGCTTCACGGGGTCTATGTGCTGAGCGAACACTGGGGCCTCCGTGCTCTCGGCCACGGCTTGGAGGTCCACGGCCTGGGGGGCCAAGGCGACGGTTATGCCGGTCTTCTCGTAGACGCGCTCCGCGATCTTGGCGAACTCGATGGCCCGCGGCCCCATGGCCTCCTCGTAGGTCTTGAGGTTGAGTAGGATCAGGGGGTACCGGATGATGATGGCGGACATGGCACCAACAACTTGGCGCCGGTGATATTTGTAGCCTTTGAAGAATGAGCCTCGTCGCCCCCGATAAGTGTTTTAACGCGGGGGGGCGACCATGAGTCTGGTGTGATCGGTGGTTGGACACCTCAGCGGCCCCAGGATCGTGGCGGGGCCCCCCGGCCCGAAGGTGGAGCGTCTTCTAGCCTCCGTGGGCGTGGGGCCGGGCGGCTACTCGTCCCCCATAGTGGACACGGCTCAGGGCGTCTACGTCAGGGACCCAGACGGCAACGTCTTCTTGGACCTCATCTCGGGGCGCTGCGTCGTGAACACTGGCCACAACCACCCCAGGGTCGTGGAGGCCGTGAGGGGGCAGCTCGGGAGGAGCATCCACTGGCAGACCGAGCAGTCGTTCAGCCTCGCGGAGCGGCTGGCTGAGATGACGGGCCTGGGACCCGCTCAGGTCTACTGGAGCCAGGCCGGCAGCATGGCGAACGAGTTCGCCGTCAAAGCTGTCCGCCGCGCTACGGGCCGCCCAGGCGTCATCAGCTTCATGGGCAGCTACCACGGCAGCAGCATGGGGGCCCTGAGCCTCAGCGGCTACGATCCGAGCATGAAGCGCGGCTACGGCCCCACGCTGCCCGGGGTCTACCACATGCCCTACGCGTCCTGCTACAGGTGCCCCCTGGGCCAGGAGCACCCGGGTTGCAGCCTAGCCTGCCTTGAATACATTGAGGACTATGCCTTCAGGAGCTACGTGCCGGCCGACGAGGTGGCCGCCATCTTCGTGGAGCCCGTTCAGGGCGACGCTGGGTGGCACGTCCCGCCGCCGGGGTGGCACAGGGGGCTCCGGGAGCTCTGCGACAGGCACGGCATACTGCTGGTGGCCGATGAGGTGCAAACCGCGTTCGGGAGGACCGGCCGCTGGCTGGGGATGGACCACTGGGGCGTGCAGCCGGACGTGGTGCTGCTTGGGAAGGCCATGGCCAGCGGCGTGCCCCTCAGCGCCTGCGTCCTGAGGCGCGATCTGTTAGAGTCGACGGATCCTGAGCCGATACCCATACATGCCCAGAGCTTCAGCGCAAGCCCCCTGGGCGTGGCAGCGGCCCACGCCACCATGGATGTCATCAGGGACGAGAGGCTGTGCGAACGCAGCGAGGAGACGGGGGCCTACATTAAGGCGAGGCTACTTGAGCTCATGGACAGCCACCCGCTCATCGGCGACGTCCGGGGCCTGGGGCTGCTGCTGGGCGTGGAGGTCGTGAATGACAGGGAGAGAAAGACGCCGAACCCCGAGGCGGCTACTAGAGTGTGCGCCGAGGCCTTCAGGCGGGGCGTATTCGTGCTGAGCATGGGCAGCTACGGGGGCAGGGCACTGAGGATCGCTCCGCCGCTGATAATCACGGAGGAGCAGGTGGACACGGTTATCGAGGTGCTGGACGAATCTTTGAAGGCCGTGGAGAGGAGTCAGGGCCTGTAGCCCTTCACGAACTCCTCCGTGGCTGAGAGGTACTCCTCCACCTCGACCGCTGTGTGGGGGCCGCTTATCCAGCTGTGGCTCACCGTTGGGCTCAGGTATATGATTCCTCGGCTCAGCATGTGGCTGAAGTAGGCGCGTGTGGCGTCCAAGTCGCAGCGGGCCGTGTCGCCGGCGCTCCTGGGCCGCTCGGGCATGAAGTGGACGCCGAACATGGAGCCGACGCCGGTTACGGAGGCGGGCAGCCTGGAGCGGCCGAAGATGTCGCTGAGGCCGCCCCTCATCTTCTCGCCGAGGCCGTCGATGTGCCCGTGCACTTTGCCGTCCTCCAGCGCCTTGATGGTGGCGTTGCCGGCGACGGCGCTCACAGGATTCCCGGTGAATGTGCCGCCGTGGGCGCTCCTCTCCTCCGGCTTAGGGTACTTGACGTTGTCCACGCGCTCCATTATCTCCTCGGGGCCGCAGAAGGCCCCGGCGGGGAAGCCCCCGCCTATGATCTTGCCGAGG
>MEZG01000070.1 GCA_001775965.1 Candidatus Bathyarchaeota archaeon RBG_13_60_20 | reverse complement strand
TCGGCGGCTTACTCAGCTCGGCTATCAGGGCCTGTGCCTGGGCTAATTGGCTCTGGGTCTGCGTGAGTTGGCTCTGAGTCTGGGTGAGTTGGGCTTGAAGCGCGTCGTACGTTGACTTAGGCACCGTGTCTCCCGTTGGCGTTGGCTCGGGCTTAGCGAACCAGCCCACCGCCGCCCCCAGGATGAGGGCGATGACTACTCCCGCGTACAGTTTAGTGTTATCGCTCGACATTCATCACACCTTGAGCGGTTACAAGTTTCTCTTTTTTCTATAAAGTACTTGCGATGAGATTCCTCTTGTAATATAAATAGCACCGGAGGTACACCAGAAAAGGGAGGTCACGGCGGGGGTATCCACCACTGGTCCCCAGGCCTGCTTACCCACTCGGGCCACCTGAGCTCGATGGGCGGCTTGAGGCCCCGCGGCAGCAGCGGCGGCTCATCGCGGCGATCCTTCCGCTTGAGGAACTCGGCCTTTGCCTCGGCCAGAATCGCGGGGTCCATGAGGAGCTCCACGGCGCTGGCGCTCAGCACCTTAGCCGCGCACATACCCATCCTGTGGGTGACGCCGACGCCGCAGAGGGCGCTGCTGGCCCACCTGGGGTAGGAGACACCGGGGGTAGGAGCCAGGGCCTTGCTCACGTAGAGCCGCGCCGTGGGGCAGTGCCAGGTGAACTCGTTGATGTCGTCAGCAGGGTGGAACTCGCCATACGCCTTCTCGGGCGGCACGATCCTCGTGTACAGGGGCTCGTCCATGGGCTTGACGCCCAGGGTGCGCTGAATGGACCTGGCGAACTCCACGTCCTCCTCCGTGTAGGCGGGCGCACCAACCTCCAGCAGGTTCCTCCAGACCAGCTCCATCATGGCCCTGTTGGGGAGACCCGTGCGAACCGCAGTGAGAACCCTGGGCTCGACGCTGCAGTCGGCCACCAGGGCCGCGCCCCTGGCGCAGCGGTCGACGACGGCGCCCACCTCCTCCTGGTCGGAGAGGTTACCGTTCCTCCAGGCGTAGACGAGCTGGCTGAACTCCGGGTTCGCCACGGTGCACTGTCCGCCCATCATCATGAACTCGTTGATGCTTCCGCCGCGGCGCATCAGGGCCGGCATGTGCTCCTTCATGGTGTTCACATTGTTGTACATGAGGACGGCCGCATCCAGGGCCCCCGGGTACGAGACGGCGCCGCTCTGCCCCTCTGAGGCCGCCCCCACACTGAAGCTGTAGAGCGCGCTCTTGTAGGTGCGGGGCCAGTCCTCCCCCAAGACGGTGGTGGGGCCCCCGGGGTGCCAGGCCAGGAGGCAGTCCATGCCGTCGAAGAGGCCGTCCCTGGCCATGTAGGGCTTGCCCACGCACAGCTTCTCCGCGGGCGTCCCCAGGAGCCTGACCCTCACCGGGAGGCCATGCTCCTCGGAGGAGTGCTTCACGGCCAGCGCCGCCATGACGCTGGCCACCCCAAGCATGTTGTGGGCATCCGTGAAGCCGGGCCCGTAGGGCACCTCGGGCTCCTCATAGGGCACCGGCCTCTGGCTGTGGCCCGGCGTCGCGTCGTACTCCGCGAAGAAGCCTATGACGGGGCCCCCCTCGCCCCACTCCGAGGTGAACGCAGTGGGCATCCCGCTGACCCCCATCTCCACCGTGAAGCCGTTCTTCTCAAGGTAATCAGCGAGGAGCCTACTGCTCCTGTACTCCCTGAGCCCAGGCTCGGCCCACCTGAACAGCTGGTCGCTCATCCGGCCCATGTCCCCAGCATGGTCCCCGAGCCAGCCGAAGGCGCTCCCCTTAACTTGGTTCATGGGTAGAGTGGCGGCTCACCGGGTAAAAACCTGTTTCCCCGTGCTAGCTCTCCTCCATGAGGAGGCGGGCCGCCTCGTGGGCTAGCCTCAGCGGCTCCGGGAGCCTGCCCTCCAGTGTGTACTCCTTCACGAGAGCCACGGCCTCGTCCAGGGAGACCATGTGGCCCACCGAGACGTAGACGGGGCCCCCCGAGGGGGCCATGAGCCTGGCGCCTATGACCCTGCCGCCGAGGAGTATCCTCGTCTCGTCGGCGCAGGGGTCCTCCGGAAGGCCCACCAGCAGCCTGCGCGCCACTCCTACGGTTGGCACGCCCACCGCCAAGCCCAGGTGGCTGGCCAGGCCGAAGCCCCGGGGGTGGGCCAGGCCGTGGCCGTTCACCATCAGCGCGTCGAAGCAGGTGAGCTTCTCCAGGGCCAGCATGGCCGGCCGGAGCTCCCTGTAGCCGAGGAACCCTGGCACGTAGGGGAACCCGGAGACGCACTGGGCGCCCGCGGTCTCCACAAGCCCCAGGTCCGCGTCGAGGACCACGGCGGCCGAGTAAGCCACGCCGCCCCTGTAGGCTACATCTACTCCCGCTATCAGCTCCGTCTCCCCCTCGGGGCCGTCCTCGGATACATGTAGGGCGAGGGCCAGCTGCTCCTCCTCAAGGCGGAGGAGCTCCCCCCGAGATGGGCGCCCGCTCGCGAACATGCTAGCCCTTGGACATCCTCCAGGCGGCCCCGCCGGCGGTGTCCTGGATGGTCACCCCCGCCTCCGTGAGCCTGTCCCTGATCATATCCGCGAAGGCGTAGTTCTTAGCCTTTCTCAGGTCGTCCCTGAGGCCAAGCACGGCCGCCATGACCCTGTCCGCTGCCTCATCGGGGCCCCTCCTCTCCTCGAAGAGGCCCAGCGCGCCCAGCATCCCCCTGTAGACCCGGGCGGCCTCCGCGAGAGCCCCCTTGTTGGCGGGGCCCGTTATGTACTCGTTGATGGCGCCGGCGACGGCGTGGAGGTGGCCCAGGGCAACGGGGGTGTCGAAGTCATCGTCCATGGCTGCCCCGAAGGCCTCCTCCCCGGCCCTCACCGACTTGAGGAGCCCATCCTCACGTTCACCGTAGTCGAGGTTGTCGTCGGGCCCCCTCAAGGCATCGTCAACAAGGTCGAGGGTGTTCCCCAGGCGCCTCACCGTGTTCTCGGCGGCCTCCATGGCCTGCCAGGTGAAGTCCAGGGGCCTCCTATACTGGGTACTGATGTAGAAGTAACGGAGGGCCTCGGGGCTGTGCTTCTCCAGTATCTGGTCGAAGCTCACGTAGTTGCCCAGGCTCTTACCCATCCTGCGGCCGCCCACCTTAAGGAACCTCATGTGGAGCCAGAACCTGACGAACTGCTTGCCCGTGAGGCTCTCGCTCTGGGCCACCTCGTTCTCGTGGTGGGGGAATACAAGGTCCTCGCCCCCGGCGTGGATGTCGATGGTCTCGCCCAGCAGCTCGCGGCTCATGACGCTGCACTCTATGTGCCAGCCTGGGCGGCCCTTGCCCCAGGGCGACTCGAAGAAGATGCCGCGGCTCAGTTCCTCGGGGGTCGCCTTCTTCCAGAGGGCGAAGTCCTGGGCGTCCTCCTTGTCGTAGCTGTCAGAGGCGACTCGCTCGGTGCGCTCAGTCTTGCTGAGGTCCACGCCGCTCAGCCTCCCGTAGCCGGGGAACCTGTCGATGTCGAAGTATACGCCGTCCTCGGCCTCGTAGGCGAAGCCTCCCTCCACCAGCCCGGAGATGAACTCTACCATCTGGGGCACGTACGCGGTGGCCCTGGGGTGGGCCGTGGCGCGCCCTATTTGGAGCAGGTCTAGGCCGCGGAGGAATACGCCCGTATAGTGGTCAGTGAATTCCCTGAGGGTCTTGCCAGCCGCGCCGCTGTCCCTGATGGTCTTGTCCTCTATGTCCGTGATGTTCATCACGTAAATGACCCTGTAGCCGCGGCGCGTGAGCCACCTGCGGATGAGGTCGCCGCTGGTGAAGGTCCGCAGGTTGCCTATGTGGGGCTCGCCGTAGACGGTGGGGCCACAGACGTACATGGTCACCTCCGGGGGGTTGAGGGGCTTGAACTGGCGTTTCCGTCTAGTCATAGTGTCGTAGATCCGGATAGGGTGCTCTCTCACCTTGCTTCCTCCATAGAACCCGCTAGACCCGACGAGACTGAGAACCATGTCAGGCGATTATACACAATAATCTCATTCTTCCCTGTCTAGCGGAGAATGGATGGGGCGGGCGGGATATAAATAATGTGTGTTGGTCCCTGTAACCCGGTTCAATAGTGCTGTGGCTGCCTCTACAGCGAGGTAATGAAAAATGAATGGAATCGTGTGTAATTACGTACGATATCCTAGTATCGGCGCGGCGCCCGATGCTTCTCGAATCACTCATGGCAGTACACTGGCCTCCCCTCAGTGGGTTTGAAGGGGACCTCGCACTCCTAGCCGCAGTCCGAGCAGACGGCCTTGTGCATCTCGCGCGGCCCTCTGTCGAAGCTTCGCCTCCTCTGGCTCAACTCTCTCACTCCTTCTTCTTTTATGCACCCCTGGGACGAGCCTCGGGGTACCGTTTGATACGGTTTTCCCGACGCTCTTTAGACTATTTCCAGCTGCGCGCGACGGAGACACTTATATCTGGAGGCGCACCCTTGATGGTGACCGGAAAGTTAGAGTATGAGCGAGAAGCCATTAGAGAAACTGGTTTTCGGCGGCTCCGACTTCAAGTTCGTCGCCGCCTACAAGGCTTACAGCGACGCCTTCGACGCCGCTGACGAGGAGAGGAGGGCATCCCTGAACGAGGCTATCTCCAAGCTCCACGGCGAGGAGATGGGGTACCCCGAGTTCTACGCCGCCGTGAACGCCGGCGGCGAGGTCCACAGGTTCCACAGGAGCCAGATCAGCACGAGCCGCAAGTTCGCCTACAGGGAGGCGGAGCGGAAGGCGGATAGGATCAAGCGCCACAAGTAGCGCTGCGCGCGTCGGGCTACGGCAGCCTCTCGCCCAGCCTCCTGAGCTCGCCCGTCAGCTTGGCCCTGCCGGCCTCCTCGGTGATCTCAGCCCTGGTCCGCTCGTTGACTACCCTGGCCACATCTAGCTTCCTCCTCAGGCCCCTGAGGAGCAGGCTGGCCTCCTCGGCCTCCACCAGGCTCATGTATATCTCCTCCATCATCCTCAGGTTATCCTCGGCCCTGTCCAGGCGGCCCGCCCTGAGGTGGTCCAGGCTCTGCCTCCTGAGCTCCCCGGGGACATCAGCCAGCCCCATTATGTAGTCGGTCTCGGGGACCCCTAGGCTAGCAGGGGAGGGGTACCCGGCGCCCGTGTTCAGCCCGTAGAGTATCTGGGCCTCGGCGTACTCCTGCCGGGCGGCCTCCACGTCCTCGTAGAACCCCATCTCGGGGTGCGCCGCCGTGTACCCTGTGATCTCGGACAGGAGCCGCCCCGCCTCCAGGAGCCTATCCTCGGCATCCCCCGTCTCCAGGTTGTGGAGGTGGAGGATAGCCTTCTTGCTCAGCATCCTTGCGCGGCGGGCCCGGCCCAGGGCCTCGTCCCTGGCTGACTCCCTTTCCCTGAGACTCCTGGCGGCTTTAGCTACGATAGTCTTCACGCCGTCCATGGGTATGGTTCCTCGGCGGCCCTCTATAACTTAGGCGGCGCGTAGACGTGGACCTCGGGCCTCTGGGGTAGGGTCTCCGGCGTGTACTCGTGGCTTCTGCCCACCTGCGCGACCCGCTGCTTCCCCGCGGTGAACTCGTCCACAGCCTTCAATTTGAACCTGGGGAACACCAGGCCCGGGGTCTCGTAGTGCATGGGCACCACGACCCGGGGGTCCAGCAGCAGGGCGTTCTCCTCGGCCATGGCCACGTCGGAGCCCGTTCCGATGAACAGGACGTCCGTCTGGTCTATCTCTTGCAGCTGCCTGGCGGTGAGGTTGTGGCCCAGGTCCCCCGTGTGGGTGAACCTGACGCCGTCGAGGTTGAAGCTCCACACCAAGTTGGGCCCCTGCCTTCGGCCCCTGTCGTCGTCGTGGTGGCACTCCACTCCCTTGAGGCGGACGCCCCTCACAGTGAACTCCTCGGCCTCCGAGAGGACCGTGGCGCCCGTGAAGAGGCCGAGGCCGCTGACATGGTCCCCGTGGCTGTGGCTCACCGTCACCACGTCGGCCCTGAACGCCGGGACGGGTAGGCCCAGGCTCTCCCCGTTGTGAGGGTCGGTGGCCACAGTGGCCGACCCCTGCACCTGGAAGAGGCTGTGGCCGTGCCACGTGACCGTGACCATCACAAGTTAGGAAGTGTAAGGGTTTAAGTCTGTATCGCGGCAGCCACGTGATGCGGCTCATATCTAAACATGTTCCGTCTTCCAGATCTCAGGTCGCCGGGATGGGCCAGTGTCCACCCCTCGGGGCCGGCCCCGCGGCATACAACAGTGCCGTCGTGCCCGCCCTCAGGCTGGGTCCGCCGCCTCGAGGCACCTCTTGAGCTCGGCGAGGGTTATGTTTCCTCCGCTGAGCACCAGGGCCACGTTGCAGCCGGCAAGCTCGTCGCGCATCTTGAGGGCCGCGGCCAGGGGGGCGGCCCCGGCGCCCTCTGCCACGGTCCTGCAGTGCTCCAGGTAGAGCCTGACGCCTCGCCGTATCTCCGCCTCCGAGACCAGGGTGAACTCATCCACCCAGTCCCTGAGGATCTGGAGGGGCAGCCTGAAGGCGCTGCGGGTGGCGAGGCCGTCCGCCATGGTGTCCGCCGAATCGGTGCGCTGAAGCTCGCCGCTCAGCCAGCTCCTGTACACGCTGGGGGCGTTCTCGGCCTGCACAGCTATCACCCTGGCCCCCGGGTTGATGCTCTTCACTGCTATGGCTGTGCCGCCGCACCCGGTGCCGGATCCCACCGGGCTGATGACCGTGTCGATGGCCGGCTCCTGCTGCATGATCTCCAGCCCTATGGTGCCCACTCCTGATATGAGGTGGGGCTCGTCGCCGCTGCTCACGTACCTGTAGCCGTGGGCCTCGGCGAGCCGCTCAGCGTTCAGCCTGGCCTCCTCGAAGTCGCGGCCGCTCTCCACTATCTCCGCGCCGAGGCTCCTGATGGCGGTCACCTTGTCGGGGTTGGCGCCCACTGGGACACATACGTGGGCCTCGACGCCGAAGACCTTGGAGGCGAGGGCTATGCTCTGGCCGTGGTTGCCCGTGCTGGCCGTGACGACGCCGCGGCTCTTCTCCTCGGGCCCCAGCCTGCTCACAAGGTTGATGCCGCCCCTCACCTTGAATGCGCCCGTGGGGTTGTGGTTCTCGTGCTTCACGTAGGCCGTGAAGCCCAGGAGCCTGTTGAGGGTGGGGTACGTGTATAGGGGCGTCTGGGCGAGGTGGGGCCTGATCCTGCGCTGGGCGTCCAGGATGTCCAGGAAGGTGGGCTGCTTCATGGTATTGAGGCTTCACCGGGGGCTTATCGCCTTATCGGTGGCCTCCTCTAGGCGCGAACCTGCATCACGGGCATGTCGTCGTGATACAAGTCTTCGGGGGACCGATGATCGGTGGGCTGGGGTAGTGGGCGGCTAGGCGGTTAAAACAGTGGGAAGGCGCTGAGAGGAAATACTCGTGGGGGCGAAGGGTCTGAGGTGTGAGCCACTAGGGCTCGAGACTAAGACCGCCTTCCCTGAGCCTCCTAAGGACGTAGCCGAGGCCGATGGCCGCGTAGGCGTAGAGGGCCGCGTATAGAAGCGCTTCGACGCTGTTCATGGGGTAGCCGTTTGGCCCCAGCTTTAGGCTTTGATGTAACGCTGATCTGTATCACGGGGCCCCCATGTTATCACGGGCTCAGCGGAGAAGGTGGGGGCCCCTCTCAGCGATGGTGGTCCTCATCTCCCTGATGGTGCCTCGCGCGGCCTCCAGGAACCCCTCCAGGTCGCCGCCGCTCTGCACGGTGGAGAGGTTGGGGTGGCCCAGCAGGTAGAAGCCCCTGTTCATCACGCCCAGGTTGAAGAGGATGCTGAGTGCCCTATCCGCGGCCAGGGATGAGGCGTGGTCCCTGACCGGCCGGTCGGTCCAGGCGAGGGAGAAGAAGCTGCCGACGCCGCCCACGTGGGCGCGGACCCCCTCCTCCTCGAGGACCCTGCGGAGGCCGGCCCTCACGGTCTCGCCCATGGCGGCCAGCCTCGCATAGCTGGCCTCGTCGAGGAGCCTCATGGCGGCCAGGCCGGCGGCCATGGTGACCGGGTGCGCGTTGAAGGTGCCGCTGAAGCCCAGGGCCGGAGACGCTGTCGCGGGCAACTCCGCCTCGGGTATGCTCAGGGGCGCCATGGCTTCATCGACGGCCGCGTAGGCGCCCACAGGGAACCCGCCGCCTATGATCTTGCCCATGATGGTCACGTCGGGCTTGACGCCATAGACTCCCTGGGCCCCCGAGGGCCCGAGCCTGAAGGATATGACCTCGTCGAAGACCAGGAGGATGTCGCTGTCCTCGGTGGCCTCGCGCACTGCCTCGAGGAATCCGGGTTCTGGGGCCATGTCGCGCATGGTGGGCTCTACGATGACGGCTGCCAGGTCGGACTGGTGCTTCTTGATGGTGCTCACCGCGGCTTGGGCGTCGTTGTAGGGGAACTGGACCGTGTGGTCGAGGACGGCCCTGGGGACGTCGGGGGTCTCCATCGTTAGGGGGACTGCGTCCCAGCTGCCGTGGTAGGCTCCGATGCACTTGGCTATGAGGCGCCTGCCTGTGGCGGCGCGTGCCGTCCTGAGGGCCTGCATGTTGGCCTCTGTGCCTGAGGGTGTGAACCTTATCTTGTC
>MEZG01000069.1 GCA_001775965.1 Candidatus Bathyarchaeota archaeon RBG_13_60_20 | reverse complement strand
CGTCGGAGGTCAACGTGGTAGCGGCAAGCACGGACCCGGTGGCCCTCGACTACTGGGCCGCGAAGCACGTGCTATGCGCCGTATGCGATACCTACGATCTGGGCGACGCCTCAAGCATGAACCCCGACAACACGCGGAGCGGCGGGTTCGGGGACTGGCTCAGGCTGTCCATGGAGGAGCTGAACGCCGCCGGTTATGGATTCACGTGCGACGAGGACAGGATAAGCGTCCACGTGAACTGACCCACAATCCAACTATTGATTCTGCTTCACGCTGATCAGGGCCATGGTTCCCGGCTTCGCCGCCTCAGCCACGTTGCTGGGTCTTCTAACTCTTATTGGCGTCAACCTTCAGGACATGGTCACGGGGATCAGGGCGAGGAGGGGTAGAACCAGCGGTGCAGAGGTTCCGCGTTCCAGCGGGCTCTGGGCCTCGCTGACGGCTATTGGTACCATTAGCTTCCTCGTCAAGGCCATCTTCCACGGTTTCCTCTGGCTGTTGGGGTACAGCGATCCCGTGTAGACGGTATTGGTACCAATACCCGGTGCCGTGGTCAGCAAGCCGCGGTATTAAGTCCAATAAGGTGCCTCGATTTGCATCCTGCCCTTTAGGCTTGCATATCAGAGTGTATTGGTACCAATATGTCCTGGCTTTAAAGGTCGCTGAACCACATGTATTGGTACCAATACTAGCCGTTGTGGGGGTTGCCAGGCTCGTGTATGCCGAGGAGCGGCTCCTCACGGCCCGGTTCAGCGACGGGTACCGGCGCTACGCTGAGAAGATTGGGCGGTTCACCCCGCGGATTCGACGATCCCGATGATTTCCGTGAGGCTCGTTATGATGTATTCCGGTGCGTCTTCCGGCGGGTACTCCTGATCCGTGGTCTTGAGCCACGCCGTGTGCATGCCCGCCCTCTTCGCCCCCGCCACGTCGTTCTTGAGCAGGTCGCCCACGTGCAGCGCCTCGCCGGGCTCCACGCCCAGCGTCTCCAGGGCCAGCCTGAACACGACCTCGTTGGGCTTACAGTAGCCCACCTCGTCGCTGAACACCGTCACGTCGAAGTATTGAAGAACACTATAATCGTTCAGGATGCGCCTGACGACGCGGCCCGGGCTCGTCCCGGTATCGCTTATCAGCCCCATCCTGACCCTGCCTCGGAGAGCCTCCAGGGTATCGCGGGCACCATCTCTGAGCCTCGGCGGCTCGCTGAGGATGGCCTCTTCGTAGGACTCCACCAGCGGCGTCCAGTCGCACCTGCCACTGAGGCCCACCTGGTCCACTACGTGGCCCACGATCTCGCCGGTGTGAACGTGCCTGCGGCCGCTGGCCCTGTGTAGCTCCGAGCTGTACCTGAACCCGGCCTGGTAGACCTCTAGGAGCCGGGCGTCGTCCAGCTCCACGCCGTTGGCCCTCAGAAATTCTTTGAGCTTCGGCAGCCTGAACTCGCCGTAGTTCCTGTTGTGGACCAGCGTGTTCCAGAGGTCGAAGGTGACGGCCCTGATCAAGTTACCCATCTATGGGGGGCCCCCGTATTTGAAGGCTCAGCGGTCCAGCGACTCGATGATCCTGGGCAGTTCATGCAGCGAGTCTATGGTGTAGTCTGGCTCGGCGTCTGACTCCCCGTCCTGGTACGGGCTCCTCACCCAGACCGCCTTCATCCCCGCCCCCTTGGCCCCGGCCACGTCAGTCCTCAGAGGTCCCCCACGTGCACAACCTCGCAGGGTTCGGCTCCAAGCTCACGCAGAGCCCGCGTGAATACGTCGGGGTGCGGCTTGCAGAGCCCCGTCTCGTCGCTGAACACGAGGGACGAGAAGTGGCTCATCAGGCCCCTATCCTGGAAGTACCTCCTCATGGCTCGGCCCGGCGTGATCCCCGTGTCGCTGATTACGCCCAGCCTGTACCTGGGTGAGAGCTGGGTCACGGCCTCAAGTGCTCCCGGTTTCAGGGGAGGCGGGCTCCTCAGGAACACGTTCTCGAACTCCTCGGCCAAGGCTATCCTCTCCGCCGGGGCCAGCTCGACACTCAGCTCCCCCAGCATGTAGTCCAGCCTGGCCCCCGAGTCCACCTGGACGTGCCGCGTCCTCCACTCCCTCTCGTACCATGCAGCGGAGTCCCTGAAGGCCTCGGCAACCGCCTCGACGGGGGCTGTGAACCCCGCATGCGCAGCGGCCTCATATAGCGCGTTCACCCTTGCATCTGTGTAGCTTACAACCTCGATAAGCGTGTTCCAAAGGTCGAAGGTGACCGCCCTGATCTTGTGACCCATGGAATCTGATGCGCCCCTCTCTGTTATATTGATAAGGAACCTAAAAACGGTACTGCGTAAGCCTTTATAAACTCGTGCTCACTCCAATGCGTAAGTCTTTAAAAACTCGTACTCACAATGATGCTTGTGTCCGAGTTTTCACTATCAAGCCATAACCCCAAGATTATTAATTAAACTTCAAGAATGCCGGGTTTCAATGAATAATTAGCCCATCATCTACCTTTACGCAAATCTTGAACCATTAGATACACTTTAATGAAAGGGTAACGTTCAACAACGCGTGAGACGCCCCCTCGTGTTCCTCTTTGGGTTGGTCGCCGCCTCAACAATGCTAGTCGTCTCGGTCACGTACGCCCTGGAGGCAGATTACCTTCTCGCTGCCTATGTCCTCGTGTTCTCACTGGGGGCCTTCATGGTGCTGTTCAACCGATTCGTCAAGGAGAAGACGCCCAGGTACCCCCTGGCATTTCCCGGGGAGAGGGACGTCTACTTCCCCCGCACCGACATACCCCGGCCGATACACGATGACGTCAGAAACTACCCAGAGTACTTTAAACGCGTTGAGGAGAAAAAGCCTGAGGAGAGTTGACGCCGCCCCTATGCCACCCTCGCATAGATGGTGATGGCCCCCTCCCACCGATTCCATCACCACCGCCCCAGAGGAGCCCTATAAATCCTCCGAACACGAAAACAACCCTGAAAACAGGGAATTGCGGTGGCGGTGATGGGACCCCTCCTCCCCCCCACTTGCACGCAACGAGAAACAGTGGTGCGACCGCCGGGATTTGAACCCGGGCTATTGGCTTGGAAGGCCAAGATCCTACCACTAGACTACGGTCGCGCAGCCAAACAAGACGAAAACAGGATTAAAAGAGTTTACCCCTCAACAGGGATCATGATCTCCGTCGACCAGTGCTCAGGCGCATCCTCATCGATGAGGCTACCGTAGCTCAAGCCGTACTCCGCAGGCTGATACACAGCCTCTATACTACACATGCCGGAGGCCGGCCTCAGCCCACGCTCCTCAATATACCTGTACAGCTCCTCGTAGTAGCTCTCCACCGGACGACTCGTACCGATAAACACTAGGAACGCCACCTTCAACTCAGGCATCATCTTCGTAGCCACACCTTCCACCTCCCTGTCCACAGGGATCAACACTTCCCGCCTGCACTCCGGCTCCTCCTTGGGATCGTAGAAGAGCACCATGGTGGGGTCCCTCGGCCGGGCACCCTTCTCGTAGAGCTCCTTGTTCAGCCTGGCCAACTCCACGACCTCGCTCTCCCCCGACTTCAGAGCCCTGTAGGCCACCATCTCGCGGATGGTGGTCTTGACGCCTATCTTGTCGATCATAATGAACCCTAACCCAGCTCGTGGCTAATAATGCTTCTCAGTACAGCCTGATGGGCCTGTCCAGGCGGCTCAGTAGCACGATGCTGCTCCACCCATGCTCGTCGATGACCCTGTAGCTGCACTTCTCCGCGATTTCCTCGGCGAACCTCCTGACATCGTCGAACCACGCCATCTCGCCGTACCCGAACCGGGCCCTAGCTGAACCCACCGACATGGCGGCCTTGGGCTCAAGGTACGTGGCGTTGGACAGCGTCGCCAGCCTAGCGTAGCCCCCCGGGTTCACCATGTTGAGGCCGGGCACCAGGGTGTGCCTGAGCACCGTGGGGCAGCTGAAGGACTGCAGCAACTCAAGGGTCTCCATGACTCTGCCCCAGCTATCTTTCACCATGGGCCTACACGCCTTTCTGTAGGTCTCCTCGTCCGGGGCGCACAAGCTCACGTAGAGTTGGGATGGCTCCGATCCGAGGCTGGACAACACGTCTGGCCGGGTGCCGTTGGTGACTATGAACACCGACTTGAAGCCGTGGCTCCTGAACGAGTCCACTAGGTCGCCGAGCCTCGGGTACAGCGTGGGTTCCCCCTCCAGGCTTATGGCCGCGTGGAGCGGCTGCTTGGCCTCCTCCAGGAGCCCCTTCTCCACGCTGGGGTTGCCCCCGAAACCGTTCATGGCCTTCCTGTGGGCAGCCAGGCACCCCTCCACCACGGCATCCGGGTCCTCCGGGTCGGAGATATCCCTGGTCTGGTCCCATGAGACTCCCAGGGTCTCCGGGGTGGCCCTCCAGCAGAAGACGCAGCTCTGGGTGCAATGGCCCAGGCTGGGCGTCATCTGGAGGCAGCGGTGCGTGGGCACCCCGTAGAACCTGTTCTTGTAGCAGTTCTCAGCGCCACCCGTGTTGAGGCTGCGGCGCACCCAGTGGCACGTCTTCACGGCGCTGTGTGCGCCCACCAGCCTGTACCTCTGCCTCCTGTAGGTGCCGCGGAGCTCCTCGGGGACGCTCATCCCGGGAAAAAACGTACACGTGGAATATCAATGAAACTGTGAAGCGCCACGCAAGGATTAATACGGCTAGGGCTCACCTTCACCCATGGATTCGAAGGGTATAAGGTTCAGGGGGCTCCTGAGGCGGCCCGGGCTCCTGCTCCGCCCGTGCGCCTACGACGCCCTGTCCGCTGTCCTCATAGAGAAGGCCGGGTTCGACGCCATTGGGACATCAGGCTACGGCATCTCGGCGTCCCTCATCGGGCAGCCCGACATGGGCCTCATCGGGTACCAGGAGGTGCTTGAGCGCACCCGCACCATAGTGAACGCGGTGAGCCTGCCCGTGGATGTGGACGCCGACACCGGGTACGGCAACGCCCTGAACGTGTACTGGACCGTGAAGAACCTGGCCCGGGTCGGGGCCGCGGGCGTCAGGGTCGAGGACCAGACCTGGCCCAAGCGGTGCGGCCACATGGCGGGCAAGCAGGTCGTCCCGGTGGACGAGATGCTCCAGAAGCTGGCCGCCGCGCTGAAAGCGAGGGACGAGGAGAGCCCGGACATGGTGGTGGGTGCCCGGACTGACGCCAGATCGGTGAACGGCTTCGAGGACGCGCTGAGGCGGGCAACCGCCTACGCCGAGGCGGGGGCCGACTACGTTTACGTGGAGGCGCCCCAGAGCCACGAGGAGGTTGAGACACTGGTGAGGGAGGTGCCCACGCCCCTGGCCTTCAACGTCATCCCCGGGGGCAAGACGCCGCCCTTCGAGATCGGGGACATGGAGAGGCTGGGCGTGAAGTACCTGTCCGTCCCCATGGTGTGCCTCTACTCCGCCACGAAGGCAATGGTGGATAGCCTTCGGGTGCTCAAGGAGACGAGGGACGTTAAGCGGCTGGCCGGGATGGGCGTGAGCTGGGCCGATTTCAACGAGCTGGTGGGGGTGTCCCGGTGGAGGAAGCTGGAGCTCGAGGTTCTGCCCAAAGAGCAGCTTTTAGCCATGTACGGCTCCACCGACCTGGACGAGATAATCAACAAGGAGCTAGAGGGCACCCAGAGGGTATGGGATAAAAAGAGTTAGCCATAGAGAGCCCTGAACTTCCTGTCCAGGTAGTCCACGAAGGGCTTCACCTGTAACGGCTTCCCGGTGACGTGTTTCACCAGGTCCTCCGGGTCGTAGAGGTTACCGTACCCGTACACGTTTTCGGTGAGCCACTCCTTGACTTCACTCAAGCTGCCCTCGCTGATCCTGGTCCTCCAGTCGGGCAGGTCCCTGCCCAGCTTCTCCGCCCAGATGCCGTCGTAGAGGTTGCCCAGGGCGTAGCTGGGGAAGTACCCGAAGTAGCCGCTGGCCCAGTGGGTGTCCTGCATGACGCCCTCGCTGTCGTGCTCCACCTCGACGCTCAGGTAGTCCCTGTACTTCTGGTTCCACGCCTCAGGCAGCTCATCCACGTTCAGCTTGCCGGCGAATATGTCCCGCTCAAGCTCGAACCGGATGACTATGTGGAGCCCGTAGGTGACCTCGTCTGCCTCTATCCTGATCTTGCTGGGGGTCACATAGTTGACCGCCCTCACCATCTGGTCCAGCGACACGTCCCTCAGGGTCTTACCTGTTAGCTTCTTCAGCTCGGGCAGGTAGTACTCCCAGAACTCGCGGCCTCGGCCCACGTAGTTCTCCACGAACCTGCTCATGGACTCGTGAACCCCGTAGCTGGCCGAGGAGCCCACAGGCTGGTACATCCAGTCCCGGGGCAGCCCCAGCTCGTAGAGGGCGTGGCCCCCCTCGTGGAGGACGCTGTATAGGCTGGACGTGAAGTGGTCCCTGTGGTAGTGGGTGGTGACCCTGACGTCCGTGTAATAGCCTGTGGTGAAGGGGTGCTCGGTGGGGTCGATCCTGCCCGAAGCCTTGTCCGACTTCACGTCGTAGCCGATGAACTTTGCGAGGCTGTCCGCTATCTTCTCCTGGGCCGATACTGGGATGGGTCGGCTGAGGAACCCTGTGTCCGGTTTGGGCTCCGCTGTGACCCTGTCTAGAACCCTCTTCAGGCCCCTCTTCATCTCGTCGAAGAGCTTGGTGATGGTCTCAGCCGTCATCTTGGGCTCGAAGTTGTCTATCAACGCGTCGTAGGGGGTCTTGGCACCCTTCACAGGCATGAGGAGTTCGGCCTGCCTCATCTGGAGCCCGATCATCTTCTCCAGATCGGGTTTGAACATTGAGTAGTCCCTTGCCGCCTTGGCCCTCTTCCAGGTGTTCACGGCTATGGTCTGGTGTCGTGCGATCTCCACGACCAGCTCCTCGGGGAGCCGGGTGTTCTCGTCGTAGGCCTTCCGGGCCAGGTGGACGTTCCTCTTCTGGAGCTGGGTGAGGTCCCCGTAGCCTGGGTGCTTTTCGATGGCATCCAGGGTGCGCCCGTTCTCGGGGTCCGTGAGCCTCTGGTGGCCCACTTTCTGGATGAAGGCCAGCTGCAGGCTCTTGAGCTCCACGGCGCCGGGGGGCATCTTGGTCTCCATGTCCCAGCTCAGTATGGCGCCCGCCGAGCCTATGACCGCCAGCTCCTTGGATCGCTCAAGGAGCCTGCTGTAGAGGTCGGGTAAGTCGCTTGACATCGCTATCTGTTGTTGAGTTGCGGCTGGTTGCTTTAATCTTTCCCAATGTTGCTGGTG
>MEZG01000068.1:41540-46835 GCA_001775965.1 Candidatus Bathyarchaeota archaeon RBG_13_60_20 | reverse complement strand
GCAGGTGGAAGCCCGGGGCGCCCTCTCCCTCCAAGCTTGAAGGGATTACTCATTTTTTGTTATAACGGCTAGCCTGTTATAAGCGGAAAAAAAATTTTCTGTTTTGCCTTCACCAGACGTGTTAGGTAAAATTCCTCGTATATTAATTTAGGTATTTAAATGTAGAATGTATTTGATCATGTGAAGTGGCTATGATAAGCTATGTGAGAATCTACGGGCCGCCCTTGCTTAAGGCTTTGAAGGCGCTCGAGAAGGTCGCTGTGGGCATGCCCGAGGTCTGCATTATGGATACGCCCATTGCGGCGCATATCGGTATCTCCCAGATGGATTTAGGGGACCGCCTGATCGAGCCCTCCCTGGCCTCTCAGGAGGGGGTGATGAAGTACTTCGGGGAAGGCGTCATCAGCGGGAAGAGATGCGACACCATCATAAGCAAGAGCGGTGAGAGCCTGGGCGAGTACGACTTCTACTTTGAGTGGTTCATCAAGCCCACCATGAAGCAGGTTGAGGACCTCATAGAGAGGATCGACGGGGCCCTGGAGCCCCTGGACGTCAAGTACACCATCACAACCAAGTAGAAGTGAACGCTATTTAGACCACCCAATTTTTACTTTAAGCCTGTTTAGTCGCCTTTAGGACATGCTATGAGCGTTAGGCTCTGTTACGCAGTAAAGCGTGGTGTCATACGCTTGGATAAGGGTCGTAAATGGTTGTTTGTATGGAACCTGTGGTTGCTTTAGGTGCCTCCATATATCTTAGTACACATAGGGTATGAGCCGCCTTGTCTTCTGTATGTATTCCCTGTACTCGTCGCCGAACTCGTCCACTAGCATACGCTCCTCGAAGAGCAGCCTGTGCCTGATCAAAATGAAGTACAGGGCCGTCACCGCCACGAGCGTGAAAAGGCTTCTGAAAGCAGCGTAGAGGCCCACCACCCCGATGAGGCCCCCGCCGTATATTGGGTGCCGTATCACCCCGTAGACACCAGTGGTCACAAGCCTCTGGCCCTCCTCGATGTGGAGCACCCCTGACCCATACCTGGCCAGCTGCGCTCGCCCCGCCACCGTCACCGCCCCTCCCACGGCCAACAGCGCGACTCCGGCCAAGGACACCAGCGGGCTGCCCCAGAAAGGCAGGAGCAGAGCCATGGCGGGCCCCTCCTTGAAGGCCGCCACCACGAAGAGGGGGTTCAGCAGGAAGAGCCCCAGCATCAACAGGTTGTACGTCGGGTTCGTCTCCAGGTCGCCCTTTATACTCTCGCTGAAGGGTCTGAAGTAGGTGTCCAGCGCCCCAATGACGTAGCTGGTCACGATGGCGGCTAGCATCAGCCTGTAGTCGGGGCTGGTGAATAGCTCGGGTATCAGCCACAGGTACCACAGCTGGGGGTACACAAGGTACCACCCGACCACGTACAGGACCTTCCTTACACGCGGATTCAGCGACCACACCCCCGAAACGAGTCCCAACGACACGCATTTAAAACGTTTACACTGGACGAGGCTCGGGCGCTACCCCAGCCCCCACCTCACGTCGAATAGCCCCCACCTCAGCGGCTCCACCCTGAACCTGTACACGTAGTCCACCACAAGGGGGTCCCCCATCCCCACATAGTAGTAGTAGGTCGTCCCGTATAGGGGCGAGTGCCCGCCGTGCTTCCGCCAAACATACTCTGCCCCAGACTCCCGGACGAGCCGGGTGAACTCGCCGCTCGACGAGATCTCCCTGAACGAGGAGCCGTAATAGAATTTGTCAATCCCGACGTAGTACGTCTCCAAACGTTTCCCCAGGCCACTCTCGAACCTCTCCACAAGCCCGGGAACCTGGGCCGCCAGCGATCTATTATAGACAGCCACATCCCACGCCACCAGCGACGAGTAGAGGACCAGAAACACGGCCCCGGCCTTCCAGACGGTCCTCAACACTGACCAATGAACGAGACCCAAACAGACTAAATAAATGTTTATTTCCATTATCCAATAAAGACTTGTAGATGCCACCGGCTTCGGCGGGAGCTGCGGCGATCAGCCCCTAGACAGGCTACGCGTCAGAGCCTGGGCTGCACTCAGCTTTACCCAAGCCGGCTCGGGCACCCACAGCCTCACGATGAAGAGGCTGAGGGCCGAGGCCCCAGCCGCCAGCAGGAAAACCATGTTGTACCCCAGGGAGTCGATGACCATGCCGCCGGCCCTCTGAAACCTTGAAGCCGCTGGTGCGCCCCCATATAGAGTTTTCCGTCTTAGGTAAATGCAGGTAATTAGTCTAAGACCGGCCGCAGCCAGGGAAGGCGGGGCAACCATTAACCGTCGCCCCGCGCTACTACGGAGGCAAGGTGGAAGAGTTGACGCTAATCGACATCGCGGAGGGCGTCGCCTACATGCCGGGAGCCGTGAACATCGGCGTCATAAAGGCTGGCGGCGAGGCAGCCGTCGTCGACACGGGCCTGGACAAGGACTCTGGACGCGAGATCAGGAAGGCCTTGGAGGACGAGGGCCTGAAGCTTAGAGCCATCATCAACACCCACAGCCACGCGGACCACTACGGCGGCAACGACTATCTGGTGAGGAACCTGGGCGCCGAGGTCTATGCACCCGAGGTGGAGGCCAGCATCATCCAGAGCCCCATCCTAGAGCCCCTCTACCTGTTCCATGGCGCCGCCCCCATAGGCAACCTTCGAAACAGGTTCGTCATGGCCAGGCCCAGCCCCGTCCACCACATCCTCCAGCCAGGCAAGGCCGCCGTCATCGGCAGGGAGCTTGAGATCGTGCCGCTACCCGGCCACAGCCCCAACCAGATAGGCGTCCTCGTAGACAGAGTTCTGTTTTGCGCCGACACGGTGTTCAGCGAACGCGTCATCAACAAGTACAGGGTCCCCGTTGTCCAGGACGTGGGCAGCCATCTGCAGACCCTTGAGCGGCTCATAGGCACGCTGCACAGCCTCTACGTTCCCAGCCACACCGAGCCCGTGGCCGAAATAACGCCCCTCGCCCAGCTGAACCTGGACGCCACCAACAGGATACTGGAAGACGTCCACAGCATCCTCGCCGAGCCCAAGACCAGCGAGCAAGTCCAGGCCGAGCTCTGCACACGGTACGGCCTCGACCTGGACGTGGTCCAGCAGTACTTCCTGGTCCACACCACGGTCATGGCCTACCTGGGACACCTCCACGAGACCAAGAGGATCAGGACCGAGCTGAGGGGCAACAGCCTCCTCTGGGCGAGGACCTAGCGCCTCTGCTCGACGCCCAGCTTCTCCTCGGCCGTGGGCTCCTTCACCTTCCACCAGAACAGGGCGGCGGAGACCAGCCCCACGACCATGCTCAGCTGGAAGGGTAGCTGAGGGCTCACGGTGTCCCATAGGTAGCCGCCCAGCACGGAGCCCGGCGCCGCCACCACGGCCGTCAGTGTCCCAATGGTTCCAAGCACAGTGGCCCTCTTCTCCGGGGGCACGATGTCCGCGATGAGCGCGTTCCAGCTGGGCCCCCCCGCCTCCATGCCGCTGCCGCCCACGGCAATCCCGGCCGCGTTGAACACCCTGACCGCGAAGTAGGCGTTGAAGCCTCCCGCCAGCGTCACGAGGCCCTGGCTTAGAGGCGACACGGTGCGGCCCAGCATGATGTTGCCCCTGCGGCCGTACCTGTCGCTCAGCATCCCGCCGGGCAGCGCCAGGAGTGTCGAGGTGGCCCCCACCGCGGTGTTGATGAGCCCCAGCTGGCCCGGGCTCAGCTTGAGCACCTCCAAGGCGTACAGGTTGATGAGGTCGAAGACCAGCCGCGAGCTGAAGCTCCCGATGATGGCAACAACTATCATCACCTTGATGGTCCCCGGGAACTCCCTGAACGTCCCCGCCGTGGGCAGCAGGGGCGCCTTCCTGTCCACGTGCCTGGACTCTATGGTCTCGTGGAGGATCATGTGCCTGACCACGGTCATTATGAGGCCGACCACCACCTGGAGGGCCAGGAACAACTTGACGCCGAACTCGTAGCCGTACGCCTCGATGGCCAGGCCACCGACGAGAGGCCCAATCATCATGGGCACGTTGGTTATGGTATTGTACGCCCCGTAGCCGGCTCCCCGCCTCTTCTCGGGGAGGCTGTCCGCTACTATCGCGGAGAACGCGGGCATGTATAGGCTCGCCATCCCGTTGATGATGGCGGCCGGGATGATCCACTCCCAGGTGGGCGCAAAGAAGTAGATGAGGGGCGACAGCGTCCTGATGAGAGTCCCGTAGACAATGATCTTCTTACGCCCGTACCTGTCCGCCAGGATGCCCCCGGGTAACTGGAACAGCAGCCGCTCCGCCGTGGTTATGGCGGTTATAAGCCCGATGATGGTCACCGAGGCGCCCAGATTGTCCAGCATGTACTTGGGCCAGAACGGGTTCCAGCCCTGCTGCACCAGGCTCCACAGGCTCGTGGTGAGGCTTATGGCCAGGATGTTCTGGTTGCTGAACACGTCCCGGACCATCCCCCAGTACTCACGCGCAGCCAAGCCTGACCCCCGGCGAAATCAGGTACAGTACGGCTTCGCCGATTTAGACCTTTCCCGGATGAGAATCCCCTCAGTCTCCCAGGGTCTCAGGCCCCCTTCGGCTGGAGGAACATACAGATAAAAGCGTATCAGCGCGCATCAGATGCATGCCACACGGGGTCCTGGAGCTGACCGTCGGGGAGCTCCACAGGCGTCTCCGGGAGGGGGAGGCGACATGCAGGCAGGCGACGGAAGCCTACCTTAACCGCATCAGGTTCTACGACAAGCCCACCGGCCTCAACTCCATGGTGGTCCTCAACCCGAGGGCGCCTGAGGAGGCGGGCGCCCTGGACGACGAGTACAGGAGGACGGGGAGGCTGCGGCCGCTGCACGGGGTCCCCGTCGTGGTCAAGGACAACTACGACACCCACGACCTCCAGACGTCCGCCGGGAGCCTCGCCCTGAAGGGCTCCCTGCCGCAGGACGACGCGTTCATGGTGAGGAGGCTCAGGGAGGCCGGGGCCGTGGTGCTGGGCAAGAGTAATATGGCCGAGTGGGCGTTCAGCCCCTACCTCACGGAGAGCAGCGTCGCCGGAACCACCAGGAACCCCTACGATCTGGCCAGGGTACCGGCCGGCAGCAGCGGGGGCACCGCTGCGGCGATCGCCGCCAACCTAGGACTCGTCGGCATGGGCACCGACACGGGCAACAGCATCCGCGGCCCCAGCAGCCACTGCTGCCTCGTCGGCGTCAGAAGCACCATTGGGCTCACTAGTCGCGACGGGATAGTGCCCCTCTACCTCAGGAACGACGTGGGGGGCCCCATGT
>MEZG01000068.1:0-41533 GCA_001775965.1 Candidatus Bathyarchaeota archaeon RBG_13_60_20 | reverse complement strand
CGTGGAGGACGCGGCCCGGGTCCTGGAGGCGGTCGCCGGGTACGATCCAACCGACCCGGTGACGGCTCTGAGCATAGGCAGGGTGCCGGGCAGCTACACGGGCTCCCTGATAGACGACGCCCTGGAGGGGGCATGTGTCGGCGTGTTCAGGCTCTGCACAGACCAGCCCTCCACCGACCCCGATGTGCTGAGGGTATTCGAGCACGCCCTGGCCGACCTGGAGAGTTGTGGAGCGGAGCTGGTGGACCCCCTAGTCGTCCCGGATTTCGAGGAGCTGACCTCAGACATCTGGTGCCGAACGTTCAAGAGGGACCTGGAGGCGTACCTCGCCACCCTGCCCGACCCACCCCACAGGACGCTGAGGAGCATCGTGGACAGCGGCCTCTACAGCGACTACATAGCTGACAGGCTCAGACAGATGCTCGAGGTGTGTGAGCCCGGCTGTGGGGATGTGTACACGGAGCCCAGGAACATCAGGCTGAGGGAGACGGTGGCCGGGGCCATGAGGGGCGCAGGGGTTGACGCCCTCGCATACCCAACGTGGAGCAACCCTCCCCGCCTCGTCGGCGACCTTGACAGCCCCCACGGGGACAACAGCCAGAGGATACCCCCGCACACGGGCATGCCGGGCCTCAGCGTCCCCATGGGGTACACAGGCGGCGGCCTCCCCGCAGGCCTCCAGCTCGTGGGCCCCCTGTTCAGCGAGCCCACGCTCCTCGGCTTTGCCTACGCCTACGAGCAGGCGACAGGGCACAGGAGGCCCCCACCTCTGTTCCCGGAGCTCGCGTGAACACAACAGTCCTCTGTGGACCTCTTGGGGAGGACGCGGCGGCTACTTGAACTCGGCCATGAGCCCGGAAAGGTCCCTGCTGAGGGGCTGACCGACCAGGGGACCCCCGGCTAGGGCGGGGAAGCCATCCTCATAGGTGGGCCGCTCCTCCACGTAGAAGACGCCGATGGGTATGACGTCGCCCCACTCCTGGGCCCGCCTGTACGCGGCCTCGAAGTCGCCCTCGTCGTGGCCCTCCTCCTCCAGCTTGCGGACGCGCTGCTTGTAGAACTCGTAGGTGTTCACCCTGTTGAAGGTGACGCAGGGCTGGAGCACGTCCACCACGGCGAATCCCCTGTGGGTTATTGCCCGCTTCAGCACCTCGGTCATGTGCTTTGCCTCGCCCGCGAAGGTGCGGGCCACGAAGGTGGCGCCCCCGGTGAGGCTCTGGGTGAGGGGGTTGACGCCGGGCTCCGCGCTGCCCCTGGGCGTGGTCTTGGTGACGAGGCCCTGCCTGCTGGTGGGGCTGGCCTGGCCCGTGGTGAGCCCGTAGATGAGGTTGTCGTGCACTATGTAAGCCATGTTCACGTTGCGGCGGGCCGCGTGGGGGAAGTGGCCCATCCCTATGTTGAAGGCGTCGCCGTCCCCTGCGAAGCCCAGCACTGTGAGCCCGTGGTTGGCCAGCTTTATGGCCGTGGCCGCGGGCAGCACGCGGCCGTGGATCACGTGGAAGGTGTTCACCTTGAGGTAGTCCGTGGTCTTGCCGTGGCACCCGATCCCGGAGACGGCCACCACCTGGCTGGGGTTGAGGCCCAGCTGGATGAGGGCCTGTTTCACGGTCATGAGGATAGCGAAATTGCCGCATCCAGGGCACCAGGTGTTGGTGGCGCCCGTGTCCAGATCCTTCATGGTGAGGCTCATCCGAGCACCTCCAGCACCCTGTCCCTGATCTCACCCGGGTTGAATGGGCGGCCGTCGTAGCGGAGCCCCACGTGCTTGAAGGCATACCCGGTGTTGAGCCTGATGAGGGTCCCCAGCTGAGCCGACCTGTTGTCCTCGAAGAGGACGCAGGTGCCCTTTAGGTACTTCTCCAGGCCGCCGGGGAACGGCTCCATGAACACCACCTGCACGAACCTCGCCTTCACGCCGTCGTCCCTGAGCATCCCGAGGGCCTCCAGGGCGGGCCCCTTTGTCCCGCCCCACCCCACCAGGGTGACCCTGGGTCTCTTATCCCCGTAGACCCTGATTGGCTGGAGCCCCTCCACGGCGGCCCTTATATGCTGTGCCTTCCTGAAGCGCTTGTCCACCATCTTAGCCACGGCCTCGGAGCTGGAGGTGCTTAACCCGTTCTCCAGATGCTCGTTGCTGTTCGCGGGGACCAGTATGCCCTCGGCGCCCGGGAAAGCCCGGGGGGAAACGCCGTCCTCATCGTCCCTGTACCTCAGGTACTCTCCGGGCCCCTCCCAAGACTCAACCAGCTTACCCCTGTCTATGCTGACCCTGGACAGGTCGAAGGCGTCAGTGGTCTGGTTACTCTCCACTAGAGTCTTGTCCGTCAGCAGGATGACAGGTATCTGGAACCGCTCGGCTAGGTTGAACGCCTCGGCTGCCAGGTAGAAGCACTCATCCACGTCCCCAGGCGCCACGACGATCCTCTGGAACTCTCCGTGGGCTCCGTACACGGCGAAGAGGAGGTCCCCCTGGGCCGAGTAGGTGGCGAGGCCTGTGCTGGGCCCCGGTCTCTGCCCCAGCATGACCACCAGGGGCGTCTCGGACATGGCGGCCAGGCTCAGACTCTCCGTCATGAGGCTGAAGCCGCCACCACTGGTCCCCGTCATGCTGCGTATCCCAGCGTAGGAGGCGCCTATGGCCATCATGGCGGCCGCTATCTCGGACTCTGTCTGGATAGCCACCGTGCCCCCCGCCTTGTCGTGGCTCGCGAAGTAGTGAAGGAGGGGGCTCGCGGGGGTCATGGGGTAAGCAGAGTAGAACTTGCATCCGGCGGCCATAGCGCCCAGGGCAATCGCGTCGTTCCCGGTGAGCCACTGCCCTCGGGGGCGCTCCCCTGACTCCAAGCAGCACCCGAACCCGTAGTCTTGCCCGGCCACGTACGTGTATCCCCTCTGGATGGCGTCCTCGTTCATCTTGATGATCTTCTCCCGCCCCTCGAAGGTCTCGGCCACCACCTGCTTGAGCGTGCCCGCGTCGAGGCCGATGAGGGCCGAGGCTGCGCCCAGGGCCACCGTGTTCCTCATGATATCCGGGCCCCCCAGCTCCTTCACGATGTCCGTGAGGGGCACCGGGTAGAGGTTGATTCCCCGGTCCCTGCCCAGCCCCTCCTCCAGCGCGTCGCGCTCGTCGTGGATGACGCCCCCGCCCGCGTTCATGCTTCCTAGATGGAGCCCCACCGACTCCCTGTTGAGGGCTATGAGGACATCGGCGTAGGGCGTCTGGCTGTACACGGGCCTGGAGGACGCCCTCAGCTGGTAGAAGTTATGGCCACCCCGTATGAGGCTAGGGTAGTCCATGGTCCCGTAACAGTGGAACCCACAGCGCATCAGCGCCTTCCCCAAGAGCTCCCCGCTCCTGCTGATGCCCTGCCCCGCCTCGCCCCCAATGACGACTGACACAGTGTCGTCCCTCAAACCCTTGCACTTCAATAAGCTTCACCGAACCTTGAACAAGTCTGAGTGGGGAGCCAGTGCATATGAAGGTATGGTGAAGCCGGGGAAAAGGCTAGAAGACGTGATGCTGGGTGAGCACCTTCTTGCTGTTATCCCTGGGCGGCCTGAACAACTCGAAGAGCTCGGGTCGGCCCTGCTCCTTGAGCCTGTCGTATATGAGCACCCAGGCGCAGTCGTTCTCGTATTTGCCCACCTCGCACTTGCCCTTCACCTGGCCGCCGCAGGGCCCGTTGAGCAGCCCCTTGGCGCAGCGGGTGACAGGGCAGACGCCCCCCGTCTCGTCCAGGATGCACTCGCCGCACGCCTTGCAGACGTCGTGGAACTTCCCCAGGCGCTCCGTCTGGCCTATGAACAGGGTGTCCAGGGCTGGCAGCACTATCTTCTTGGAGTAGTCGCCGACGGTCTGGACACCGGCGCCGCAGCTCATGACGAGCACCGCGTCAGCCCCCTGGACCTTGGCCTTGAACTCCTTCAGCTCCTTTCGGGCTATCCTCAGGTCGCAGGGGTCCTCCACGACGGCAGAGCCTATGGCCCGGTCGCCCAGCTTCTTCACCATCTCGGCCACCTGCTCCTCGCCGCCCGTCATGCAGCTCGTGGAGCATGTTCCGCAGCCCACCACGAACAGCTTCTCGTAGGGCTTCAGCATCTCGTTCAGTTCTTCCTCGGGTTTCGCCTTCGTTATTATCATCTCATCTCACCTCAGAAGTTCTCCAGCAGCGGCCCAAAGATGCGCTCGTAGAGCACAGCCATGATGTGGATGCCCGAGGCCTTGGTGGTCTTCCTGATCTCCTTGATGAAGGGCACGAAGAACTCCAAGTTCACCTCGTCGTAGAGGGCGCTCCTCCTCTCCTTGTCTGGCTCCTCCTTGGCCTTAGCCATGGAAGCCAGCAGCTCCGGCGGCACCTTCACGCCGGGAATGTTCTTGTCGAAGAAGTCGGCTATGCCGAAGCTCTTCAGAGGGAACACCCCCACCAGCACCGGGCAGTTGTACTTCTCCACCTCCTTGAGGAACGTCTTGGTCTTGTCGATGTCGAACATAGTCTGGGTCTGGATGAAGTCGGCGCCGATCTTGGTCTTGCGCCCGATCTTCAGCACCTCCGGCATCAGCGGGTCGGCGTTTGGGTTGGCCGCTATTCCCACGTTGATCCCCACCTTGCCGTGGATCTCGTTCCCGGCCAGGTCCACGCCCTCGTCTATCATCTTGTGGAGCAGGTAGACGAACTGGGCGCTGTCGAGGTCGTACACGCTCAGGGCGCCCCGGTTGTCGCCGAGGACCGTGTGGTCCCCGGATATGGCCAGTATGTTCTTTATCCCCAGGTAGGACGCCGCTAGGACGTCGGAGACTATGGCAAGCCTGTTCCTGTCCCTGATGGTCATCTGGTAGACGGCCTCCAGGCCCACCTCCTTCTGTATCACCCAGGAGGGGACTAGGCTATTCATGTAGGCGAAGGCCAGGGGGTTGTCGGTCACATTGGCCGCCACGACGTAGGGCTTCATGGCCTTTGCGCTGATGATTATCTCGTCCAGGCTGGTTACCTTCTCGGGCTCCAGCTCGCCGGTCAGGACGAACTTCCCCGACCTAAGGTCCTTGACTAGCTGGCTGTATGCTGGTCGATTTGTCAAGTTTAATCCTCCTTTTAACATATTATGCTGCGTGGTTTTTAGAATTTTGCATCAAGTGCTAGTAAATCTAGCTAAACTTGCTACTTTCTGTAAATGCTATAAATAATATACTACGATGCAACATGATATAAGATTCAAGGAGAGAAAACCCATATGGCGAACAGGAACGTAAAGCTCAAGTTCGATGAACTCTCATCCACCCTCGGCACCTTCAAGGGCCTGGAGATCCAGATCGGCCGGATCATGGACGAGGAGTGGGAGGAACCCATGGGGCCCACACCCATGCCCTCCGTGAGCACGCTGAGAAGCTGGGACAGGAAGCTCCTAAACAGGTACAAGCCCTTCTACATGCCCTTCTGCGATCTGTGCTGCCTGTGCACCTATGGCAAGTGCGACCTCACGGGCGACAAGAAGGGCGCCTGCGGCATCAGCATGCCCGCGCAGCAGTCCAGGATCGTGTTGTTGGCCTGCTGTATAGGCGCGGCGACCCACGCCGCTCACGGCCGCCACATGCTCAACCACCTCATACAGGAGTTCGGGAAGGACACGCCCCTGGTGGCTGCGCTGAACACCAATGTCGAGGCGCCTCACGTCAGGCTCGTCTGCGGCATAAAGCCCCAGACCATCGGGGACCTGGAGGAGGCGCTGGACTACGTGGAGACCCAGATAGTGCAGTTGGTGGCCGCGGCCCACACTGGCCAGGAGGGTGACAACATCGACTTCGAGTCCAAGGCCTTCCACGCGGGGATGCTGGACCACGTCGCCCTGGAGGTGGCCGACCTCATGCAGATCGCGACGCTCGGCCTACCAAAAGGCGACCCAGAGGCGCCGCTGGCTGAACTGGGCTACGGCACGATCAACCCCGATAAGCCGGTCATCATGTGCATTGGCCATAACGTGTTGCCCAGCGTGGACATCATCGACTACCTCATGGACCACGACCTCTTCGACCAGGTGGAGGTGGGCGGACTCTGCTGCACCGCCCACGACATGAGCAGGTACAACAAGCGATCCAAGATCGTGGGCCCCATCTCGTGGCAGCTCAAGTTCATCAAGTCCGGGATACCCGACCTCATCGTCGTGGACGAGCAGTGCATCCGCACGGACGTCATGGACCAGGCGAAGCTAATCGGCGTCCCCGTCCTCGCCACCAGCGAGAAGAGCTGCCTGGGGCTACCTGACAGGACCCACGACCCTGCCGAGGCCGTGGTGAACGACCTCATCTCGGGTAGGTCGCCGGGCGCCCTAGTCACGGAGCCCAGGAAGGTGGGCGAGATCGCCGTGAAGACGGCCATGGCCGTCAGAAAGCGGCGGGGCGAAAAGAAGCTGGTGGACCTGGGCGACCTCAAGGAGATCGCGTCCAAGTGTCGGACCTGCATGGAGTGCATAAGGGCCTGCCCCAACACCCTGCCCATCATGGACGCCATGACGGCCGCCAAGGAGGGCGACTACGGGCCCCTAGCAGAGCTCAACGACTTGTGCGTCGGGTGCGGCCGCTGCGAGAGCGCCTGCCCCGCCGACCTGCCCATACTGACCATGATAACCCAGGCGTCCAAGGACCAGCTGGTCAACGAGAAGTACCCCATAAGGGTGGGCAGGGGCGCCATCCAGGACGTGGAGATCAGGGAGGTGGGCAGCCCAATAGTCTTCGGAGAGATTCCGGGGGTCGTGGCCCTGGTGGGCTGCGCCAACTACCCGGCTGGGGGAGGCGACGTGGCCGCCATAGCCGAGGAGTTCCTCAAGAGGCGGTTCATCGTCGTGACCTCGGGTTGCTCCGCCATGAACATAGCCATGACCAGGGACGAGGAGGGCCAGAACCTCTACGAGAAGTACCCGGGCAACTTCGACGCCGGAGGCCTGGTTAACGTTGGCAGCTGCGTCTCCAACGGCCACATCACGGGGGCCGCCATCAAGATCGCCAACATCTTCGCCAAGCGGCCCCTTAGGGCCAACTACGAGGAGATAGCCGACTACATATACAACCGCGTAGGCGCCGTGGGCGTCGCGTGGGGCGCCATGAGCCAGAAAGCGGCCTCCATCGCGGCGGGCTGCTGGAGGCTGGGGATACCTGTTGTGGTTGGTCCCCACGGCTCCAAGTACCGCAGGATGCTTCTGGGAGACCAGGGCAAGGAGGAGGACTGGAAGGTGTTCAACGCCAGGGACGGCCAGGAGGTCTACGTGGGCCCCGCCCCTGAGCATCTGTTCTACGCCGCCGAGACCCTGGAGGAGGCCATGGTCATGATCGCCAAGCTGGCCATGAGGCCCAACGACACCAGCAAGGGCCGCGCAGTCAAGCTCAGCCACTACATAGACCTGCACAAGAAGCACTACGGGGCCATGCCCGACGACCTGCACCTCTTCGTCCGCCGCGGACAGGACGTGCCCTTCACCATGAAGGACGAGATAATGAAGATACTTGAGGCCAAGGGCTGGGTTGAGGACAGGATAGCCTCACCGGATCCGACCCTCCTCGACAGGATGGTGAGGAGGCGGGAATAGTGGCCGCAAAGATGAACACGGGGCAGACGGCCGAGATAGCCGGCCCCAAGAAGGCCAACGTCGTCCCCAACCCCGATGTGGCCGCCAAACTCATATCCAGGGCTAAGAGGCCCCTACTCGTCATAGGGTCTGAATCGACGGCTGTGAAGACCAAAGACGGGGACCTGGTTGACACCGCAATCAGGGTCATGAGGAACGAGAAGATCACGGTAGTGGCAACCGGCCACCTGGTGGGAGAGTTCAGGCGCAGGGGCGTCACTAAGGCGTACAGCATGGGCATCTTCGTGCTGGGCAAGCACCTGAGCGACCCCGACTGGAGGGGCTTCGACGGCCTGGGCTCATACGACGCCGTGGTCTTCGCAGGGTTCCCCTACTACATGGAGTGGCTCGTGGAGTCCGGGCTCAAGAACTTCAGCAGCCTCAGGACCATAAGCCTGGAGAGGAGCTACCAGCCCAACGCCGAGTGGAGCCTCGGCTGGATGCCGGAGCCCGACTGGAAGGACACAGTAGATAAGATAGTATCACGCTTAGAGGAGGGAAAGTAGAGTGTCGATGTTTGAGGACATCCCCGTGGATGTGGGCATCATCTACGAGGGTGAAAGGATCAGGGGCCGCGACATGCAGTTGGAGCTGGGTGGCCCCAGGGAGACCTACAAGTTCGAGCTGGTCCAGGCCAAGCCGATGGACGAGGTCGAGGACGGCAAGATGACCATCGTGGGCAAGGACATAAAGGAGCTCCCCGAGGGCACCAACACGCCCTTCGGCATGATCATCGATGTGGCCGGAGCCGAGATAGAGAAGGACCTGGAGGGCGTAATAGAGCGGCGTCTACACGAGTATGTCAACTTCATCGAGGGCTTCATGCACCTGAACCAGCGCTACGACATACAGATGAGGCTCAGCAAGAAGAGCTACCAGAAGGGCTTCAACAGCTTCAACCACTTGGGCACCGTGCTTCTCAGGCTCTACAAGAGCGAGATGCCCTTCATCGAGAAGATGCAGATCACCTTCATCACCGAACCGGCCAAGGTCGAGGAGTGGTACCCCAGGGCCATGGGCCTCTACGAGGCCAGGGACGCCAGGGCTCGAGGCATGAGCGACGACGAGGTGGACGTATTCTACGGGTGCAGCCTCTGCCAGAGCTTCGCCCCAACCCACCTATGCGTCATCACGCCCCAGAGGTACGCCAACTGCGGCGCCATCAGCTGGTTCGACGGCAGGGCCACCGCCAAGGTGGACCCCAAGGGACCCGTTTTCGAGATACCCAAGGGTGCCCTCATCGACCCCGTGAAGGGCGAGTACGAGCAGGTGAACAAGGTCATCAGAGACAAGAGTCTGGGTGAGATAGAGCGAGTCCAGCTCTACACGGCCTTTGGATACCCTCACACGAGCTGCGGATGCTTCGAGGGCTGCGCCTTCTACATACCCGAGGTGGACGGCTACGGCGTCGTCCACCGCAACTACAAGAGCAAGACGGTGAACGGCCTCGACTTCGTCACCATCAGCGACCTGACGGCCGGCGGCAGGCAGGTGGACGGGTTCCACGGCCTCAGCATAGAGTACATGAGGAGCCCCAAGTTCCTGCAGGCCGACGGAGGCTGGGACCGCGTCGTCTGGATGCCCAAGGACATCATGGACAGGATCAAGGAGTACATGCCCCCCGAGATCGTGCCCAAGATAGCCACCGAGGAGAGTGTCCAGGACCTCGACGGCCTCAAGAAGTGGCTCCGGGAGAAGAGCCACCCCATAGTGGGCCGGTGGAAGGCCGAGGAGGAGAAGCCCAAGGAGGCAGCGGCGCCCCAGCCGGCGCAGCAGCAGGCTCAGCAGTTCCCCATGGCGGGCTTCACGGTGCCAACCATGGAGCTGCCCGCCGGGGCCCTGCCCGCGGCCATGCTGCAGGGGCTCCCCCAGGGAGTCACCCTGAAGATCATACTGAAGAACGCCAAGATCAGGGCCGAGAGGGTAATCATCAGGGCAGAGAAGGAGTGACCCGCATGACCAAGCCAGACAAGCTCACCCTGCCCCTCAGCCGCGACCTACTGGAGCGCCTAGCACGGTTCCAGGAGGTGGAGCTCCAGGACGTTGAGATGGATCTGGGCGAGGTCGAGCTGGACATTGGGCAGAGCCAGGGCGGAGCCAACCCGGCCCTCCTCAGCAGGATGGCCTTCGAGTTCGCCCTCATCAGGGACTCGGCCAGCAGGATGGCTCAGCTACTGGGCGGCGGCTTCCCGGCGGGCTACGCGCCCTTGCAGGCCATGGCGCCGCAGGCGCTGGCCCCTCAGCCGGCCGCCCCGGCCAGGCCTACGGCTCTCATCCCGGCCAAGGTCACAATCCCCAAGGGAGACTACGTCGGCAGCGTCGTCGAGGTGAAGCTGGGGGCCACCAAGGCCGAGGGGGGCACACGGTCCGCCAGCTACGTCATTGGCGGGGAGAGGGCGCCAGCCTTCTACAACTTCCAGTCGCCGCCGCCCCACAAGCCCATAATCGCGCTGGATGTCTTCGACTGGCCCGAGGTCAGGCTCAGCAAGGCCGTGAAGATGCACTTCGAGGAGGTGCTCCACGACACCGGCGAGTGGGCCAGGGTGTGCGTCGAAAAGTACGGCGCCGAGATGGTTAACCTGCACCTGCTCACCATAGACCCCCTTATCGATAACGCGCCGCCCAGCGCGGCGGTCAAGAAGGTGGAGGAGGTTCTCCAGGCCGTGGACGTGCCCATCAGTATAGGCGGCTGCGGGGACCCCAAGAAGGACTTGGAGGTCTTCACGGCCATCAGCGAGAAGATCGAGGGGGAAAGGCTTCTCATCAACTCGGTGACCCTGGACATGGACATAGAGAAGTCGGCCAGACTCATCAAGGACCACGACAACTGCGTCATCGCCTTCACCAGCATGGACGTTAACAAGGCCCGGGAGCTCAACAGGAAGCTCTACGACTTCGTCCCAAAGGAGCAGATAATCATGGACACCACCACCGCGGCCCTGGGCTACGGCCTGGACTACGCGTTCACGGTTATGGAGAGGTGCCGCCTGGCGGCCCTCAAGGGCGACCCCGAGCTCAACCACCCCCTTTCCTCGGGCACCACCAACGCATGGGCGGCCCGCGAGTCCTGGATGAAGATGGGCCCCGAGTTCAGCCCCAGGGAGTTGCGCGGCCCCATATGGGAGACCATCACAGGCCAGACGATGCTCCTAGCTGGTGTGGACTACTTCATGATGATGCACCCAGCCGCGGTCAACGCCCTCAAGACCATGATCGACGGCCTCATGAAGGGGGAGAGGCCAGCGGACCCGGCCGACTGGGTCACTCTGAAGGTGGGAGGCTGAAGCTATGCCCGCGAAAGAACTTAGCCCCATAGAGATCTACAGGGGCCTGCCCGGTACCAACTGTAAGGACTGCGGCGAGGCCAACTGCATGGCCTTCGCAGCCAAGCTGGTGAACAGGGAGGCAACCTTGGAGGAGTGCAAGCCCCTCCTGGACCCGGGGAAGGCCGAGAGCTACAACAAGCTGTGGGCCCTGCTGAAGCCCGCGGTCAAGGCCGTGGAGGTGGGAGTGGGCGACAACAAGTTGATCCTGGGCGGAGAGTATGTCCTCTACAGGCACGAGTTCACCTACTTTCATCAGCCGGCCATGGCAGTGGACGTGGGCGACGAGATGGGCGACGAGGAGTTCGAGACCAGGGTCCACGTCCTCAACGACTTCAGCTACGACTACATAGGCATGAAGCTCTCGCTGGACATGCTGGCCGTGAGGTCCACCAGCGGCGACCCCTCCAAGTTCGGGGAGGCCGTTAAGAAGGCCGCCGAGCTTACCCGCAAGCCTCTGATGCTCTGCGCCCTGGACCCGGCTGTCATGGAGGCAGGGCTGGACGCCGCGGCGGACAGGAGGCCCCTCATCTACGCCGCGACGAGGGACAACTGGCAGAAGATGGCCGAGCTGGCCCTGAAGCACAGCTGCCCGCTGGTCGCCTCCTCGCCCATGGACCTGGACGGCCTAAAGAGCCTGGCCCTCACGCTGGAGGCGTACGGCATAAAGGACATCGTCCTGGACCCAGGGACCGCGCCCACCGAGTACATGGGAGCCAACCTGGATACCTTCACCATCCTGAGGTGGGACGCCATCAACGGCGAGGAGGAGGGACTGGGCTACCCCCTCATGGGCGCACCAATAGCGGCCTGGACGGCCCCGGCCGAGGACCCGGTGCTCCACGAGTGGAGCGAGGCCCAGCTGGCCGCGGCCCTCATCACCAGATTCACCGACATAATAGTGGTCCACGGCATCAGCGGGTGGGCCCTGCTCCCCCAGGTGTTCCTGCGGAGCAACCTCTACACGGACCCCAGGAAGCCCGTCTCGGTGGAGGCCGGCCTCATGCCCATAGGGAACCCGACCGAGGATTCGCCCGTGCTCCTCACCACCAACTTCGCCCTCACCTACTACACGGTGGCCTCTGACATCGAGGGCGCCAAGGTGGACAGCTACCTGCTGGTGGTGGACAGCGAGGGCATGAGCGTCGAGAGCGCCGTGGCGGGCAGGAAGATGACCGCCGAGACCGTGGCGGAGGCCATAACCAACAGCAAGGTGTCTGAGAAGGTGAAGCACCGCAGCCTCATCATCCCCGGCAGGGCGGCCAGGCTCAGCGGCGAGATACAGGAGCTGTCCGGGTGGAACGTCGCCGTGGGCCCCATGGACTCGTCCGGGATCGCGTCCTACGTGTCCGACAAGTGGAAGCCGTACCCCGAGGGCTAGGCCCACCTTATGTAGCCGGCTGGGGAGCCGGCCCCCCCGACCACAACCTGGTGGCCCGGGTTCTTTCCCTCCACCTTTTCCAAGGCGCCTCTGAACTCTACCCGATCCCCCTCAGCGAATACGCCGCCGTAGAGCCCCTCGTAGGAGACCAGGCGCTCCGCCTCGACGCCGCCGGGCAGCGCGGCGTCCTCGACACGGTAGAACGCGGGCAGGAACATGGACTCGGAGGCATCGGCCACCGTCGCCGAGCCGCTGACCTCTCCGACCCTGCGGTACGTGTTATCCCCGTACGCCTCGGTGATCTCCCTGTCCGCCCTGGTGGGGTGCACCGAGAAGTAGGTGCCCGTGTAGAACCCGTAGTTCCACCTCGTCTCGGCGACCCGTCTCAGCTCATCCACAGTCAGGGGGAACTTGCTGATCCTCTCGCGGCACCACGACTCTATCTCTTGACGCGTTGGAGGCTGCACCCTGTCGCCTTCGTTCCTCAACCTCAGCACGGCGTCCTTGAGCCTCCTAGACGGGCCGGCACCGTAGACTGTGAGGTCAATGTCGGAGAAGTCGGGGTTGTGGATGCCAGTCAATATGGAGCCCGTCACGCCTAGGCCCCTTACGCCCGACTCATCCGTGAGAAGCCCCGCCAGCCTCAGCAGCTTCTCCTCCAGGGGGTCCACTGCGCCCCTAGCCATGATCTCCCTGAGTACCTTCCGGGGCCTGTAGTACCTCCTGACGCTGGGCCTGGGCACATAGGAGACCGTGAAGCCGCGTACGGGACAGTCGATCAGGTACTTGGGGTAGTTCTCCCTGAGGTAACTGTACGTGTTCTCCACCTGGGAGACGTGGTAGAAGGGAAGGGTCCTGGTGTACCTGGCCTCGCCTCGGCCCCACTTCCCCACCGGGGCCGGCACGTACTTGAGGTACGCCGTATAGCCTTCCGGGGGGTGCAGGTACCCCACCACGCAGAACAGGTGCCCCTCGACGGTCTCCACGAAGTCCCTGTCCTTCGGCTTCAACACGGTCCCTCACATCAGTGACAGCACGTGGTCGACGAGGCGCACCGCGATGTCCACTTCCGTAACAGATTGAAGGCCCTCCCATCCCGGAGTGCTGTTGAGCTCAACGACGTACGCCTCCCCCTCCTCCGAGACTATGATGTCGACGCCTGAGTAGATGAGGCCCAGCTTCTCGGTGGCCCTGAGGCTCGCCTCGGCGACCTCTTCGCTGGGCGTATAGGGCTCGGCTCTGCCGCCACCCGAGATGTTGGTCTTCCAGCCCCTGGCCACGCGGCGCATGGACGCCGCGATAGAGCCCCCGATGACGAATACCCTGTGGTCGACGCCGGGGTGCCTGATGAACTCCTGGACGTAGTAGACGCTTCTGGTCATCTCCAGGGCCCTGAACACCCTGTGGGCAAGGTCGGGGTCGGAGACCCTGGTTATCCCCATGCCGAGGCTGCCGAAGAGGGGCTTAACCACCACGTCGCCTCCCAGCTCCTCGTAGGCCACCATGGCCTCTGCGAAGCTCTCGGTGACCACGGTGCGGGGCGTCCTGATCCCGGCGTCCTCAAGCAGCGCCGAGGTGTAGTACTTGTCCACGGCCCTCTCGATGCTCAGGGCAGGGTTCACCACCAGGACCCCCGTGTCCTCCAGCCTGTGGAGGGCGTCCATCCTGTAGAACACCTGCTCGGCGGAGCCGCCTGGTACTCGGCGCACGATGACCGCGTCGTAGTCGTCCACGCCGTAGCCCTTCACCGTGAGCCTCGGCTCGCGGCCTACGGATGCGCGGAAGCTGGTGACAGGGAGGAGGTAAGCCTCGGCTCCCCTCGCCCTGAGCTCCCTTAAGAGCAGGCCCACGTGCCACTCCCTGCGGTCGGAGGCGATGATGCCTACCCTCAAGGGGCCCCCTTCTCGGCGACCAGTATCTCGGCGCTACCGCCGATGGCCATGTCGCCCCTGTACCTCCTGAGGGGCTCCCCGATGTACCTGGCGGCGTGTTTGACGCCCAGGTTCTCTGCCAGCTGCCTCATGTAGAGCGTCATGAAGCCGGGGGCGTAGGTGGCCTCGTAGACGTAGGTGGGTAACACCTCCCGGGCGCCGCCGAGGGCCGCTATGAAGCCGCCGTTGCCCTTGGCCTGGGCCCCGGCGCGCCTGCCCAGGGGGCCGAAGACGAATATCTCGCCGCCGTTCATATGTACGCCTGTGAAGGGACCAGTGGCGCCCTCAACCACCATCATGCCTCTCCTCATGAAGCTGCCGACCTCGGAACCGGCGCTGCCGTTGACAATTATGCATCCGCCGGTCATGCCCTCGCTGCTGCCCCTGTACGCGGCGCCTAGGAGGTTCCCGGCGTCGCCCAGCACCCTGAGGAGGCCGCCCCTCATCTCGGCGCCGGTCCAGTCGCCTGCGTCTCCCGCCACAGTTATGTCCCCGCCGCTCATCTGGGAGCCCGTGTGCATACCGGCGTCGCCCTGGACCACTATTCGACCCGCGGTCATCCCCCTGCCGATATACTTGATGTGCCTTGCGTCCCCGTCGACGACGATGAGCTGGTCGACCGGGGCGTCGGCCACCTTACCCTGGACATGGATATACTCGCTCATCTCCACCTCCCTGTTGCCGTAGTGGACCCTCAGGGCCCTAATCTCCTTTACGGACTTGCCGGCGAAGGCGTCTGGCGTTATCACCTCCGCCTCCAAGGGTACTCTGCTGAATCCCCTAGGCGTTAGCACCAGCTTATCCATATCAGATCGCCTCCAGGCTGTCCCTCAGCCCCATCTTGAACTTCCCCAGCTTGCCGTCGAAGTTGACCGCCGTGATCCATGTGACACCCGGAACCCTGGTGGCGGCGTCCACGCCCACCCCCATGGCCCGCTTCACAGACGCCTCGTTGAGACCGTTGATCACCACCTCGATGACCGAGTTGGCGCCCGACGGCACCTTGCTGCCCTTGACACTGTTCTTTATGGTAGGGCAGAAGGGCGTGTTGGTGGCCGCCTTCAGGAACTTGTATGTGGAGCCCACCTTGCTGCCGCTCCTGCAGAGGCCGCCGGGGAACGGCGTTACCACGCCGGGCACCGTGTGGATGGCGTCTATGGACGCCTCAGCTGCCCTCAGGACCGCGTCCTGTGTCTCTCCCATCACCAGGAAGTTGCCCCCGGCCACCGCTTTCTTGGCCCCCATCTTCTCCTCCACCAGGAACTCGCCCTCCATGACGGGTATCCTCCAGAAGCGGCGCCTCTGGTGCCAGCCGTCCCCCATCCTCATCTTGACCTGGTACCCGTCCCCGAAGAACCTGAGGCTCTTCCCGATGTCTAGCATCTCGTCGGCCTCCTCCTCCGGCAGTCCATTGAACACGGCCGTGCTGGGGCATGTGAGGACACACTGGCCCATCCGGCTCAACATGCTCTCGGACAGCTTGCCCTTGCTGAACCCGTAAACCATGACGGCGACGCCGGGGCGCCCATCGGGGGTACTGTCCGGCGCTACCGAAGACTCCACGCCGGCCTCGCAGTCGCATGCGATGACACTGGTGGCGAACCCCGTCATAGAGCCGGCGGCTGTGGTGGCCCACCTCTCGGACGCGGCCGTTATGATGATGCGGCTACCCCACATGCCGAAGCCCTCCGCGAAGGTGTCCTCGACGTCCACCCCGTTGTGCTTGAAGCTCACGGCGAGGCACCTCCCGCCGCGTGGACCCTCTGAGCCGGCAGGTACGCGTCCTCCACTGGGTAGTTGCGCAGGCTGACGGAGTAGTACTTCCGGAAATCGGCCTCGAAGTCCTTTATGAACTCTTTCTCGAGGTCCTCGGGTACCTTGGCGTTCACCCAGTGGGTGGCCCCCGTGGGGGTCGCCACGACCTCGCCGTCCTTGACCACGACCTCGCCAGCCTTGACTGTGTAGGCCGCCCTGCTGAAAGCCTTCTCCAGCTCCTTATACTGGCTGGGGCGCCATTGGGTGGGGTTGACCCTGTAAACGGCGGCGTCCGCGTCGGCCCCCTGCCCCAGGTGGCCCTTGCCCTCCAGGCCAAGCGCCCTTGCCGTGCCGGCCCTGGTGGCTATGGCCATCTCGCTGAACGTGTACTCCCTGTAATTGTCTATGAGGCCGGTGCGCTTCATCACCGCCTTGTTCATGGCGTTCATTGCGTCGGTCCTGGCCTTCCTGCTCATCAGCCACGCGATGACCTCGGGGTAGTGGGTGAAGGGACCCCCGTTGGGGTGGTCTGTGGTCATATAGACCCTCCATGGGTCCTTCACCAGGAGGGCCAGCTCGATGCCTATGCCCCACTGGACGCTGTTGGCCGGGTTGTTTGGTTTGAACGTGTAGGGGACTACGCCGGCCCCCGCCTCCATCTCCACGTCGCTGTTGACCCACTTGTTGCCCGTCATGTTCCAGAGGTTGAACTGCCAGGGGCCGTCCCCAGTCATTGTTGTGGTGTCCCCGAAGATGACCTGGCCCAGGTCCAAGGTCACGTGGGGGTTCCCATTCACGTACCTGGCTATCTTGGGGGCTCCCGACCTGACGTTCATCCAGTTGTTGCCCGCCAGGGCGTTGAACTGGCAGTGGACGACGTGTATGGTCGTCTTCCTCTCGTCCCTGGGTTTAATCGTCTTGGCCACGTCCATGGTGTCGATGGTGGTCTGGTAATTGCCGGGCACCCCCAGGTTGTTGCAGTGGAGGTGGATGGTGTGGGGCAGGCCCAGCTCCTCGTTCACCCTTGCCAGGCTGGATATGATCTGCCTAGGCGTGATGCCGTAGTCCTCCACGTTGCCGTCCAGGCCGTGGACGTTGCGGCCCCACTTCCAGTTCTCCACGCCGCCCGGGTTCACAATCTTGACGGCGTAGCCGCGGGTGGCCCGGAGCAGCCAGGCGACAAAGGCCTTCAGCTTCTCCATGTCGCCGTCGCGGACGTACTTGAGGGTGAAGTAGTTGTTGCCCATGAGGGTGAAGGCGCCCTTGTCTATGATGGGGGTGTCGGCCAGCTCCTCGTGGACGTGCCTGGCTGTTATGGGCGGCATGGCCGCCTCCATGACCGTTGTGTAACCCATCTGTGCGTACCTGTACCCGGTGACGAAGGTGCTGGGGCAGCTGTAGCCCACGCCGCTCCGGGTGACCCTGCCCTTGGGCACCTGGTCCCTCCTGTGGTCCTCGGGTCTCATGAGGCGCCCGATGTTGATCTTGCTGCCCGCGATGTGGCTGTGGAGGTCCACGCCGCCGGGCATCACCGCCATCCCCGAGGCGTCAATCTCCTCGGCGCCGCGCTTCACCTTCTCAACGACCCTGCCCCCGCTGAGGAGGATGTCCATCTTCTCGCCGTCGACGCCGTTCAGAGGGTCGAAGACGTAGCCGTTCCTGATCGCAAGCTCCTTCACTTCTCGGCGCCTCCCTTAAGCCCCTCAAGGATCATCCCGAGCACCTCCTCGTCCGAGTGGACCCCCTCAGTGGGCTCCACCAGCTTCCTCAGCCTTATGGGGACCCCGTCCATCCTGTAGGCCGTTCCCTCGGCCTCTATGCCCGCGGTGGCCACCGGTATCACCACCCTGCTCAGCATGGATGTGGGAGTGATCTTCTGCTCAAGGGTGATCACCGGTATCTTGGCCAAGCCCCTGGCAGCGTCCACGGGGAACGTGGACGCCGGGTCCGAGGCCAGCACCAGGGCCGCGTCGGCCTCGCCCCTGGCCAGCATGTCCACCGAGGTGTACTCCCCCGGGTTGTACCTGGGGTAGCCACGGCTAAAATCCACCGCGTAGGGGTACCCCGTCTGCCAGGTGGTCACCGCATTGGCCCCCGCCACGTTGTAGTGGCCCCTCATGGGGGTGAGCAGGAACTTGGTGTGCCTGTTCAGCTCGGCCACCAGGCCGACGGCCGCGTCTATGTTCATGTGCCTGCCCTCGCTCTGGGTGAGCCCCAGCCCGAAGAACACGACCCCGAACCTGGCCCCCTTCATGACCTCGGCCAGCGCCCTGACCTGGTCCATGGGCACCCCCGCCACGGCCTCCGCCCGCAGCGCCACGCCCCTAACCGTAGCCCTCAGCGCCTCGAGCAACTCGAAGTCCCCGTTGGGCTCCACCTTGATGAACTGATCGGCCATCTTCGAGGTGCCCGTCTCCCTGACGTCGACCACTATGATCCTGCGGCCCTTCCTGCCCTCAGGCACGTACATGCCCTTAGCCGTCCCGCTGTACCTTGTGATGTGGCGCAGGTGGGCCTCCGTGGGGTTGCTCCCCCAGAAGATGATGAGGTCGGCCCTGTTCCTGATCTCGCCCAGGGTCGCCTTGCTCTCGCCCACCTGCTGGAGGGCCAGTATCGTGGGGCCATGGCACACGGACGAGGTGTTGTCCAGGACGCCGCCCGTGGCCTCCGCCAGCTCGACCGCCTTGCTGATGGCGCCGCACTCCGTGGAGCTGAGGCCGTAAACCAGGGGCCTCCTGGCTCCTGAGAGTATACCCACCGACTCCCTCACGGCCTCTTCGAGCGAGGCCTCCTTCCCCTCCACTGTGGGGGCGGAGACCCGGTTGAGGCCGTGGCTCATGAACTTGGACCGGGATATGCCGCACGCGTTCTTGACGCCCACGATGTGGCCGTCCTCCACGGTCACCTCCAGGTCGTCGCACAGGCACCCGCAGAAGGGGCAGACCACGTCCTCGTGCTTCAATGCTCCGCTCTCCTCATGGACTCCACGATCTCCTGGAGTGACGGCACCTTGCCGCCCGCGGCTGGGGATAGGGTGGCCCTTATCCCCTTGAACTGGGGCATGCCGGTGCCGTCCGTGGACGACGCGTACACCTGGTTGGCCCACGGCCCGTAGGGGAAGAACGCGGTTCCCCGGGCCAGCCCTTTGTCCACCCTCCAGTGCGCCACCACGCTGCCGTGCTCCGTGGCCACCGTCACAGGTTCGTCCCCGCTGAGGCCCAGGCTCGCTGCGTCCTCTGGGCACAGGCTAACCTCATTAACGCTCTTGATGTAGCCCTGGGACGTCTTGCCCTCTTCCAGGCCTATGCCCTGCCTCGCCGTCCTCCCCGAAATCAGTGTAACCTCGATCCCGTTCATCTCAGACACCGATCTACTTCAATGAATGTAAGATTATACGGTCGTTGACCTTGCCGTAGGTGAAGGTCGCCCCGGTCTGGGCAGAGGTCAGGGATATGGCCGCGGGGGCGAAGAGGGCCGGGTCGATCCTGGTGAAGTCGAAGTCCACGGCCTTGTAGATTTCGTAGCTGGTCTTGCCGTAGTCCTTGCAGTTGCTGCTGGGCGCCTTCTCGGCGACCTCCCTGAGCTTGTCCTCGGCCTCATCCACCAAGTACGTGGTGACCCCACCGTAAGTCAGGGCATCCTCGGCCCTGCCCATGGCCTTCCCCGCGTCTACGTGGACCGGCATGATAGGCGCGTACCCCGCCCCGTAAAGCACCTTCTTGGGGTCCAGGCCTAGCACGTCGAGCCTGAAGAGCCCTGTCTCGACTATCCTGCCCGATATCTGCACCATCCCCGCCATGGACCTGGTGGAGGTGAGGACCATGTACACGTTCTCGGGCTTCACGTTGCACCTCTCGGCTATGTAGTGGGCCGCCGAGTCCGGGGGCTTCTCCTCGGTCTCCAGCAGGATGACGGCCACGTCCGACTCGTCCCTGTAGCCTATCTTCTGGTACACCTCCTTGGGCTTCAGGGCCAGCGCGCGGGCCGGGCCCGAGCTGTCCGCCGAGTACCCCTCAGGCTTTATCTTCCACCCAGCAAGCTGGGCCCCGAAGAGAGCTACAGCCGGGCAGTCCGTGGAGACCACCACCGAGGGCAGCCCGACCCCGCCGTAGTCTGCATACGAGAGGTGCGCGCTCCCGGCCCCTCCCATGGCTATGCGGGTGACCATGAGGCCCGCCTCGTATCCGCCGTGGGCCTCCACCCCCGTGTCTACCACGGTGGCCCCCGACGGCAGCTTATCGACCTCTACCCTGTAGTACTCCTTCCTCTTGACAAGTTCCGACACAAGCTCGTATGCCAGCCTGTTGACGCTCAGCACGATTAGGACACCTATCAGAGATGCTTTACCGCACCTAAAAACATCTGCGGTGTCATAAGTAGCAGATTTTATGTTAATTGTAGCACATAATGCGTGTTATGTAATCAGTCTGAGGCTCGCTACTCGGTGACTACCTGTCCATGAAGTCCACGACTTCACCCTCCCTGGTCAAGACGTAGACCTCTCCCTCGGCGGTGCTCCTAGCCTCGACGCAGTACCCGTACTCGAGGAGCTTCATGTGCCAGCCCAGGGTCTTGCCGTCCAGGCCAGTAGCCTTTACCAGAGCCTCCGCCGTTGCGTGTCCCTCCTTCAGCGCGCGTAGGATTCCCCTCCTGACGGGGCTATTGATGGCCCTAAGGTACCTCCTGTGCCTCTCCTTGGTCTCCTCCATGGAGCCTGAAACGGTTTTGCTTACGTCTGACAAGATAAGCCAACTATACAACTGAAGAGAGCCGATAAAACATCTGCGCCTTGCGGCTACTCAGGGAGAGCGATGAACCTCTTCACCTTGATGTGCTTCAGCGGGTCAGATATCTGCTCCTTCTGGGGGTGCTCCGTGTCCAGGAGCAGCACGGTGTCGAAGCCCTCCTTCTCCCCCGCGACGACTATGAACTCGCCTTTCACCAGCTTCTTCCCCGACGCGACTGTGGCCACCTCCAGGGCTGCCTTCACACCCGACCCGAACATGAGCAGGGTCTCCCTCATCCCCCTGTCGTCCTGTACGGGCAGCTCGGCCTTCTCCACGGGGACGACGTTCAGCTTCTTCATCTCCTTCTTGGTGTCGTCGTCGTAGGTGAACTCGGTGACGCTCACCACTTGGGCCTGCTTCCCGAGGGTCTCGGCCAGCTTCAGCGCCGACTTCCCCTTGTGGCTGGCTATGACCACCTTGCCGCTGTCAGCCGGTAGATGTGCCCTTATCGCCTCGTAGACCGCGTTTGGCTTCGTCTTCTTTCCCACGAACATGATGCCGCTACCTGAGTCCAATAGCCATCAGTAGAGGTGAGGGATCTGAGGCTATAACTTTTTTCAGGTGAGCCTGACATCAAATTCAGCTTGCGAGAATTTGACGGGTTTTCATGATTGAAAACTAAATAAACACGTGTAAGTATAGTATTTGCTGAGGAAGGTATGGGCATCCAGCTTAACTCCGAGTTCTGCGGCCTCCCCTGCAGGGTCCTCATGAACAAGGCTCCCCCAATGGCAAGGGCCGAGGATAGGCTCATCGAGGTGACCCGCAAGCTCATGGGGGAGGACTACGAGGCGCTCATCGTCTACGAGGACCAGGACCCCATCGGCCTAATAACGAACAAGGACATCATGAGGTGGCTCATCGAGACCGAGGACAAGGCCAGCCTCCTCGTGAAGGACCTGGTATCGGTGCCCCTCATCACTGTGGACATAGACACGCCCCTGAACGACGCCCTAGGCGTGATGAGGAAGTACGGCATCGGCTGCCTCGGGGTCCAGGAGCACAGGACCGTGAGGGGCCTTGTGACCGAGGAGGGCATCAGGGAGTTCTGCGAGACGTACCCCCACTACCTGCGCCAGTACTCGTCCTAGGGCCTCCACCCGCCTAGCAGGTTCACGAACAGTGAGGACGCCGTAAGGTCGGCGGAGGTGCCAGGGTTCAGCTCCCCCCCTCCAGCCTGAAGCTCGTCGTCCAATTCGAGCAGCAGCCTTCGCCCCTCGTCGCTTGAGGCGCCCCCGCTGTCCAGAACCCTCTGGGCCTTCTCGCTCACAGCTCTCGCGGCCTCCTCCCCCCTCTTCCTCCGTATCAGCGAGTCAGGGTGCCTTGAGAGGATGCGCAGGAACGTGTCCACTACAGAGTCGTTAACAGAGCCGGAAAGCAGCCGATCCGCCAGGTAGGTGTACCCCTCCTCGAACGTCACACTGAAGCCCGTGGCCCACTCTCCGCATATCGCGTCCCGCCCCGAGCATTCCTGGAATATCTCAAGGGGCGTGACACCCCGCCTCAGTATGTAGTCTATGGACGAGGAGTCCGAGACGTCGAGCCTTTCAACGGAGCCCAAGTTCTCCCTGGTCATAGCCGCGCCTATGGCCCTGTAGATGTCGGCTGCGTCGCCGGGCGTCGCGGCGGCCACGGCGTCCAACAGGTTCTCCCTGAGCCTCTTGGGATCCGCTCTGCCGTTCTCCAGCGAGGCGCCTGCCGCAGCGGCCACGGGCGCGAAGAGAAGGATGACGCCCAGGTGGGTGTTCCCGCCCTTCTGCCACCGCGTCATGTCTTCCACCGCCCCAAGTATGTGCTCTCCGAGTCGGATGCCTTCCCAGCCGCCGCCCTGTGCCTTGACGCGGGCGCCTTCGTCGGCGAGCGCGGCCATCCACGGGGCCAGGGAGACTCCTCCCGCGAGGAAGTGCTCGTAGCGCGTCCCATCGAAGTCCCTAAGGCGGTGCACGTTCCCAGGCTTAGGGTACGCCGACACCTCCAGGAGGGCCGCAAGGGACGCGCACCCACCCACCAAGCTGCCTACACCGCCCAATGGCTGCACCACGCTGCTCAAATATATAGGGCCCGCCAGTCACAAGTTAATACTTGGGTATGATCAGCTTCCAGGAGTACAACGAGGGCGACTACATCAGGACCGCCGAGGGCCTCTTCTTCGCTGTGAAGGGGAGCAGACACCCAGACAGCATGGTCATCGCCTACCTCCGCTACATCCCAGATGAGGAGGGCGATAGGGTCCTCGACGGCGTCAGGTACAGGAGGGTGAGCGACCCCGACGAGACCACCGAGTACCTGAGGCTCCGCCACCCCCAATACCTGAACCACGTGCCTATGCTCGGCCTCACCCTGCAGACCGTGCCCCTTAAACGCATCGAGAGGATGTACGACCCCAGGGAGAGGCTTGGGCATGTTCTCCAGAAGCCTCAGCCCGGCCTTGAGGCGACGGTCAAGAGGCTGGTCGAGGCCCTAAGCAATGGAAGCGGCGTGCCCACAAGGAGCTTCGGCGTATCGGGGTCGCTTCTCATTGGCCTCAACCGGGAAGGCTCCGACGTGGACCTCAACGTGTACGGGGCGGACGAAGGCCGCTCAGTCTACAAGGCGCTGAGGCTGCTGAGAAGCAGGAAGGGCTGGGTTCAGCCGTACGACGCTGAGACGGTCAAGGAGGTCCTGTTACGCAGATGGGGCAAGGCGGGCGTCGATCTGGACGCCCTGGCGGAGGTAGAGGTCAGGAAGGTGCTGCACGGCAGGGTCGACGGCAGAGACTACTTCATACGGCTCCTGAGGCCTGAGCCCGATGCCGCCCCCTCAGCCCCCGTCGGCGAGGCCGTCTTCAGAGCCAGAGTCACGGACTCCTCGTGCTCCATATTCACGCCTTGCAGCTACCAGTTAGGCATGCTTGAACCCGTTGAACCCGAGGGGCTGGGGCAGGTGAGCGAGGCCGTGAGCTACAGGGGCAAGTTCACTGAGCAGGCCTTGGCGGGGGAGAGGGTGGAGATACGGGGTACACTGGAGAAGGTCAGGGGCCCGGATGGTCGCCTCAGAGTCGTTCTAGGTGGAGCCCGCGACTACATGATCCCCCTAGAACCCCCATAATTTTTTAGTAAACCCGCATAGCCTTTACTGTATACACCTTTGGCCTCCACAGATATGTCTGATCTGATCGGGACGCTTGCGAAGATGGGCTTCACCCAGGGCGCCGTAGTGGAGACAATACTGGTCACGGTGAACAGCGACGGCTCGTTCAACGCCGCGCCCATGGGCGTCAGACTGATGGGGCGGCACCTCGGACTGAGCCCCTACAGGACCAGCGCCACCTACGCGAACCTGATGAGAGGAGGCAGGGCTTCCATCAACACCACCCTCGATCCCCTGCTCTTCCTAGCCACGGCCTTTAAGGACGAGATCGAGGACCAGCCGCACGTGGAGCCCGACATGAGGCTGATGGGGGCGGATTCAACGATCATCGTCGAGGTGAAACAGGAGTCATCCACACTCGGCGAAAGGGGTTTATTCACCGCCACGCCAGTCAAGATAACGGTGGGCGAGGCGTACCCCACGGTCTTCAGCAGGGGGAGGAACCAGGCCGTTGAGGCGGTGATACACGCGACGAGAGTCAAGGCGTTCAGCGAGCAGGGGCGGAGAGGGGAAGCCGAGGCGCTGATCCGGAAGATAGATGAGTGCACGGCGACCGTGAGGCGGGTATCGCCACAGGGCTCCCCCGAGCACGCGGTAGTGGACAAGCTAGAAGACATGATACCAAGCTGGAGGGTAACGGCGTAGAGATCAGCATAACCACCCCGTCGAGGCTGCAGTTCGGTATAGTGGACATGAGGGGCGACCTGGGCAGGATCCACGGGAGCGTGGGGGTCGCCGTGGATCGGCCGCGGCTCACAGTGAAGGTCAGTGACAGCGGCGAGACGAGGATCAGGGGCGCCAGGTCGGACAGGGCCGCGAACATCGTCGAGACCCTCCTGAGGGACGGCGGCGTCGATTCTGGCGTGGACGTGGAGATCGTGGAGGACATACCCGAGCACACGGGCTTCGGCTCAGGCACCCAGCTGGTCATGGCCCTGGGCACCGCCCTGGCACGATTACACGACCTGAGCCTAGAGCCGGAGGAGATCGCCGTCCGCTTCGGCCGCAGCAGAGTCTCAGGGGTAGGGGTCCACGCCTTCCTTGGGGGAGGCTTTATTGTAGACGGTGGCCACGCCTTGACGCGCAGGGATGCCGTGCCGCCACTGGTCTTCAGGCACAGGGTGCCTGACGACTGGCTGTTCGTTATAGGCATCCCGGACATCAAGAGGGGGGTCAGCGGCGAGCAGGAGAAGGCCGCATTCAGGGCCTTGGAGCCGCCGCCGGCCGAGGTCGTCGCCGACGTCGCTAGGCTGGTGCTCCTCCAGATGATCCCGTCCATCATAGAGCCTGACATAGAGAGGTTCGGGGACGCCATGACCAAGCTGGACACTATGTTCGGCTCGTACTGGGCCAAGGTCCAGGGGGGCGTCTACAGCCACCCCGGGATCGAGGCGGGGGTGAACTACCTCCTGGCGGAGGGGGCCCTTGGCGCTGGCCAGAGCTCATGGGGGCCGGCTCTCTACGGGCTGGCCGAAGGACGGGCCCAGGCGGGGAGGCTTGCAGCGTCCCTCGAACGGTTCCTCAACAAGGACGGGCGGGGCGAAGCATTCGTCGCGGCCGCCGACAACGTGGGCGCAGTCATCCGCGAGGGTTGATCACGTTTGAGGGTCCTCGTCGTCACAGGGAGGCTCGCCGAGGCGGCGGTCCGAAGGGCGGTGGATGGACTCGGTGGCGTGGACGTCAAGGCCCTGCCCGTGTCCGTGGCCTCGTTCATAACCCCCGGCTTCGCGGCCAGCGCACTCAGCCGAATGAACCTTGACGGCTATGACATGATCCTGATGCCTGGGACGGTGAGCGGCGACGTGTCGCGTGTGGAGGAGGCCACGGGGGTCCCCACCTACAAGGGCCCGGTCCACTTCGCCGACATACCCCTGGCCCTGTCATCGGGCGTCCAGCTGTCCAGGACCCTCCCGGCATCGGACCTCATCAGGGACCAGGCGGCTAGGAGAACCTTAGGGGAGCTGGAGAGGGCCGAGGCGGACTGGGAAAGCGTATTCAGGTCCAGGGGTGGCATCGTGGTGGGCGGAGGAGAGCGCGTTCTGCCGGTCAGCGACGGGCTGCCCATGAGAGTCATAGCCGAGGTGGTGAGCGCCCCCCTCCTCAGCCTGGCCGAGGTGGCCGACAGGGCCAAGTACTACAAGGGGCAGGGCGCCCACGTCATCGACATAGGGATGTTGGCGGGCGATCCGAGGCCCGAAGCCGTCGGGCCCCTGGTCTCCGCCGTGAGGGATGCCGCGGGGCTCCCGGTGAGCATCGACACCCTTGACCCCGCCGAGATAGGCGCCGCGGCGGAGGCCGGCGTGGACCTGGTCCTAAGCGTGGACGCGGGGAACCTGGAGGAAACGGCGCCCCTCTTGACCGAACAGGCAGTGGTGGTCCTCCCCACGGACATGAATCGGGGTCGTCTCCCCAGCACTCCCCAGGAGAGGGTCCGAGCCCTGGACGAGAACATCAAGCGGGCCAGGGAGCTGGGCGTCACCAGGGTCATAGGCGACCTAGTCGCGGAGCCTCTCCTGCGTCCCGGGCTGCTGGTGGCGCTAGAGAGCTACAGGCGCTTCAAGGAGCTGCGCCCCGGGGTGCCGCTCCTCTTCGGCATAGGCAACGCCACAGAGCTCATCGACGCCGACTCCCAGGGTGTCAACGCCACCCTGGCGGCTCTTGCCCGGGAGGCCGGGGCCAACATGCTGCATGTCCCGGAGCACAGCGTCAAGGCGAGGGGCAGCGTCCGGGAGGCTGTCCGAGCCTCCCAGATGATGTTTCTGGCGGAGGCGAAGGGGACGGTGCCCAAGGACCTGGGCGTGGACCTGCTGCTGCTCAAGGAGAAGAGGTGGACGGAGGAGGCGTACGACGGGAGCCTCTATGGATCGGCCCGAGTCGCGGAGGCCGTCGGCGAGGATGTTTTCAGGCCCGACGAGGCGGGGTGGTTCAAGGTCCAAGTGGACAGGGAGGCCGGGGAGATAGTAGCCCTACACTACCTCCAGGGGAGCGACGCGCCCGGGACAATCATCAAGGGCGTGGACGCCAGGGAGGTGTACCAGACCATCATCCGCCTTAACCTCGTAACCAAGCTGGACCACGCTGCCTACCTGGGCAGGGAGCTTGAGAAGGCTGCCCTGGCCCTACGGCTGGGGCGGTCCTACATGCAGGACGAGGACCTGTTCTAGTCCACGAACCGTATGAGGGTCACGGGGTAGTGCCTCACAGATTCCAGCATCTCCCATGTTACGCCCGTCAGCGAGGTCTCCAGCCTGGCCGACATGCTCCACACGGTCCTGCCGGCCCCGCGGCCGCAAAGCCTGTGGTGAAGCCTGGCCAGCCACAGAGCCGTGTCCGGGGGCATAGGTTCGCCCGATACGGCCACAGGGGTCTGGCGCTGCCTTAGGCCGAGGGCTCTGCCCATGACGAAGACCAGGAAGCCCCCCAGGTGCACCAGGCCGGGCGTCTGTACCTTGCGGGGGGCCAGGTGAAGGCCCCTCCATGAGAAGGTCGTGTCGCCGTCGACGATGACCACTGTGACGTCCCTGCCCGTGCGGGCCTTCACCGCGTCCCTGATCCTCTCAGCCACCGCGCCGGCGTTGGGTAGCGGTAGGCTCACGTATGAGTAGGGGAGGTTGCTGGCGTCTATGCCTCCCTCGGAGTAGTGGCGCAGCGACTGAAGGAGGCCCGCGATGCGCAGAGCCACCTCTTTGTGGGCGGCCCCCTCGCGGAGTGGATAATTGCGCAGGTTCAGGAGGGTCTGCCCCTTGAGGCATGTGATCCTCCCAAGGGGCCCGCCCCATATCCTCCTGGTCCAAGGGCCCGCGAGAATCCGCGCGACCATGCCGGGCTCCGTCGTCGCCTCGTCCACGATGAGGCCGGAGGCTGTGGACACCGCCTTCTCGCTGACGGCGAGCACATCACCGTCCTCCACGCGGCCCTTGACCCTGCCCACGATCTCCGCCACGTAATCGGTCCCTGGTCTCCAGTAACGCGTCCTGATGCCGACTGCCTTGACCTTCACGGCGGACCAGGCGCTCAGCTACGGCTTGTACCGATCTAGGAGGTAGCCCTTGAGGCCGCTGACAGCCTTGACGGCCTCTGAGTCAGGAGCGTAGTCCAGTGTGGGCGCCCCGGCCATGTCGGCGTCGGTCACCGCCTCGTCGTAGGGGATGTAGGCCACCACGGGCACATCCAGCTCGTCCATGTTCCTCTGGATGAACTCCCTGTCCTTGGGCCTAGCCACCTTGTTGCCTACGGCGAGCACCTCCTTGACCTCTATCTCCTGGGCCAGCCTCATGATGCGCCTGATGGTGTCCACCGACTTCATGCGGGGCTCCAGGACCACCAGCATGGCGTCCATCCTCCTGGCCGTGCCCCTGCCCAGGTGCTCCAAGCCGGCCACCATGTCCATGACCAGGACCTCTCCACGCTGGATGAGCAGATGCTGCAGCAGGACGCGGAGAAGCGCGTTTGCGCCGCACATGCAGCCTGTGCCCCCGCCCTTGACGGTTCCCATCACGAGGAGCTTGACGCCGTCGGGCGCAGTGACCCCGAACCTGTCCACTATGTCGTTGACTCTGGGGGTCATGTTGAAGATGGGCGCGTACGCCTCCTCTGCTGACACCCCGGTCCTCTCCTTGACCAGGGCCTCATTGTCGGAGAGCGGCACGATCCCGTTGGCAACCTCGGAGGGGACCCCCAGGCCCATGGCCAGGTTCAGGTTGGGGTCAGCATCCACGGCCAGCACGTTATACCCGTCCCTGGCCAGCAGCCTGGACAGGGTGGATGAGACGAAGGTCTTACCAACGCCGCCCTTCCCCGCTACAGCTATCTTCACAGCCCAGCCTCCTAGTAGCCCGCCTTTACCATGATCCTCTTCACGGACTGGTAAGCGGGGGAGCCATCCGGCAGCTCCAGCAGGGACCTACCCTGGAAGTTGAACTCGGCTATCCTTTCGTCGCTCTCCACCCTGCCCAGGTACCTGTAGGGCTGCCTGGCGGCCTCAGCCTCCAGCGTCGCAGTGAACCTGTACCCACCCACAAGGTAGTAGTTCTCGAACTCTATGTCCACGTCCCTCATGATCTTGTGGCTGCGCTCCGCGTTGTCGAAGCTCTTCTTGCTGGGGTCTAGGATGTTGAACACATCCTTCACCTTCTTGGTTATCCTCCTGTTCAGGTGCTCCACGCCGGCGGGGCTGTCCACGATGACGTACACGTAGTTGCTCGACCACATCTCCATGATCTGGCCCAGGCTCCGGTCCGGCAGACAGTAGCAGCCTTCTATCCACTTGGTGCCCACGCCTATGAAGTCGAAAAAGCCCCGCCCCTCGTAGAGGCACTCCTGGAACAGGAATGGCTCGATCTTGTCCGTGGGCGTCATCCCAGTCATCCTGGTCATCTTGCGCTCCTCAAGTATCTCGGAAAGGACATCGGCTATGGACCGCTTCCCCTCGGCCTCCAGGTCGAGGCCCAGCATCTCGGCTAGACTCTCGTCCGGGTCGGAGTCCACCAGCAGCATCGGCTCTACGCCCCTCTCGTGGAGGTAGCGGGCCATCAGCGCGGTGAACGTGGTCTTGCCCGTTCCGCCCCTCCCAGTCACAACGATGGTTCCTCTGTGCTCAACCAACACGTTTCCCCTTGCCCTGTGATAGGGGATCATATCATACGGAGCCCATTAAAGTTGATCGCCCGAGCCTAGGCGGGGAAGTACTCCTTGGCGCCTGGCACGTACAGCGCCTTGCTGTACTCCTCTATGAACTCCACGTCCACCAGCAGGTCCACGTAAACCATCTTCCGGGCCACATCGGCCGCCTCCCTCCTCTTCTCCACGGACACCAGCGTCGCGTAGGCGCCTGACAGGGAGCCGTTCCCTATGGGGTGGTACTCGGCGTTGGGGAACTTTGGGAATATTCCCAGGGTCGTCGCGTTCCTCATATCCGTGTAGGTGCCGAAGGCCCCAGCCAGGTAGACGTGCCTCACGTCGTTTATGCCGATCCTCAGTTTCTTCATGAGCACCGTGACGGCGCCGCAGGCAGCCGCCTTGGAGTCTATGACGTAGTCCAGGTCGCCCTGGGTCAGGACGATATCCTTCCCTATGGAGGTTCTCTCGGCCGGGACAACAAGGTACTCCATACCCCACTTACCCTCCCTCACATACGGGGCTGACGCCACGAACTTACCACTGAAGTCCATGACTCCCGCCCTGAAGAGCTCGGCCACGAGGTCGATGAGCCCCGAGCCACATATGCCCTTGGCAGGCGCGTCCCCTATGGTGGAGAAGCGGGCCTCCTTCGTCTCTGGGTCGATCCAGACGTGGTCGATGCCACCGACGGCGGCCCTCATGCCATGGCGGACGCCCTCGCCCTCGAAGGCGGGACCCGAGGCGCAGCTACAACTGAAAAGCCACTTGTCGTTGCCGAACACTATCTCGCCGTTGGTGCCCAGGTCGATCATGAGGCTCATCTCGCCGGACCTGTGCATTCCGCTGGCTACTACGTCGCCCACGGCGTCGCCGCCTAGGTAGCGGCTCACGTTGGGAAGGCAGTAGACGTACGCCTCGGGGTTCACGTCGAGTCCCACGGCGCCCGCCTTCACTATGATGGGTTCGCGGGGAACCTCTACGTTAGCGATCTCAAGGTAGCCGGACTCCAGCCCCGCGAAGAGGTGGTTCATGACTGTGTTGCCCCCCACAGCGACGTCCACGACCTCTCCCGGGGAAAGGCCAGTGTCGCTGTAGAGTCGGCCCAGCACCTCGTTGATAGCCGAGACCGCAGCTCTCTGAAGCTTCCTCAGCCCCTCCTCGTTCCTGGCCACGGCCACCCTGGTCACCAGGTCCTCCCCGTAGGTGATCTGTTTGTTCATCCCGGAGGCTGTGCCCAGCACACGGCCCGTGCTTAGGTCGGCCAGCACGGATACGATGGTCGTGGTCCCTATGTCCATGGCCAGCCCGACGCAGCGGTTCCTAGCGTCTCCCGGCTCAGCCATGATGACCTCAGGGTAGCCGCTGGTCCTCGACACCGTCACCGTGACCTCGCCCTCCCTCATCCTGTTCAGGGCCTCGTACACCTGGTCCGACACCCTGGGCGCCGTCCCCTGGTAGTCCCTGAGACTCAGCCGTCTATAGGCGAGCAGGGGGCTCCCCGCCGGCCCACCTGGCGAGGCGAGGAGGTGCTTGGAAGCCGCAGGGCTCCTCTCGGGCAGCTCAAGCGATGCGTTCATGAGTATCTTGGGGCTGTCCACCCTGCTCTCGGCCGGTATGGTGAATTCGCAGTCCTCCACTAGGCGCACCATGCAGGCCAGGTGGTACCCCGCTGACAACTCCTCCTCAGACAGGAGCTTGTCGGGGGTCGTAGACCTCTTCTCCACCCTCCCACGCTCAAGGATAACCCTACACTTACCGCAGAACCCCTTCCCCCCGCACAGGGCCTCGATGTGCACCCCCTCCTCCCGCATCCTATCCAGAAGGATGTCGCCTACCTCGGCTTCAAGCTCCCTGTTGGTGGGGTTGATAAGAACCCTGACGGTCAAGCGCGAATCATATGCATTGGTGCATTATGGTTTAAAACAGTTGATGAGGACTGGGGCAAGCATTAAAGCTTCGGGCCCCCAGATCAGCCTCATGATTCTGGGCGTCTGCGGCAGCCCCAGGCAGCAGGCCACGGAGCACGCCCTCAGGGAGGCTTTGAGGGCGCTAGGTGAGGGTAACGAGACGGTGTTCTGGGGCGTCAGGGGGAAACGAATAGGCTTCTGCACCCACTGCGACCTCTGCCTCGGAGGCGAGGGCTGTGCCGTCCAGGATGACGTCCAGGGGCTCTACCCGCTCATTGAGGAGGCCGAGGCCTACGTCTTCGCGACTCCTGTGTACAACGGCGGGGTGAGCGCGCAGCTGAAGGCGGTTATGGACAGGTCGAGGGCCCTGCTGGCCAGGAACAGGGACGCCTTCAGGGACAAGCCCGGCGTGGCCATCGCGGTCGGCGGGGACAGGTCGGGGGGCCAGGAGCTGGCCATACAGCAGATCATAGCCTTCCTCACGCTGAACGGGGCCCAGGCCCTGAGCGGAGGCTTCTTCGGGGCCAACCTGGGAGCATCCCTATGGTCCAAGGATTCCCTGGAAGGCCTAAAGATGGATGAGGTGGGCCTCAAGGCCCTCCGCAAGACCGTGAAGCGTCTCGACAGGTACCTGAAGGAGCGGCAGAAGGCTTGAAGGTGGCCTGGTGCGTGACCGGTTGCGGGGACAAACTCAAGGAGACCATCGAGGTCATGAGGGGCCTGAAGGAGAGACACGGCGAGAGCCTGGAGGTAGAGGTCTTCATGTCGAAGGCCGGCGCCCAGGTGGCCAAGTACTACAAGGTTTCTGAGATGCTTCAGGTGAGCTTCGACAGGCACTGGGTCGAGGTGGACGCCAACACGCCTTTCGTCGCGGGCAGGCTCCAGCTGGGCGAGTTCGACGCGGTCCTTGTGGCCCCAGCCACCAGCAACACAGTGGCCAAGATCGCCCACGGCATCTCGGACACCCTCGTGACGAACGCAGCGATCCAGGCCCTGAAGGGCTTCGTCCCCGTCTACGTCATGCCTGTGGACTACCATGAGGGCACCACCATGACCACCCTGCCCAACGGGCGGGCATTGAAGCTCAGGGTCAGGAAGGAGGACGCAGACAACGTCAGGAAGCTTGAGGCCATGGAGGGGGTGCGGACACTCCAGAGCCCCGAGGAGATACCGGGCTTACTTGCTCTGGCCAAGCGGGGTACGGGGCCCGAGGACTCGATCCGTTAACCCCGCCATGCCCGGCAAAGGTTTAAAAAACTCTAGGAGACGTAATGGGGAGTGGTGTAAGAATGCCCACAGTCACAATTGACAAGACAAAGTGTGATGGAGACGGGGTATGCGTCGACATCTGCCCCATGAACGTCTACGAGTTGGTTAACGGCCAGGCCGACCCCGTCCGCGCCGACGACTGCATCATGTGCATGGCGTGCATCAACGCCTGCCCCAACCAGGCTATCACTGTTGAGGGTTAATCCCCTCTAGAAATCGAGGCTTATCCCCTTTTATCTAGTGCTCACGTACGGCGACAGCGCGCACTATGTCGGCCGTGTTCTCGCACCAGTCGGCGATGGTCTCCAGGGCGTCGAAGAACTCGTTCAGCAGTATCAGGGCCCCCACAGTGAAGCCGGGAAACTCCATCACCGCAAAGTGCTTCCTAACTGTGCTGTACAGGTCGTCGATGTTCTCCTCCATCATCTCCACCTGGTTCGCCAGGCTCAGCGCATCCTTGGGGCTCTTGGGCAGCACCTTGACGCAGTTGGTCAGCACCTTGACGCAGTTAACGTCGGCTCTAACCATGTTGAGGGTCGCCTCCTTGATCTCCTCGGGCGCCTTCTCGAAGGGTACGACGTTGAGTATCCGAGCCGCCTCCTTGCTCCAGTCGGCGATCCAGTCCACAGCCCTGACGAGCTCCATGAGGTCATCCCTCTCCTCCGGGAACATCTCGCTCATTGTGAGCTCCTCCACCATCTTCCGTCGCAGGTCGTCTGCTTGCATCTCCAGGCTGCTGACGTCCATGTACGCCTTCTTGCACTTCTGCACCTCGCATAGCGAGGCGGCCTCTATCATGCTGTTCAGGCTCTCGACGGCTCTAAGGGTCAGCTCCAGGTGCTTCTCCACCATCTGGAGGACATTCTCACCCCGTTTCGGTGCGAACCAGCCGAACAGTTTCTTCGACATTTTGCTACCCCCTTTACTCCGTGTTGCTATTCTATATACTTTCCTTGATGCTTCACATGCTGATATAGTAGAACAGGATAATCGCTGCAGGTATAATGTGGAATAACACGGTTAGTGTTATCGTCACCCTCGGCGAGGCTGAGACGAAATGTGCAACTTTCCGGGTGAGTGCAGCAAAGGGTTTTAACAAAGGCATAAAGATTAACGCCCCGATCACGTTGATGGAGAGGTGGACAAGCCAGACGCCCATGCTGATAGGGTCACCTGTGGCCAGGGCCGCCACCATCACGTCAAACACGGTCCCAATGTTGGCCCCGAGGATGTAGGGAAGGATGTAGTACTCGGCCCTGATCACGCCGCTCGTGGCCAGGGGGACCAGCAGGGACACCATGACCGTGGTGCTCGGCACCAGCACGGTGAACAGGAACCCGGCGACGAAGGCCCTTCTAGGCCTCATGAACGTGGACCTTAATAGGTTCCAACTGCGCGGCATGCTGAATATAGCCGTCATGTACTTCTCCACGGCGCCAAGGGCCACGATAAGTATTATGGCCCCCAGGACAATACCCGCCCACGGCGGAATATGCTCAAGGAGAGGGCCAACCCAAGGGGTAATTACTTCAAGGATGTCGGGGACTGCGCTGAGCCAGGGCGCCTTAACGAAGATGTTACTGCCCTGCATGGCTACGTTGGTGAACAACCCAAAGAAGAGCTCAAGAGGGTAGAATATAGCGAGGGTGATGAGGTTGTAGAGGACGTGAGTAATGGCCACGTTGAACCCGGCCTCGCTGTCCCTGTTACCCTTCATTCGCTCAATAACCGAGATCAGGAAAGGGGTCACCGTGGTGCCCACCTCGGCTCCTATGATTGCCGCCACGGCGAGGTTCAGGGGCATCACGCCGCTGGACGTGAAGGCCACGACGATGCTGTCGAAGGCTCCCGAGCTGTGGAGCATGGCCGTGATTATCCAACCCGAGAAGACAGCGCTTGTGGTGTCTCTGATGAGGAGTACTATCGTCTCGGCCAGGGCTACTCCCATTATCTTAGCTGATGACTTGATCAGGATGATGGCTGAGATGAAGAAGTATATTGAGATCATTGACCCAATGGCGTTCCTGTATTTCTCGGCCAACTTCTATCTAGGTACCTATCCTTTATAGATTAAAGTATTATTTATAGAAGTTATATAGACTATATATGACTATTTAGATTTGATTGTCTATTATTTATTGGATCCCCGAGGAGATCCACGCCGACCTCCATAAGCATGCTCCACAGCAGGGAGAGCGGCAAACCTATCACGTTGTGGAAGCACCCCACCACCCGGTCCACGAAGACGGCCCCCTGCCCCTGAATGGCGTAGGCACCCGCCTTGTCCAGGGGCTCGCCCCCCTCAACGTAGCGGCTGATCTCAGCCTCCGAAAGCGTCCTGATGTGGACCAGCGACTCCTCGTACCTAACAACTGAGCCCTTTGAGGGATGGATCACGGCCAACCCCGTGAAGACCTTGTGCACATTGCCCGAAAGGCGCCTCAGCATCTCAACCGCCTCCTCCTTTGAGCCGGGCTTCCCCAGGACCACACCGTCGATGAATACCACCGTGTCAGCGCCGATGACCAAGGCGTCGCGGTGACTCGCGGCCACATTGCGGGCCTTGGCCAACGCATTCTCCATGACCATCTTACGAGGGTCGGGATGGACACTTGACTCGTCCCCGCCAGGGTCCACGGCCGTGAACTCCAGGCCGATCTGTCTGAGGAGCCCGATCCTACGCGGCGATGAGGACGCCAAAACAATTTTTAACTCACGCGACAACTCTGATATCTCAGCTACCGGCTCAGTGGTGGGTTAATGGAGAAGATATACTACTGCGATATAGACACGCCGATGGGCAAGGCGTGGACGGCCACCAGCGGAACGGGGCTTCTGAGGCTTAACCTGCCCTGCAGCGAGGCAAGGTTCCTGGAGGAGCTGGGTACACAGATCGACTCCGAGCCGGAGTATAGGCCAGGCAAGCTGGACGGCCTGAGCGCTTGGCTGGACAGGTATTTCGAAGGTAAGAAGACGACTTACGCCGAGCCCTTCGACCTACGTGGGACCGGATTCCAGAAGAGCGTCTGGAAGGAGATATACAAGATACCTTACGGGAAGCTGACGTCCTACGGCCTCATCGCCAAGACCATTGGGAGGCCTAAAGCCTCCCGCGCCGTGGGGAACGCGGTGGGCCAGAACCCCCTATCCATAGTCATTCCCTGCCACAGGGTGGTCTGGAACAACGGTGGGCTGGGGGGCTTCGGCGGAGGCTTGGACATGAAGCGGTTCCTCCTCAACGTGGAGGGCGTCCTGCCTAGGGTTGAAGGTATGCCCGAGAAGGAGCTGGACCTGGGCCGGTTCTTCTACAACCGTTAACGTTATTCCCGGCTGCGGCGATCCTCACCCATGAGGATCGTTACAGGGACCATATCCCACGAGACCAACGTGCTCTCCAATATAAGCACCGACATCGAGGAGTTCAGGAAGCGCCACCTGTTCCACGGCGACGAGGTTTTCCAGCACTTCGAGGGCACCAAGACGGAGGCCGGGGGCATCATCGAGGGGTGCAGGCAGAACGGCTTCGAGGTCATACCCACCGTACACGCGTCTGCAACGCCCTCCGGCACGATAACCAAGGAGGCGTTCAATGAGCTTCTCGGAGACCTTCTGAGCGGCATGAGGAAGGCGGCGAAGGTGGACGCTGCCGTGCTTCACCTGCACGGTGCCGGTGTGAGCGAGGAGTACCCGGACATAGAGGGCAAGATACTGAAGGAGGCCAGGAAGCTCATGGGCGAGCGGCCCCTAGTGGCCACCTTCGACCTCCACGCCAACTACACGCGGGAGATGGTGGAGAACGCCGACCTTCTCATAGGCTACGATACTTACCCGCACGTGGACGGGTACGACAGGGGCGTCGAGGCTGTGAACCTGACGAGGAAGATTCTTGAGGGGAGGCTCAAGCCTGCCACAGGCTTCACCCAGCCGTCCATGCTGCCAGCCCTCCAGGTCCAGTTCACGGGCAGGTACCCCATGAAGAGGCTCATAGAGGAGGCCCATATTATGGAGGCTCTGCCCGGCGTCGAGGCTATAACGGTGGCGGCCGGGTTTCCGTGGAGCGACATACCCGAGGCCGGGATGAGCTTCATAGTCCACACCAACGACGACAAACCCTTGGCCGACAGGTTGGCCCAGGGGCTAAGCGACCTAGCTTGGAGCCTGCGAAGGGACTTCCTGGTGAAGCCCACACCTCTAAGGGAGGCGCTCCGCCACGTGAAGGCGGCATGCGAAGGCCCCATCGTGATGGCCGATATAGGCGACAACCCGGGTGGGGGCACCCCCGAGGACGGCACCATCGTGCTGAAGGCCATCCTGGAGGAGGGGCTGACGGGCGGCGTCGTGGCCCTCATATGGGACCCAGCCGCAGTGGTTAGGGCTTCAAAGACCGGCGTGGGAAACGAGGTGAAAGTGAGCCTTGGTGGTCACACCGACGACCTCCATGGGAAGCCACTCGACCTCAAGGGCAGGGTAAAGACCATCTCAGAGGGCAAGTATATCGTCAAGGGCCCCATGGGCACCGGCTCTGAGTCCGATATGGGCGCCACGGCGGTGCTGGACATCGCCGGAAACGATGTCATAGTGACCACCAAGCGGCTGCAGCCCCTGGACCTCAACCTCTACAGGAGCCTCGGCATCGAGCCCACGGACAAGAGGTTCATAGTCGTGAAGAGCAGCGTCCACTTCAGGGCGGCCCACGAGCCCATAGCTAAGGAGATCATAGAGTTGGACACACCCGGCCTTACCAGCCCACGGCTAGCGGGCTTCGGGTTCAAGCGCATCAGGCGGCCTATCTTCCCCCTGGACTTTGAGATGCTAGGCATCACGGAGCTAAAGTCTATGGACGAGGAGTAAGCCCCTTCCCAGCCAGCACATTCTCATAGGTCTCCATGTGGAGGTCGATCACCCGGCCCTCCTCGTGTACCTCCGAGACGTACCTGTGTCCGGCCTCGCCCTTCTCCCTCCACCGGTCACCGTCCAGCAGCCACGCGAGCCCCGCCTCGTAGCCGTCACCGTCCACGCGGCAGCCGAACCGAGAGGAGAAACCGTCGGGGTCGTGGCGGCTGAGGACGGCACACCTGTGGGCAGCGGCCTCCAGGAAAGAGACGGGGAGGCACTCCGCATGGCTCGTGTTCACGAGCACCCACGACTCGTCCAGCAGCCTCTCCTTCTCGGGGCCATCTACGAAGCCTATTAGCTCCACGTTTCTGCAGCCCCCGAGCAGCTCCCTAACCTTCCCATCCCTTTCATCGTTATGGGCCCTCCCAGCGACGATGAACCTCACATCAGGATTACTCCTAGCTAGACCTACAAGCCTCTCAGGGTTCTTCTCAGGGTCAAGCCTCCCCAGGAAGCACACCGTGGGCTCGCTCGACTTCACTGGCCTACCCTCCGGCACAGCGACGGGGTTGGGTAGGAAGCCCGGATCGGAGCCTAGGCCGTATAGGAGCCTCGCCTTCTGCTGGATATGCCTCGACTGGCAGAAAACCGCGTCCGCGCCCCTCACAGCTTCCTTCACATGGGGCTCCATGTAGCTATTGTATAACTTCCTCCTGTAACCGTAGAAGCGGCCGGCCCTCTCCCAGTCGTCCCTCCCACGAGGGTTATGGCAGGTCACCATATGAGCGGCTGAGGGGACCGCCCCTATGGCCACCAAGGTCCCTAACCCAGGCTCCTGGGAGTGGTAGATGTCCGCGCCTATCCTCCTGAAAAGAGGACCTGTGAATGGGTACCCGTACAGGCTGTGACCGTGGACGGTGAACCCGTCGAGCTCATCCAAGGTGCCCTGCTCTCCAGCTTTAGGCGTGACCACGTCCACCTCGACACCCCTCCGGGACAACCCTGTAGCTATATCCCTCGTCGCTTTTCCTACCCCCCCGTACAGGCCCCACGCGAAAATCTCTAGGGAGATGAGGCAGACCCGAAGGGACATAGAGATAAATTCAACTTCAACTAAAATAAAATGTTTGAGAGTCCTTGTCTTCACTCCCAGCTACCCCAGGTACCCAGGGGACTACCACGGCTCGTTCATCCAGACCCTCTGCAGCCGCCTCGCCAGGCATGTGGACCTGACCGTGCTCGCGCCCAGGAGCAGGACGATGAGGCCGTTTCCCGAGCCGTACCCTGTTCGCAGGTTCCCCTACCTGCCGTGGAGTAGCTGCGAACTCGTGGCCGAGAGAACCATGGTGGACGCCCCCCCGGGGCACTTAGTCCAGCTGCCAGCGTACCTGGCGTCAGCGTACCTGCACTCCCTGATGGACAGCTACCATCTGGTGCACACCCACCTGGCCATCCCCATGGGGGTCCTTGCCGCGCACAACCCAAGGGGTACGCCGCAACTGGTCACGTGCCACGGCAGCGACTGTGCCCAGCCATCGAGGAACGGGTGCCTCGCCCCAGCCGTCAGGCACGCCCTCCGTAAAGCCGACCGCGTCGTCGCGGTCTCGGAGACCGTCCGGCAACAGGCGCTGCGACTCGGGGCCCAGCCGGAAAGGACCGAGACCATCTACATCGGCGTAGACACGGAGAGGTTCAGGCCCCCGAGAAAGCGGAGAACCCCACCCACAGTGGGCGTCCTCAGCCGGATGGTGCCCGACAAACGCGTCGAGGAGATACTCCTCGCCATGCGTATGCTACAGAGACGCGTGGACGCCCGGCTGCTAATCGGGGGAGATGGCTCACACCTACCCCGCCTGAAGGACTACGCATCAAAGCTGGGGCTCCAAGGCACCAGTTTCCTGGGGAGAGTCCACGACGCGCCCAAGTTCCACAGGCTTTGTGACGTGCACGCCACGGCGTCAACCTGCGAGGGACTCAGCGTGTCAATGCAGGAGGCCATGGCCTCAGGATGCGCGACCGTGGCGGCGGACACCCGCAGCAGCAGGGAGCTGGTGGTTGACGGCGTAGACGGGCGTCTATTCAGGCCGGGGGACATCAAATGCTTATCCCGGTGCCTCGAGGACGCGATGGGCTCACCCAGCCTCGGCGTCAAAGCACGTGAAACCGTCGTCGCTAGGTTCAACGTGGATAAGAACTACAGGCAGTACCTGAGAGCCTACGAGGAGGCCGCAGGGTAGCCAGTCTTATTACGCTGGTCCGCCATTAGCCCAGACGTGAGAGTCGCAGGCGTGGACGAGGCGGGCAGAGGATGCGCCATCGGGCCCCTGGTCATAGCCGGCGCCCTCTTCCAACAAAGCGACATCCCCAAGCTCATCGAGGCCGGCGTGAAGGACTCCAAGAAGCTCACGCCCAGGATGAGGCGGCGCCTGTACGAGACCATAATTGATATGGCCCTCGACCACAGGATAGTGGAGTTGCCACCGGCGACCATAGACAAGGTCGTCAACAGGAGCGTGCCTCTCAGGCGCCTCAACTACCTCGAGACCATGGTGATGGCCAGAGTAGTGAGGGAGCTCAGACCTGACTCGGCCTACGTGGACACCTGCGACGTGGACCACATGCGGTGCGGGAGGCAGATACAGTCAGTGATCCCGTTCAACGTGGACATAACCTGCGTCCCGAAGGCCGACAACCTGTACCCTGCCACCGCGGCGGCTTCCATACTCGCCAAGGTCAGGAGGGACAAGGTGGTGGCCGAGCTGAGGGAGGCCCACGGCGACTTCGGGTCAGGCTACTGCGGCGACCACAGGACCATACAGTTCATAGAGGCTTGGTTCAGGGATAACCGGGAGAGCCCGCCCTTCATGAGGGCGTCGTGGGCCCCCGTGAAGAAGTACCTGGCCCCCCTCAGGCAAGCTCGGCTATCGCCATAGCGTGGTCCTTCTCGTAGGGTTCCAGGCTTATTAATTGGCTCACCCTGAGGCCGGCGCCCTCCAGGACCTCCACCTGGGACCTATAGATCTCAGAGGGTCTCCCGACCACGTCTATGCTCCTGGACTTGATGCTCAGCATCGCGTGGCCACCCCGCTTCAGGAACAGGCTTGCGTTCTTCACCATGATCTCGGCCTGGTTGGGCTGGGCGACGTCGGCGAAGACCACGTCGACCCTCGACACCAACACCGCGTACTCCTCAGGTCTCCTGGCGTCCCCCATTATAGGTGAGACGTTCACCCTGTACCTGGAGACCTTGTCCAGCAGGTCCCTCAGGGATCTGGCAGAGAAGTCAAGGGCCCAGACGTGGCCACTGTCGCCCACGATGTCAGAGACGTGGCTCACGGTGGTCCCGGAGGCGGCGCCCAGGTAGAGCACATTGGAGCCCGGCTTTATCGGCTGCAGGGCCACGCCCTTCATGATGGCGGCTGCGAGCTTGCTCCTGGTGGGGTTCCATGACCGGTACTCCTGACCGTCGATTGTGAACGTGGGCTCACCGTAGAAGGTCCGGCCAGGCGTCAGGTTCCTCGTAGCGAGGTACTCGACGCCGCCCTGCCTGACCTTGAAGATGTTGGGGAAAACCTCGTCCAGCTGCGGGGCGCTCAAGGGTACCGGTTGATGAGAAGCCTGGGGCTGATTTAAGTCTGTGTGGCCTCTACGTCCGCCGTCATCATCTTGGCCTGGTCCACGGCCATCTTCTGGAGCCAGCTCAGAGGCGTCTTGAGTTCGCCTACCCTCTTGGCGAAGTGGTGGCAGTTCACGTACCCTGGGACCTTGCAGACCCTGCTGAAGAAGTCCTTGGTTATGGGTACATCGCAGTCGTGTAGGAAGGGGCAGTCCTTTGTCCCGAACTTTTCCTGAAGAGCCTCTGAGAATGTGGACATGGGTCTCTACACTGGATTTCTATTATAGATCGGTGATATATAGAGCTAACCCATCATCCTCCGTAAACAATGATTTTCGGTGTCATCGTCAATATCTCGATGTTAAC
>MEZG01000067.1:2675-12164 GCA_001775965.1 Candidatus Bathyarchaeota archaeon RBG_13_60_20 | reverse complement strand
TGTCCTTTATCCACTCGGCCAGCATCTTCATGGAGCCCTTTTCCACGCCCTCCACCAGCTCCGAGGGGTCTAGGCCGCGTGCGTTGATGCAGGTGCCACACACCTTCAACTCCACCCCCCTCTGTATGAGGGCTTGGAGCATCTTCTCCATGTTGTAGAAGCCCTCAGGGGTCCTCTGGCCACGCTTGGCGGCCGATACGCTGTCCCCCATGAGGAACAACCGTACCTTCATGCCCAGCTCCGTTGACGCCGTGGACGCCAGGCGCATGGCGTTCCAAGGCTTCTCCGATCCGTAGGGCGGGTCGTTCACGATAATGGTCAGGTTCATACATTTGATGCAGGAAGCATAGCTTAAGGGGGTTTCCCCGTGGCCCTGTCAAAACCTATATATGACCGGGCTGCATTGTCTGGTCACTGAAACAGGGAGAGAAAAGACAGCTTGTCCAGGGCAGTCAAGGACAAATGGCGGCGCAAGGAGTGGTACGACATCATCCTGCCACGCTACTTCGGCGAGACCAAGGTGGGCGAGACCCCATGCGAGGAAGCCGAAAAGGTCATGGGCCGGGTATTTGAGACCACCCTCGCGGCCATAACGGGCGACTTCAGCCAGGAGTACATGAAGATGTACTTCCAGGTCAACGAGATTGAGGGCCACACGGCACGCACCGTGTTCAAGGGCCACGAGTACCTCCGCGACTACCTGCGAAGCCTGGTCCGGCGACGCAGCACCAAGGTGGACGGCTACTACCGGGTCTACACCAAGGACGGCTACAGGATCAAGATCATCGTCACAGCCATGACCCAGACCAGGATCAAGACAAGCGACGAGAAGGCCATCCGCAATATCATGGAGGCCATCGTAAACGAGAAGGTCCAGACCCTCACCTTCGACCAGCTGGCCCACGAGATGGTCCTCGGCAAGCTCGCCAGCGACGTCTACAACCTGGCAAAGAACATCACCACCCTCAGGCACGTCGGCGTCAGGAAGAGCGAGCTCCTCGCCCTACCCAACTAGACCCCCTCAGGCGCCTCAACGGCGCCCAGAAAATCTACCTTAATGCAACCCGTTAATGGGCTACATGCCTCCACAGTCATTTTCTGATTGCTACGCCGAGGCATAAACCTATCAGACCCCGTAACCAGACTAGATCGAAGTGGACACCAGAAGGGAAGTGGCGCGGGAGGCAGCACGCCTCCTCTACACCGGGGCCTACGAGGAGTACAAGGACGCCAAGGCGGCCGCGGCGTCCAGCATCGGGGCCAGGGGGGTCCCCACCAACCACGAGGTGGCCGAGGAGCTGGACAGGCTCGCGGAGGAGGCGGAGGGACCCGACCGCCTGAGGCGCCTCGCCGAGATGAGGGCAACGGCCCTAAGCGTCATGAGGCTCCTGGCGGGCATGCGCCCCACCCTCATAGGCAGCGTCTGGAGGGGCACCGCCAGAAGGGGCAGCGACATAGACATCGTGGTCTACGGCGACCCCGGGGACGCCGAGGCCCGAGTATCGGGTTCCTACCCCGTGACGGAGAGGGCCGGCAGGACCTTCAACGTGGACGGCTCGCCCAGGGCCTCGACCCACCTCACCCTGGGCGCGGGACCCCACAAGGTGGAGCTTGTGGTGCGCCCGCCCAGTGACGCGGAAGCCTACGCGGGCGAGCGCTGCGACATATACGGCGACCTCAAGCGTGGCCTGAGCCTCCCCGAGCTGGAAAGACTTATGACTGCTGACCCCCTCCGCAGATTCATCCCCAGGAGGCGTCAGCGTTGAAGCCCAAGCTGTTCGGCTCGTCAGGCATCAGGGGTCTGGCCAACGTCGAGGTCACCGCGGAGTTGGCCCAGCGGGTGGGCGCCGCCCTGGCCACACTGCACGTGGAGAAGGCGGCCGTCGTGGGCAGGGACACCCGGCTGACCGGCCCCATGCTAGAGGCCGCCCTCCTGAGCGGCCTCGCCTCCGGCGGCGTGGACTCCATCGACTTGGGCCTCGCCCCTACGCCCGTCGTGGCCTGGATGACGGCCGAGGCCCGTGCGGGCTCCGGCGTAGCCGTGACGGCCAGCCACAACCCGCCCGAGTACAACGGCCTCAAGGTGTTCAACGGCAGGGGCATGAGCCTCACGAACGCGGAGCAACTGGAGCTAGAGGACGTCCTTGAGAGGGAGGCGTACAGGCTCGCCCCCTGGGACGAGGCGGGCTCCTCGGAGGAGGTGGACGCCTCGGAGCCCTATGTTGAGGCCCTGGCGGACTGCCTCGGCCCCCTGGGCGACGCACGGGTCGGCTGCGACCTATTCTGCGGCGCCACGTGCGTGACGGCGCCCCCGGCCTTCCGGGAGACGGGGGTCGAGGCCGAGTTCATCAACGGCGTCCCCGACGGCTCCTTCCCCGCTGGCAGCCCCGAGCCCACAGCCGATTCCCTGTGGCGCCTCGGCGAGTACGTCAGGGCCAGGGGCCTGGACCTGGGCTTCGGGTTCGACGGGGACGGCGACAGGATGATGGCCGTGGACGCCGGCGGCGCCACGGTTAGCCCGGACAGGGTCCTGGCGGCCTACGCCGGGTACGTGGCGGAGCGGGAGGGCGGGGGGGTGGTGGTGACCCACGTGGGTGCGAGTATGAGCGTGGACGACATGGTCCGCGAGGCGGGGGGAACTGTGGTCCGGACTCCTGTGGGGGACGCGTTCGTCACCGAGGCCATGGAGAGGCACCGCGCAGTATTTGGAGGCGAGCCCGTGGGGGCCTGGGTCATACCCGAGGCCCACATGTGCCCCGATGGGGTCCTGGCCGCCCTCAAGCTCATGGAGGCCTTGGAGGAGACCGGCTTAACCATAAGGGAGTTCGCTGGGAGGGCGCCCGAGTACCCTCTGGAGCACGCGAAGATGGAGTGCCCCAACGCGTACAAGCAGCGCGCCATCCAGCTTGTAACCGACGGCTACCGGGGTGTCTTCGGCGAGGTGAACAGCATCAGCACAGTGGATGGGGTCCGGCTGGAGCTCGACAACGGCTGGGTCCTCATGAGGCCCAGCGGCACCGAGCCCCTCATCAGGCTCACCGCGGAGGGCCGGGACGCGGCCGAGGTGCGGTCCCTCATAGAAAAAGGTAAGTCGCTGGTGAGACAAGTTCTAGGTGGTGCGAATTGAAGGCAGTCATCCTAGCCGCAGGCAAGGGGACCAGGCTCTGGCCCCTAACCGACAACACACCCAAGCCCCTCTTACCTGTCGCCGGGCGTCCGCTTCTTGAGTGGATGATCCTCAGGATGAGGGAGGCGGGGGTCAAGGACATGATGATCGTCACCAACTACCTGGAGGAGCAGATAAGAGCAGCCTTCGGGGACGGCTCAAGCCGAGGAGTCAACATCGCATACGCCCACCAGGCTGAGATGCTGGGCACCGCGGACGCATTCAAAGCCGCCGAGGAGTGGATCCACGGCGACACCTTCCTGGGCCTCTACGGCGACCACTACCTCTCAGAGGGGGCACTTAGAAAGGTGGTGGAGGACCACAGGGAGGGGGAGGTCACCGTCGCGGCACTAAAGGTGAAGGACCCAAGCCAATACGGGGCCTTCGCCCTCGACGGCGACCAGGTCAAACGGGTCGTGGAGAAGCCCCCCAAGGGTCAGGAGCCCAGTAGCTACGCCAACGTCGGCATATACGTGTTCCCCCCCGAGGTTTTCAAGTACATCGCAGGGACCCCGAAGAGCGCGCGCGGCGAGCACGAGATCACGGACACCCTCCAGCTCATGATTGACGGAGGCGTCACAGTCCGTAAGCACGACCTGGAGGAGCGCGACTGGCTGGACATAGGCCTCCCGTGGACCCTCCTGGAGGCCAACGAACGGGCTATGGCGGGCCTGGAGAACAAGGTCGAGGGCACCGTCGAGGAGGGGGCCCACCTACACGGCCCCGTATGGGTCAGGAGGGGTGCCAGGGTCCGGTCGGGCTCCTACATAGAGGGGCCGGCCGTCATCGGGGAGGACAGCGACGTGGGGCCCAACTGCTATATCAGGGCCGGCACCTGCCTGGGCAGGGGCGTCAGGGTGGGGAACGCCTGCGAGGTCAAGAACAGCATCATCATGGACGGCACCCACGCCGCCCACCTGAGCTACATCGGGGACAGCGTCCTGGGCCGCAACTGCAACCTGGGCGCGGGCACCATCACAGCCAACCTGCGGTTCGACAAGTCCAACATAGAGGTGATGGTGAAGGGGGAACGCCTAAACAGCGGCCGCAGGAAGCTTGGTGCCATCATGGGAGACAACGTCCAGACGGGCGTCAACGTGAGCATACACCCGGGGGTGATGGTGGGAAGCGACGCCTGGATAGCACCCGGGCTAATCATCCAGAAGGACGTACCCTGCAAGGTCATCAAGTTCACCCTCCCCGAGAACAAGGAGAAGCAGAGGTAGCCCATCACATTTATTATTCTCCGGGTCGCCATCCAAGCTGGAAAGATGGAGCGCGACGAGTTCAAGAAACGGTACCCGGCCCTGGCGAAGGAGATTGAGCAGGGGAAAGGCAAGGCCGACCTTAGCTTCCAGGTGGAGGCCCCGAAGGAGGAGCGCCGTTTCGCCGGCTACGACCCCGGCGTCATCGATTTCCTCCGCAGGTGCAACGACGACGAGGAGGGCCTGGAGATCATCGAGTACATGAGGAGACGGGGAGAGGTCACCGGGGAGGAGGCAGAGGAGTTGTGCGCCCAGCTGCGTGAGAAGGGCGTCAGGAGCTTCGGCCCCAAGAAGGAGCTGGGGTACTATGAGAAAGAGAGCTAGCCTGGAAACCACTCGGGTGACGCTGCCCTGGCCTTCTCGACTAGCGAGTCGTCGTAGTGGCCTAGGACTCCGTCGAACGCCTTGAACATGTCCAATTCATTCGTCGGGTATCTGCCCAAGGCGCAAAGCACGGAATCCAGTTGAACGGGGTCCGGCCCGGTTCCCACCAGGCCCAAGTCCTCAGCCACCCTGTACCTGAACCCGGGCTCTCCCAACGTCCCATCCTCGTCGTGTACGGGGGTTCGCCTGAGGGCCTCGCACACGCCGACTACGTCGAAGAAGCTGCGGTAGAGCTTGTTGATGTCCATGATGCTCTGGTGCTGCCGACTATCGTGGGGCCCGTGCCACCACGCCCTTATCGGGTCCGGTATGAGGCCGAACATGTTCTTAAGGGTGAAGGTGGCGTACTGCTTGAACTTGGCGAAGCTGATGAGGGGGCACCCCCTGTGCTCAGCTAGCTTCCTGGGCATGAACCCGTGTATCCGCGTCTCCCTTATGAGTGGGTAACGCTCCTCGACGACCCTTTTCACGTCGCCCGGATCGACCACCCTGCCGCCCCAGATCTCATCGGTGACATTGACGTACTCTGCGTCGAACTCACTGAACAGGTCGCTGAGCCCCTTCTCGTCCATGTACCTCTGATCCAGCTTCCTCATGTGCCTCAGGTGGCCGCCATCCCTGAACCACCCCCAGTCGGGGTGCCTGGTGACCCACCCCCAGCCTCCACGGTGAAGCCACTGCCAGTCCACCTCTTTCCCGTCCACTGTGAAGGGTAGGCCGGTCTCACCCTGAAACAGGCACCTCACCAGTTGGTGGCCTTCGACGACGATAATCCTAGTGTCTAGGGCCTCGAAGAGCGCCCTGAGGGCCTCGGGATCAGTGTAGGTCCCAGGGGCGTTGTCCACGAAGTTGGGCTTCACCAGGACCGTCTCAGACTCCGAGACACGCTCGGGCAGCAGGGTCCTGACGCCCCCCTCATCCCTGATCTTTAGTATTTTTGTGGAGCCGAGGCGAAGCGCATCAGCCATACATGTACATCAACCCATTGGTTAAAAATATTCATAATTCGAGCTGAATCCGATGAATCATGAGTTATAAACAAGGATTCCCCTGAGGTATTCAGTATGCCTAAACTAGTCAAACAGCTAAAGGAGCAGAAAGCCCTGGAGCTAAGCCACGTCAAGAGTCTCACACCAGTGGCTGAGGCAACTGTTAATCCCCTGGTCAGGGCCCTGATCCAGGCGATAATTCAGGACAGTGGCAAGCACGCCTCGATCTGCCAAGCCCTCATGGACGTTGATGCTGGAGAGTCAACCCCCAAGCTGGATCTAGACATGGCTGTGGCTGTGGAGCTGCACCAGAACATCAAGCAGCATATTAGGGTCGAGTCAAGTATGATTACACGCCTGGAGTCTATGGTGAAGGAAGCTGGTGACGACAGGGTCGCCGAGCTCCTGAGGTACATGCTGGACGACGAGAGGCGCCACCACAGCCTCCTGACCCAGCTCTCCAACCTCCTGGACAGGGACGAGGCTGCCTACGACGAGTACATGAGGCTGTTCCAGACCTTCATGGTGGTCCCCCCGGAAGGGTAGCCCGCCTCCTCCTAGGCACCGAGACAGCTAGGGTGGCGCGTTCGCCGCAGCGAGCAAGATCAGATGAGGGGGACGCCCCCCGGGCTGTAGAGGTCTACGGTCTCCAATATCTGCCGGGTCTTCTCCGACAACGTCAACCTGCAACCCCTGTATAGGTACACTCTCTCGAATATCCCTATCCTAGTCATCTTCTTCCTCTGGGCGTCGCTGAACACAAGGCTGGCCTTGTGCCCGTTGTCCACGAGCTTCAGCTCCTTGGAGTAGAACATGACAATGTTCCTAAAGCTCTGCTCGACCTCAGCCGACGACATGGATACCCCTAATCCTCCTTCATAGATACTTAACGTTTAAGTTAAGCATTTTCCAAGATCACGGCTCCCGTGCGCCATGAATAACCTTAAGGAACCCGCCCCCACAGGTAACCTTGAAGGACATTGCCCAAGATCGTGGGGCTGGTCGGCAAGGCCAACGTCGGTAAGAGCACCTTCTTCGCGGCAGCCACACTGAAGCCCGTGGAGATAGCCGCCTTCCCCTTCACGACCACGAAGGCGGACAGGGGAGTCGGCTACATCAGGGCGCCCTGCGTCTGCAGGGAGCTGGGGGTGAAGGACGACCCCCAGAACAGTGCCTGCGTGGACGGCGTCAGGCTCATCCCCGTGGACCTCATCGACACGCCCGGCTTAATCCCGGGGGCCCACATGGGTAAGGGCCTCGGCAACCAGTTCTTGGACGATGTGCGGCGGGCCGACGCCTTGATAGTCGTCGCTGACGCCTCGGGTTGCACGGACGTCAACGGGCAGCCCTGCGACCCCTTCGCCAACGACCCCATTAGCGACGTCAAGATGTTCGAGGAGGAGTTCGACCTGTGGCTCCACGCCCTACTGTCCAGGGACTGGGACAGCATCGCCAGGACCGCGCAGGCCAAGAAGGAGAACATAGATAGGCACCTGGAGGAGAAGCTCACGGGCCTCGGCATCAACAGGCTACACGTCGCCCAGGCGCTTCAGGAGGCGGGCCTGGACGGGTTCAAGAGCGCCAAGTGGAGCCGTGAGGACTTCGCCAGGTTCACGACGACCCTCCGCAAGGTAAGCAAACCTCTCATAGTGGCCGCCAACAAGGCGGACAGGGACGGTGCCGAGGAGAACGTGAGGCGGATCAGGGAGGCCGGGTACAGGGTCGTCGCCACATGCGCGGAGGCCGAGTTGGCCCTCAGGCGGGCGGCCGAGGCGGGGCTCATAGCCTACACACCGGGCGACGGCGACTTCGTGGTCAGGAGCCCCGAGAAGCTGACGGAGGGGCAGAGGAGGGCCCTGGACAAGATAAGGGAGAAGGTGTTCAACAAGTACGGGGGCACTGGGCTCCAGCAGGCCATAAACGAGGCCTTCTTCAGCCTGCTGAACATGATCACGGTGTACCCCGTGGAGAACGCGGAGAAGCTCACCAACCACCACGGCCAGGTGCTCCCCGACTGCTACCTGGTCCCAAGGGGCACCACGGCCAGGCAGTTCGCCTCGGTGATACACACGGACCTCGCTGAGGGCTTCATATACGCTGTGGACGCCCGCACCAAGAAGAGGCTGGGCGACACCTATATCCTTGTGGACCGTGATGTTATCCAGATAGTGTCGGCCAAGGGCCACAGATAGGTGAATGTGATGGTTAGGGTGCTGGTCGCGGACACCATCCACGAGGACGGTGTGAGGATGATGAGGGACGCCGGCCTGGAGCTGGACCTCAGAACGGAGATCACCGCGGACGAGCTCAGGAAGGTGATAGGCGGCTACGACGCCGTGGTCGTCAGGAGCCGGACCAAGCTCACCAAGGAGGTGCTGGAGAACCCTGGCAAGCTCAAGGTGATCGCCCGGGCCGGCGTCGGCCTCGACAACGTGGACGTAGGCGTCGCCAAAGAGAAGGGCATCGAGGTTTACAACAGCCCAGAGGCGCCCAGCAACGCGGTTGCCGAGTTGGTGCTGGGCTTTATGATAGACCTGGCGCGCAACATAAGCCGCGGCGACCGCGGCCTCAAGGAGGGCAGGTGGCTCAAGAAGGACCTGGGCGGCTTCGAGCTGGCCGGCAGGACCCTGGGGATCATCGGGTTCGGCCGCATCGGGTACCTCCTAGGCAAGAAGGCCACCGCGCTGGGCATGAACGTGCTGGCCTACGACGTCATGATGGACAAGCTCAGGCACCTCGTCGCCGAGGCGGGGGCCAGGGACGTGCCCATGGACGCGCTGCTGGCCGAGAGCGACTTCGTAAGCGTCCACGTCCCCCTGCTCCCCCAGACTAGGCACATGATGGGTGCGACCCAGTTCGGTAAGATGAAGAAGGGCGCGTATATCATCAATGCGGCTCGCGGCGGCGTCGTCGACGAGGGGGCCCTCAAGGCGGCCCTCGACTCGGGCAGGCTGGCGGGCGCAGCCCTGGATGTCTTCGAGGAGGAGCCCAACCCGGACCCCGAGCTTGTGACCAGGAGCAACGTGGTGTGCACGCCCCACATAGGGGCCGAGAGCGAGGAGGCTCAGCGTGGCAACAGCACCATCGTGGCCGAGAAGCTCATCAGGTTCTTCAAGTGACTTTCCTTTAAGCGTATGATTCATTAACCGGCCTACCAGCCCTATGGTAACCGATGATAACAATACTGGGCGCCGGTTTGGCGGGCCTCAGCGCCGCGTACCACCTGGGGGACGGCTACAGGGTCCTGGAGCGGGAGGTGGCGCCCGGCGGCCTGTGCCGCAGCGTAGAGAAGGCCGGGTACGTGTTCGACATCGCCCCCCACATCCTTTTCACTAGGGACGAGTACGCCCGCGGCCTCTTCGCCAGGCTGCTGGCGGGCAACCTGCTCACCCACGACCGCCGAGCCTACATCTACATGATGGGCACCTACGTCAAGTACCCCTTCGAAGCCAACCTGCACCCCCTCCCGAGGGAGGTGAGGGATGAGTGCATCCAGGGGGTCGTGGACAGGCCGACCCTGAAGCCCGGCAACTTCATGGAGTGGATACGGTCCAGCTTCGGCGAGGGCATCGCCAGGCACTATATGGTGCCCTATAACGAGAAGGTCTGGAAGTACCCGCTGGACAGGATGGGCACAGACTGGCTGAGGGGCCGTGTCCCCAGCCCAAGCGTCGAGGAGATGAGG
>MEZG01000067.1:1594-2663 GCA_001775965.1 Candidatus Bathyarchaeota archaeon RBG_13_60_20 | reverse complement strand
TGGAATCCGATCACGTCGTATCGTCGCTGCCCCTGCCCGAGATTGTAAAGATCATGCCCGACGCCCCCGAGGACGTGGTCAAGGCCGCCAACAGGCTGGTCTACAACAGCATCGTATGCGTGGATGTGGGCGTAAGGCGGCCCGGTGTCACGGACAAGCACTGGCTGTACTTCCCTGAGCCGGGGTTCGTCTTCAACAGGATCAGCTTCCCCATGAACTTCAGCCCCGAGACCACGCCCGCGGGCCGCAGCAGCGTCCTGGTGGAGGTGACCTTCAGGGGCAGGCAGCCCGACCTTGAGGAGACCAAGGCGAGGGTGCTGGAGGGCCTTGAGGAGGCCGAGCTTCTGGTGCCCGGCGACGAGGTAGAGGTCTGCGACGCGTCCAGCCACAGATACGCTTACGTCATCTACGACCTGGATCACGCGAAGAACGTCTCAAGAGTGCACAAGTACCTCCGGGAGATGAGGGTCGTCCCGGTGGGCCGCTTCGGTGAGTGGGAGTACTTCAACATGGACAAGTCTATACTGGCTGGGAAGAGGGCTGCCGAGGGCCTCAGGGGGGGCTGATATGATCTCCGTGGTGGTCCCCACGTACAACGAGGAGAGGAACATCGAGGCGTGCCTCAAGTCGATAACTGGCCAGACCCTGCCCCGCGGCGACATCGATGTAGTAGTTGTGGACGGCGAGAGCAGGGACAGGACCCGGGAGATAGCGGAGCGGCTCGCCGACACCTTCATTGTGCAGACCAGCGAGGGCGTGGGTGGAGCTAGGAACGACGGCTTCGTCGCGTCCCGCGGCGATGTCGTGGCCACGACGGACGCCGACTGCAGGCCCCACCCGGACTGGCTGGAGGTCGCCCAGCGCAACCTCTTGGACCCTGGGGTCGTAGCCGTCACGGGCGTCTTGGTCCCTTTCGACTTCGGGGACATGGGCAGACTGGAGCAGTTCGCGTACAGGCTCCTGTTCGACCTTTCCAACGCGGCTCTGGTGGTCATGAGTTGGTTCGGGAAGCTCCACCTGTGTGGGGCCAACTCGGCGTTCAGGAGGGACGCCTTCCTGGAGGCGGGCG
>MEZG01000067.1:1064-1570 GCA_001775965.1 Candidatus Bathyarchaeota archaeon RBG_13_60_20 | reverse complement strand
TCCTCAATTTTTATGGGTACAGTGGCTGTACCTTTACCGGAATTTTTTTTCCGGGTTGCTGCGCTTTTATGGGTTTTATCTTAGGTATTGGTGATTGATTGGGAATTGCGTTTATTTTTATAGATATAGTGTAAAAACTAATCTGCATCATCTTTTTGCTGAAAATCGCGGTTTTTTGCGCCGTTTGGCCGTGTTTCGGTGTCTCCATGTCCGATGCTCCGCCACCTTCCCCGTATGGCTTTGCCGGGTTGCCCGGGTCCACGGGCTTGGCTGAAACGGCGTCGCAGCCGGGGCGGCGTCCAGTTGCAAGCTCTAGTATTCAGGGGTTTTACCCGCGGACAGTTGCGTGTCCGCTCTCAAGGCTGCGAGGGCCCCGACCTGCATGACCAGAGCGTAGCCGAGCATGAACATGCCGGAGTACCCCCCGTCGATGAGGAGGCCGAAGACCACCCCTCCAGCCAGTGTGCCGACACCGAGGGCTGTGTTGAAAACGCCGTAGGCCGTGC
>MEZG01000067.1:0-1055 GCA_001775965.1 Candidatus Bathyarchaeota archaeon RBG_13_60_20 | reverse complement strand
GAGCACCTTGACGCCCAGCCTGTCGTAGAGGACGCCTGAGACCAGCGCCATGGGCGCGTCTATCAGCTGGACCACCACGTAGAGCAGGGGCACGATCCACTGCGCCCCTGTGGGCTGCAGAATGGAGGAGCCCTTGTATAGGATCAGGGCGACGGGGATTAGCCCCAGCGTGTTCAGGAGTATGGCGCCGCAGTAGAGCCAGAAGCCCCTCGTGAGGCCCCCGGAGGAGGCCCCCGTGGCCCTGGCCTCCACCTCCACGCTCCTCCCGATCCTTGAGTATGTGTAGGCTAGGAAGCCCACCATCAGGACGTAGGGCAGGAGAAGCACCTTGAACGCCGTCGAGTAGTTGTTGGCCGTGTAGAACATCACGGCTCCAAGGGCGGCGGGCCCTATGATGGCGCCTATCTGGTCTATGGCCTCGTGGAGGCCGAAGGCCTTCCCAGCCCCCACGCCCTTGCTGACTATGGAGACGACCGTATCCCTCGAAGGGGACCGAAGCGCCTTGCCCAGCCTCTCCAGGAGGAGCAGTAGCATGACCACCTCGACGCTGGAGGTGAACCCCATGAAGGGCACCGCCAGTATGAGGCCGTAGCCCAGGAAGATGAAGAGCCAGTAGGCCCGGCTCCTGTCCGCGAGGGGCCCGCTCAGCAGCCTCGCGGCGTAGCCTATGAACTCGCCCGCGCCGCTGACGGCGCCCACCATGAACGCGGAGGCGCCCAGGAACCTGAGGTAGTCCGGCGCTATTCCTCTACCCGACTCATAGCATATGTCGCCCAGCATGCTGACGACGCCCATCATCAGCACCGCGATGTACGCTGCTCTTCTACTAATCTTACCTTCATCAACCATTTTTATCGCCCGGCTGTTTGTGTAGAAGCTGTCAGTCCTCACCGAGAGGGCGGTTAAAGGCGAGCCTCATCGCCTCGATCAAGGAAACCAAGCATTATTTACGGGTTTCCATAGCTCGTCTGAACCCATAATCTAGGGTCGGCGATCAAGTGCGGAGAATATTGGCGTGTGTGGCTAGTTCCTGTTGCCCGCCACCCAGCCCACGT
>MEZG01000066.1:17763-20009 GCA_001775965.1 Candidatus Bathyarchaeota archaeon RBG_13_60_20 | reverse complement strand
ACGTCCACCTCGACGCCGCTGAACCTGAGGTACGTGACGATGTCCCTGCGGCTGGACGCCTCGTTGCTGTCCACGCAGATGTGGAGCTGGTCACCCATCTCGGTCCACCTCGAAGGAGAGCTCCACCCTCTCCGCGTTCTCGCCGCCCTTCAGGGCCTTGATGAAGCCCATGAGCATGTTGGTGAGGGCCCTCCTTACGAAGTTGTTCAGAGGCACGGACTCGCCGTTCAGCTTCAGGGTGAACGCCTCGTAGTTCCTTATGCACCTGGTGGCCTCCGCGTCGCCGCCCAGTATCGCCTTGCCGAGGCTTCTGCAGTCGGGGTAGCCGCAGCCGTGGCAGTCCGCCCCCGGCAGCATGGGGTACGCCTTGGACTCCACGAGGTCGGCCAGCCCCGCCGCGTCCGACAGCTCCAGGACGGTGAGCCCGGCGCCCGTGTACGCGGAGCCGGGGACCTTCACGGCGGCGATCTCCAGACCGTTCCTGAGCCTGTCAACGTCGGCGTCCTCGCGGGGCACGAGGATCCTGGCGTGTGTGTCCAGGGTCTTGAAGCCCTCTATCACGACGAGGTCCAGCCGCCCCAGTCTGGTGACGGCGTCGGCCAGCGTCACGTGGTCGTCTACGAAGAGGGCCGCCGCGTTCTCGTGGAGGATGGCCGAGGCCCTGGCGCCTGCCTCCCTGTGCCTCCGCGTGTCCTTCCCCGGCGTGTCGAAGTCTATGTTCTCGGCCGTGTGCTTCAGCGTGCCGACCCTGAGGCCTCTCCGGGTGAGCTCGCCGACTAGGGCCTCGACGACGCGGGTCTTGCCGCTGTCCTTGAAGCCGACGACCGAGACGGCTCTGGGTGGAGTCATGGTGATATCCTTGTCCCCGTTTTATTTATCCTCATGGTTCCCGGGGATACGTTTAATATTTAGAGGGTAAGTCTCAGGGACGATTCGAAGGGACGGGTGTTTGAGGCAGGCGGCTGGGCTGAACAGGATCTTCGCAGCTGACATGCCCACCGTGTACTACGAGCTCCTCTTCATAGGGTTCAGCATCATGACTGGGATGAGCCTGTCCTCCAGCTTCCTGCCCATCCTGGCCAGCAGCTTGGACCCCTCGGGGGTACTGGTGGGGATGGTGGTCTCGGCCTGGTTCCTGTCCAGGATATTCATGGAGCTACCGGCCGGGATCATCAGCGACCGCATCGGCAGGAGGCGGCTCCTGGTGGTGGGCCTGGGGCTGAGCCTGGCGGGGCCCCTCCTCAGCAGCCAGGCGACCAACATCTACATCCTGATAGTCGCCAGAGGCCTGTGGGGCATGGGCACGGCCCTCTACTTCATGAGCAACATGGCGCTACTCATGGACATCCTGCCCACCTCGACGAGGGGCAAGGCCCTGGGCGTCTTCCAGGGCATCGAGTTCATAGGCAGCTTCATAGGGGCCCCAGTGGGGGCTTTCCTCGCCGTCTTCCTGAGCTACACGCAGGTCTTCTACTTCACCTTCGCCTTCATCCTCGTCAGCTTCGTCTTGGCCATGAGGTCGAGGAACATGAGGGGCCTGGAGGTGCAGGGCCACAAGTCGAGCCTCACCATGAAGCAGATCACGGGGAGCCTGCGCAACTGGGGGATAATCATGGTGTGCCTCATCAACATGTCCAGGATGCTGGTGATGCAGGGCATTCACCAGACGGTCCTCCAGCTGTACCTGAACCAGGAGATGGGGCTCTCGGTGGCCGGGATCGGGTGGGTGGTGAGCGCCTTCGTCCTGGGCCAGGTGGTCGCGCTGCCAACGGCTGGGAACATGTCGGACCGGTTCGGGAGGAAGCCGGTCCTCGCTGTGGGCTTCACCGTCAGGCTCGCGGGGGTGCTTCTGTTCACGCTCTCGGGCAACCTGCTCGTGCTCCTCCTCTCGGGCCTGGTCTCAGGGATAGGCGAGGGGCTCACCATGACGACCCTCCTGGCGGCGCTGACGGACGTCGCGCCCCAGGAGGCTAGGGGCGGCGCCGTGGGCCTTTACAGGACGTTCATGGACGTGGGCGGGTTCTTGGGCCCCGTTGCGTTCATGGTGGTCTACGACATCAGCCCCCTGGCCCCCTTCTATGTTGCCTCGGCCCTCTGCGTCCTGAACATCGTCATGACGTTCTTCTCGCGGACGGGTCCCACTGCCTCAACTTAAATGGCTCAGGGGGCATGGGTACCCATGGCGCAGCTGACCTTCCACGGCGGGGTCAACGAGATCGGGGGAAACAAGATACTGCTGGAGGACG
>MEZG01000066.1:16008-17754 GCA_001775965.1 Candidatus Bathyarchaeota archaeon RBG_13_60_20 | reverse complement strand
GCGTCTGGTTCGACTTCGGGCAGAGCTTCACCATGGGCAAGGACTATTACATCGGCTACCTTCAGCCCAGGAGGAGCAACGGCCTCAAGGACTACTTCGAGTTCAACCTCCTGCCCAGGGTGGAGGGCCTCTACTGCGAGGACCACCTCCGCGGCACGGGCCTCGGCTACTGCGAGCCGGGTTTCCAGGGCGTCTTCGTGACCCACGCCCACTTCGACCACGTGAACCACGTCAGCTTCCTGGACCCCTGCATACCCGTCTACACTGGGAGGGGCACCAAGCTGTTCATGGAGGCCATGGAGCAGACGAGTCCCTACGCCGTCTACGGCGAGCGCGACTACAGGGGCTTCAGGACCGGGGACGTGGTGAGGGTGGACGGAGTCGAGGTGGAGCCCATCCACGTGGACCACAGCATCCCCGCCGCCTACGGCTACATCGTGAGGATGCCTGAGGCTACGGTGGTTTACACGGGTGACATGAGGGCCCACGGGCCCCGCGCCGACATGACCAGGGAGTTCCTGGAGGCCGCGGCCTACGCGGAGCCCGACGTCATGATCTGTGAGGGGACCAGGATGGCCCGTAGGGGCAGGCGCAGGAACCTGACTGAGGCACAGGTGGAGGAGGGCGTCAAGAAGGTGTGCAGTGACGCTGACGCGGGGGGGAAGGCCGTGATCTACACTCACCCGGGCAGGGACATGGACAGGTTCAGGACCTTCCACAGGGCCGCCGAGTCGTGCGGCCGCGTCATGGTCATCACCCCCAAGACCGCCCACCTCCTCAACAGGCTCATAGAGGACGAGCACTTGGACCTCCCCGACCCGAGGAACGACGACCTCATCAGGGTGTACTACCGGAGGAAGAAGACGGGCACCTACGACGATAGGGACTACTACTTCTGGGAGCGGCCCTACCTGGACAGGATGATCACGGCCGAGGAGGCTCACGAGGACCAGAGCCGGCTCCTAGTGAACCTTGACTTCTACGGCTTCGCGGAGCTCATAGACATCCGGCCGGAGCCGGGCAGCTACTTCATCTACAGCATGAGTGAGCCCTTCACCGAGGAGGACCTGGAGGAGGAGGTGCTGCACAACTGGCTCCGGCACTTCGGGCTCAGCTACCACCAGCTTCACGCGTCGGGCCACATGAGCCCCAGTGAGCTGGGGGAGGCGGTGAACATGGTGAAGCCGGGTACGGTGATGCCGGTTCACTGCGAGGAGCCCCAGCTGTTCAGGAAGCACTACAGGAGCGTGAGGCTGCCCGTGCTGGGCGAGGCCGTCACCTTATAATGAGCGGGTTATGACATAATCGCTCGTTTAGCATCGACTTATATTGAATATCTGAGTCACTGCTTTCAATTCCTGCTTTGGGATTAGACTCTAAGTGAGTAGGTTCCCACCCTTTAGATTTCCCTCTATTTTATCTGGATCGTTTTATTACCAGATAAGGTGAACTCGATTCCTTTGATTGTATAGGTGATTATTAAATCACCTTTCTCGGTTGGAGTAAAGTGGGCAGGGGCAAAATCATTTATTGGGAAAGAGGAGTTAGGAGATATTGTACTTGTTGTAGACCCTGGCGTTAGATATGCAAGAGTTCCTCCTCGTAATGGTTTTCCATTTAATGAACCTGACATTCTAAGGAACGTAATAGGAGGATATTTCACTACATATCCGTTAGGATTGGTAAGCATGATACTTGCTTCGATCCTCTCTCCTGCATTATATGATGCTTTTTCAGTGAATATGC
>MEZG01000066.1:0-15748 GCA_001775965.1 Candidatus Bathyarchaeota archaeon RBG_13_60_20 | reverse complement strand
CGAGGTCGTTGTCTTGAATCCCTCCCACTACGCCTGGACCCCCCGCGACGTCGTGGAGTGCCTCGGCGCCAGGATGGTCTTCGTCCCCATGGTTGAGGCTGAGGACTGGAAGCCTGACCTTGACGCCCTGCGCAGAAGCATAACTGATCGGACCAAGTACATCGTCCTGAGCGTCAACAACCCGACCGGCAACGCCCTCGACGCCAAGACAGTGAAGGAGATCGTGAGCATAGCCGGGGAGAACGACGTGATGATCCTCTCCGACGAGATGTACGGCATGCTGGCCTACGATAGGGAGAGCTATCCCTCGGTGGCGAGCGTCGCCAGGGACGTCCCCGTCATAACGGTCAACGGCATGTCCAAGTTCTTCATGAGGACCGGCTGGCGGGTCGGCTACGTGGCCTTCCACGACCCCGAGGACAGGATAGCGGAGGTCAGACACGCCGCGAAGATGTACAACACCCTGTATGGCCACAACGCTGCCAGGACCACCCCCATCCTCTACGCGGCTGCCAGGGCGTACGCCAGCGAGTACCAGGGCGGATTCGAGTTACTGAGGAAAATCCACCCCCTCAGAGACTACACGATGAAGCGGTTAAACGAGATGGATGGGATAAGCTGCGTGAAGCCACGGGCCGGCTTCTACGTGTTCCCCAGAGTCCACGGCATCGGCAAGACCTGGAAGACCGATGAGGAGTTCATGACGGAGCTGAACAAGGAGGAGGCCCTCCTCTTCTGCCTCGGGGAGCCCTTCGGTCCGGCCGGTTTCGGCCACTTCCGCAGCACCTTTGACCAGGACCAGAAGATAACCGAGGAGGCGTGGAACCGGCTGGAGCGGTTCCTGAAGAGGCACCCATGACAAGGGGCCCATCCCGGCACCCGATTCAATGAAACCCCGCCGAGACGCCGCCCCCTGAAGACCGGCCCGAGGCCAAGCCCAGGCACAGGGGCCCGAAACCCGACTCACCGCAGCGGCGGCCACACCATCAACCACCACCACCAAAAGGACCTGAAAAAGCCTCTGAACCGGAAAACAAGCCCAAAAACGGGGGAACCACGATGATGATGACTCCCCCCTCCTCCCCACCCCATGCACACAACAACCGGGACACTCACCGCTTAGGGGGTACCCCGAAGAAGGCGCCCAGGCTCGTCTGCCTTGGCCGCCCCACTAGTTCGTCGAAGCTCATGTCCAGGGCGTCCAGGAGCTGCTCGAAGGTGCCCTCCAGGTACTCCTCGTACTTCCTCACGTCCACGTCCCTGGGCTTGGCCGAGACTGCGGGCACCACGTCGTCCCTGGTTACCACGTAGCTTATGATGTCCCCGGCAACCACCTCGTAGCCCTGCTCCTCCAACATCCGGCCCGCCTTCACGTGCTGGGGGCTGGTGTCGTACTGCCTCAGCGGCTTACCAAGCTGCATCTGGAACGCCACCTCCTCCACCTTGAAGTCCCTCTCCATGAGGCGCCTGTGCACCTCCTCCACGAGCCCCCTGATGTTCTCCTTAGCCGCCGGGAACTCCTCGACCGTCTGGACCCCGCCCAGGATGCCCGTGAGCTCATCGAAGGCCGCCTTCAGTATGGGCGGTATGTGCCGCTTCTTGCCCGTCATACCCTTGACATCCAGGCGTCCATCCTTGTAGACGCCCAGGTAGTTCTTCTTCCGCCTGGAGAAGACCGCGTATCTGTACACCTTGTCCACCTCCAGGTCGATGCCCAGCTTCTCGTCGGCCCACGCTGTCAACGCGTCCGTCTGCTGACTCGACGGGTGGTTCAAGAAGACGCTGTCCGTGTCGCCATAGAGCACCTCTATACCGAGCTCCGCGCTCTTCTTGGTGGCCTCCTCTAGGGCGTACCGGCCCACCGCCGCGGTGCTCTCGGCGAGGGGCGGGCAGTAGAGTGGGAAGCTCTCGGCACCGAAGACCCCGTAGCTGGCGTTGAGGAACACCTTCAGGGCCTGCTGGACAACGTTGTAGTACTGGCGCTCGCCCTCGCTGAGCCCCTTGCCCCTGCTGCGGGGCTTGTACCATAGGACCCTGATGTCCTTGAGGCTGCCGATGAGCACACTGGTCATGCCCCTCCTCTTGGTGCAGACCCAGTGCCGGGTCCCCGGGACCAGGTTGCCCCTGCACTCCTTGTGGGTGCAGAGCAGCGTGTCGTAGCTAAGGTTCCAGTTGCGGATGGCTGAGGGGTAGAGGCTAGCGAAGTCTAGGACCGTGACCTCGAAGTGGATCCCTGGCACAGGGTCCCTGACGATGGCGCCCTGGTACTTCTTGCCTTTGATGATGGCCTCGGTGGTGGTGCCCCCCTTGGCCTCTATGATGTCTTGGGTGTTGGGTATCAGCCAGCCTAGTCTGCGGTGCTCCCACTCCATGAGGCTCAGGATCCATCGGCTGACGCCCATCCTGGAGACATCCTCCAGGATGCTCTTGCTGATCCTGCTGAGGAGCACCATGAGGTCCATCACCAGGTCGTCGTTGAAGGCTGTCAGTTGGTACGTGATGTAGGCGTCCTGCATGCAGTAGTCGCCCAGCTCCTTGATGCCCAGCTCGGCGATGTCCTGTACGGCTATCTTTCCCTCCTTGAGGATGCTGGACGCGATCTCGTCAAGCGTGTGCTCACGGTATACGTTGCCGAAGGCGTAGCCCTGGATGCTGCGGTTCCTGAAGAACTGGTAGAGGTCTATGTGGACCCCGTTGGTGAGGAACGCGAACCTGCGGCCCAGGGTTATGGGGTTCTCGTCGTCGGGTACCCCCAGGTTCCTGGCCCTGTTGCGGAGGTACTTGAAGTCGAAGTCGTCCCCGTTGAAGGTGAGCACCACGGGGTACCGGTCCAGCACCCTGAAGGTCTCCTGGATGATCTCCCGTTCGGACTCGTGGACCGTGACCTCGTCTGCCCCCTCGATCCTGGGAGCCTCCACGGGGAGTCCCGAGTCGTTAAGCATCAGAATCTTGCGGAGCCCGTCGCTCCCCGCGAAGGCCACCGCCGTGATGGGGTCCTTCGCCTCGTCCGGGCTGGGCACCCTGTTCCTCACCGAGGGCCTCACCTCGATGTCCACCGCGACCCGCCTGATCCGGGGCACGGGGCTCTGCAGGAGCCTGGCCCAGTCCCTCATGGGCTCCTTCAGGTGCTCCTCGGTGTGGCTCAGTATCTCGTCGAACTGGGCCTCGACGGACGACGGCAGGCTCCAGTCGCCCTGGACCAGCCTGCCGCCCTGGACCCTGTAGGGCATCCCCGGCACCAGGTGCTCGTCGTATATGTAGCAGCCGTAGTACCTGATGCGGCTCTCCCAGCTCTCGTCCAAGTGGCTCCTGATGCAGCCTGGGCTGCCGCCGACGCTGAGGGGGTCCTTTGCAACCACCTTGGTGACCATGATCTCCTCGCCTGTCAAGGCGTCGAACTTGATGACAGGGTCAAGGCTCTTGAACCCGTCGTGGCCTACCACGCGCCTGTTGGCTTCTAGCTCCTCGACGGGCTTTTTCGACAGCAGGTACGGCAGGTGGCCCGTGTTGTCGTACCAGATGTAGATCTCCTGGCTCTCCGGCTCATAGAGCCTCACATACGCCTTCTGAAGGGCCCCGTCGTAGCCCGCCGAGAGCAGGATGCTGGAGCCCAGATCGTCCGGGGCGACCCTGCCCTTCGGCTGTATGATCTCCTCTTCTTCGCTCATGGCCGCCGTTCCGGGAATACTGTGTGTGGCGGGATATAATAGTAATCAGGTGGCTCGCGATCCAGGTACCTTGCATCTCGTATAATAACCTAGGGGCGCCTCACAGACCTCACGTAGTAGTAGAGGGACTCCAAGAGGAGGTACGCGGCCGTTGCCGCCGTCTGCCCCGTGTCGTAGTGGGGGTAGACCTCGTTCACGTCCAGCCCCACCAGCCTACGGTTGACGGCCGCCCCCACGACGTCCAGAAGCTGCGTGGGGCTCAGCCCCTCGGGGTGCGGGTTGCCCACCGCGGGCGCGTAGCACGGGTCCAGAGCGTCCATGTCCAGGCTCACATAGACCCTCTCGGCGCCTGCCGCGAGGGCCGCGGCCTCCCCGGCGGGGTCCGACTCGCCTCTCATGATCTGCTGCGGCGTGATGTAGGCTAGGTCGGGGTTGGACGCGGCGTACTCCACCTCCTCCCCCGACAGCGCCCGGGCCCCGACGACCAGCGCCTTGAAGCCCAGCTCCTCGTAGCCTCGCCTGAGGTACGACGCGTGGCACATGCGCTCACCGAAAAGCTCGTCCCTGAGGTCCAGGTGGGCGTCGAAGACGAGGACCAGGTCCGGCTTCAGGGCGCGCAGCGCCCCGAGGGTCGCGGTGTGCTCGCCCCCCAGCATAACGGGCAGCCCCCCTACGCTGGACGCGGCCTCCTGAACCCCCCTGAGGGCGACCTCCACGTCGGGGCAGTCCACGTCCCCCACGTCGGCCAGGCCCAGGTCGCCCCAGTCCAGGCCGGTCCTGGCGCTGAAGGTGTCCATGTAAGTGCTCTCCAGCCTAACCGCGTTGGGCCCGAACCTCGCGCCGCTCCTGTGGCTCGTCGTCCTGTCCAGGGGCGCCGCGAAGAGCAGTATATCCGCGCCCTCAGGGTCGGCTCCCTTGTCGAGGAACGGCTGGAGGGTGGGCTTAAGCTGCATGCCTACTCTACTACTACCTGGTCCACGCTGTGTATGACGGCACCCTGCTCAGCCATGTGCATCTTCAGCTCGTCATAGTCCACGTTGTTGCCGTAGATTATGACCCTGAGGCTCTCCGTCTTCTCGTCCATCTCGACGACCGAGATGTCTACCTTGGTCACCCCTGGAAGCTCGCCGATGTACATGGCGAACTCCGGTAAGATTGGTTGGTGGGGTTTTAGAACATCTAGTACGACGTGTACTATCTTAGGTTTCAACTCTTTCACATATCCTGCGGAATGCTCCGGCAGATATTCAGGGGTATATTAATGCCACTATCTATTATATCATGTGGCTGTCAGGTGTTCACCCGAGCCCCGGGCATCCTATTGTCAAATCTGGTTGGCGATGACCTCGGACAGGTCAGCCACCCTGAGCCCCGGCCTGTGCGCCGCGGCTGCGAGCCTCATGTTCAGGACGCAGGTAGGGCACCCCGTCACGACGCAGCCGACGCCCTCGGGCACGGCCTCGCGGACCTTCTGCTCGGCCACCTTTGATGCCAGGGATTCGCTGTACATCCAGAGCCCGCCTCCGGCTCCGCAGCATACGGAGTGCTCACTTGAGAGCACGGGGTCCACAAGCTTCGATCCCCTGATGGCTCCGAGCACCCTGCGGGGGGGCTCGTAGACGTGGCTGTGCCTACCTAGGTCGCAAGGGTCGTGCCACATGTAAACCTCCTTGCCCCTCATAGGCGGGAGTAGGTCCTCTTTAAGCAGCCCATGGTAGAGCTCGGAGGTGTGCAGCACCTTGAAGGCCGGGGATGCCCCCAGGCCCGGGTAAACCTTCTTGAATGCGTAGTAGCAGCCCGCACAGCTTGTTATCAGGGTGCCCGGCCCAGCCTCACCGAGCTCCTCGGCGAGCCTGGACGCATAGGCTCGGGCCTCTTCCCACTGGCCCAGCAGGTACAGTGCAAGCCCGCAGCACTTTTCGCGGCTCCCGAGGACGCCGAAGTCCACGCCGGCATGGGCCAGCACCTTAGCCGTCGCCTCCACTGCCTCAGGCAGCCTGTATGACGTGGTGCACCCGGGCCAGTAGAGTACCTTATTGCCATGGTAGGGGAACTCATCCGCCACGTCCTCGTACCAAAGGGTGCGGTCCTCGGGCTCTAGCCCCATGGGGTTGCCGCGTTCCAGCAGGTTCCTCATGATGGGCCTGCACGTCGCCGGCTGCCTCCCCTGGGAGACGATCCTGCGCCTGGCCTCAACTATGGCGTTGTTGATCTCCAGCGGGCTCTGGGTGTGCTGGCCGTAGCACTGGCCGCACGCCGTGCAGCTGTAGACGGAGTCCACGAGCCGCTCTGAGGCCGTCAGGTCGCCGTTGGCCAGACCCCTGCACAGCAGAAGCCTCCCCTTGGCCGAGTAAGTCTCTGCGCCGAGGAACCTCTGGACGACGCAGTAGCCGGCATCCGTCTCCGCCCTGAACGCCTCCTTTGATTGGAGGAGGGCGATAGCGTACATGGGGGCCGACCCTGCCGACTTCCTGGCTGCCCTGTTCTCGTCGCCTCGCCGCCTATGTTCATGGATGGCTTGTTCCAGCTCGGCCAGACTCATGGTCTCCACGTCGTCCAGCAGAAGATAGGGCCCGTCACGTGGGTCTAGGTGAGGCTCGCCTATGCGCACGACGGGTAGTCCCAGCTCTGCTGCTCCTCCAAGCGGGTCCCCGTGCCCAGGTTCAATCCTCACCACGGCCACGGGCTCTGGCACCCGCTCCACCCCCATGGGCCCCACGTGCGAGTAGACGTAGAGGTCCTCCGCCGCCGTGAGCACATTCTCTGAGCCGTGGAGCTCCCTCAGCCGTCTCAGCAGGGCCGCGTATGTTGGGTCTGGGCAGGTCAAGAGCTGTCTGGAACATACGTGCGGTTTCGGGTTTTAAATAGTCGCAGTAGGAGGCCCACTTTACACCTGCAGCCCCAAAATATATAGAATAAATACGTGTATGGATAGGTGGCGATTACATGGTTTATGGTTGGGCTGGCAAGACCCTGCAGGTTGACCTCTCAACAGGCAAGACATCCACGGCCCCCTGGGACAGGGACGGGCAACGGTTCCTTGGAGGCAGAGGAGGGAACGCCTGGCTCTTCTGGAAGCACACCAGGGTGGGCATGGGACCCTACGACCCCGACGCCCCCGTGGTCTTCGGCTCGGGGGCGCTCGCCGGGACCGGGCTCATAGGCGCCTCCAGAATGGAGGTCACCGTGGTCTCGGCGGCCAAGACCGAGACCCACTCCATCGGCAACGTGGGGATGGGGGGCCACTGGGCCCCCGAGCTGAAGTACGCCGGGTACGACAACATCGTCGTCAAGGGCAGGGCCGAGAAGCCCGTGTACCTCTACGTGAATAATGATGAGGTTGAGGTCAGGGACGCGTCCGGCGTGTGGGGGAAGGGGACCTTCGAGACCGAGACGCTGCTCAGGGAGGAGGTGGGGGACGAGGACGCCCAGGTGGCGTCCATAGGGCCCGCCGGGGAGAACCTGGCCGTCCAGGCCACCGTCGAGCACGGGTACCGGAGCGGCACGCCGGTGGGCTCCCCTGTGGGATACAAGAGGCTCAAGGCGGTCGTGGTGAGGGGGACCGGCCCGGTGAACGTCCACGACCCTGATGCCGTGTTGGAGCTGAACAGGCAGCTGGTCAAGACCGTGAAGGACACCAAGAAGAGGATGGGCGAGGCCATACCCAGAGGCGAGGGCAAGGACGCGTACCTCCAGGGCTTCCTGGTGGGCGACGCCGGCGTCGTGGGCAACTACGAGAGCCACGCCTGGAGGGACAGGCCGGACGTAAAGAAAGCCTACGAGGATAACTACATCGAGGAGTACTTCGTGAAGAACGTGGGCTGCTTCGGATGCCCCTTCCCCTGCCAGCCCCTCTACGAGGTGCCGGGCGAGGGCGTATCCGTGTGGCGGTGCTACCCGACGTACTGGCCCTGGAAGCTCTGGATGACGGACCTCGCATCCGCGTTCAAAGCCACCAGGATGATGTCCGACCTGGGGATGGACAACAAGGAGGTGGCCACAGCAGTCTCGTGGCTGATGCAACTATACAACGAAGGCCACCTGGACAGCAGGGACCTCGACGGCGTGTCCTTCGAGCGTGGGAACCCTGAGGCGCTGTCCGAGACCGCCCGGAAGATAGCGTACCGCGAAGGGTTCGGCGACGCCCTGGCAGACGGGCCCTTGGCCCTGGCCAAGAAGCTGGGCAAGAAGGCCGAGGACACCCTGTACCACAACCAGGGGCTAACTCTGAGGACCTTCGAGTTCAGGGCGGAGCCCGGCACAGCCCTGGGCGAGGTCATATCCGCCAGGGGCAACAGCCTCAGGGCGACCACCTACCACGTGGTGCTGTGGGACAAGCCTGCGAGTGAGGGGTACGCCGGCGTGGATCCCAGGGAGCGCGACGCCAGCTACGAGTGGAGCAGGAAGATGTTTGGCACAGAGAAGGCCATCATGGCCACGGAGTATGAGGGGAAGCCCGCTGCCCTCATCTACGAGATGAATGGCGCCGCTGTTGCTGACTCCCTCGGCTACTGCACAACCATGATCCGGCCCGGCCGGACGGGGGCCCCCGGCTCCCAGTTCGGGGACACCTCGTACCAGTTCGCGTCGGACAGACTCAAGGCGGCCACAGGCGTAGACGTGGACGAGGCTACGCTGTTCACGTACGGTGAGAGGGTGTGCAACCTGGAGCGGGCCATAGTGGTCAGGGATGGGCGCACCAGGACCATGGAGACGCTACCCGACTTTTTCTTCAAGACCCCCATCCCGGACGGCGCTCAGGCAGGCAGGGTCCTGGACAGGGGCCTCTTCGAGAAGATGAAGGACGAATACTACGCGCTCAGGGGCTGGGACCCAGAGACCGGCATGCAGAGGGAACCAACCCTATCGAAGCTCGGGTTGGCCGACGTGGCGAAGGAGCTAAGGAAGATGAAGAAGCTGGCCCCGGAGAGAGCCGAGAAGGAGGCGTAACAATGGAGAAGGTTTTACAGGTGGACATGGAGAAGTGCACAGGGTGCAGGACCTGCGAGGCGGCGTGTAGCCTCAGGAATACGGGCCGGGTCCACCCCGCGAGGTCGCGGATAAAGGTCATCGGGTACGAGGAGCGGGGGAAGTACCACAACTACATCCCCATGGTGTGCCAGCAGTGCTCCACGCCCCTCTGCATGGAGGCCTGCCCAACAAACGCCATCTCCCGGAGCCCCGACACGGGGGCCATGCTGGTGGACGAGAAGGCGTGCGTCGGCTGCAGGGTCTGTAACATGGTTTGCCCCGTGGGCGGGGTGAGCATCGACCCTGTGACCAGAGTGGCCTTCAAGTGCGACCTGTGCGGGGGCGACCCCGAGTGCGTCAAGTACTGCTATAATGAGGCTCTGACATACGTAGCCAAGGACAGGCTTGACGTGAGCCTGAAGCGGGCCCGGTCGGCCAAGCTGTCGGAGCTCTTCGCCCTCATGGAGTCCCTCAGGTAGCCCCCTTTCACTCTATTCTCTCCGGGCAGGTGTACACCTTGAGCCTCCCGGCGCTCAGCGACGCCAGGGTGACGCCAGCGGCCTCGGCGAGCCTGATCCCCGATATGAGGGGGACCGTCATGGAGCACACGACTGGTACCCCCGCCCTGGCCGCCTTCTGGACCATCTCCCCGGACTGCCTGCCGGTGCTCAGCAGGACGCAGCCCCCGGGGTCGCCTCCCTCCAGCGCGTAGGCCCCCACAACCTTGTCCAGGGCGTTGTGCCTGCCCACGTCCTCGGCGAAGGCCAGCGTCTCACCGTCCACGCTGCACAGCATGGCGGCATGGGTGCCCCTGGTCCGCATGTGTACGCTGCTCCGCCTGTTGAGCTCCGCCATAACCGTCTTCAGCGTGTCCGCGCCCACCCTCATCCCTGAGTCTACCCGAGGTAGGCGGGGCGCGTCTCCCCTCGGCCTGGGGCTCGCGCTGCACGCCGTAACTATGAGGTTCATCATGTCAACCATGGCGCCGCGCAGGTCAACGCGGCTACGCATCTCAACCATGATGTCGCTGCCCCGCGTCTCGATGGACGCTATGTCGTCGACCGAACTAATGACGCCCCCGCTTAGAAGGTACCCCACAGCCAGCTCCCTCCTCATCTCAGGGGTCGCGATGAGTGTCACGTGGTACTCCCCGTTGACGAAGACGCAGAGGGGCTCGTCGAGGGCCAGCTCGTCCAGCGTCTCTCCTCTCTTCCTGGTGGGCCCCAGGTCGATGGTCTGTATCCTTCTCTTCTCGGTCACCATGTTTCCCATGCTCCGCGCTCATCCACCGTAGACCCAGTCTCTACCCAGACGATGTTCTCCGCCTTGAGGTATATTATCTGGTTGCTGGAATCCCTTCAACTCCATACCGCTCTCGGATCTGGCTCCACCTGAAGCAGCCTGTCAGGTGGTCGTTCACCATGCCCGCGCTCTGCATGTAGGCGTAGCAGATGGTGGGCCCCACGAAACTGAAGCCCCTCCTCTTGAGGTCGCGGCTCATGGCCCTGCTGGCCTCCGTCTCGGGGGGCACCTGGCTCCAGTCGGCATGGGCGTTCGTCACAGGCTGGTGGCCGACGAAGCCCCAGACGTACTCGTCAAAGCTGCCGAACTCGTCCTGGACCCTTAGGAAGGCTCGGGCGTTGTTCACTGCGGATTCTACTTTCCTCCTGTTCCGGATGATCCCCGTGTTGGCTATCACGTCGTCGATGGCCTCAGGCGTGTAGCCCGCCACCTTACCAGCGTCGAACCCGCTGAACGCCTCCCTGTATGCTTCGCGCCTGTGGAGGACCGTCCTCCAGCTTAGCCCCGCCTGGGCGCCCTCCAGCACCAGAAGCTCGTAGTGCTCGGCGTCGATGTGGGTGGGCACCCCCCACTCCTCGTCGTGGTACCTCTCCATCACGGGGTCGCCGTCGCCGAAGCAGCGCCTCAGGCCACCGTGAGAATCCATGGATAAGGGGTGGGCGAACGGGATAAAAGGTGATTCGCCGGCTCAGCTGCTCTACAGCTTGAGGAGCTTCGCGGAGTTCTCCCCCAGGATCATCTGCTTCTCCCCTTCGGGTATGTCCAGGCTCTTGATCCTGCCCACGGCCTTATCTATGTCCCCGATCTGGTGGGGGTCGTCGCTCCCCAGCACGATCTTCCCAGGGCCCAGGTATGCGAGGGTGGACATGAGGACGTCGTTGTCGTAGATGATTGAGTCCACCCACACCTTCTTCAGGTAGTGGCCGGGGGGCTTGCTGATGTTCGCTTTGCACTCGGGGTAAGCGTTATACCCCGTCTCTATCCTGCCCCTGAGGTACGGGTAGACGCCGCCCAGGTGGGACGCCACCAACTTCAGCTTGGGGAGCCTCTCAAGGGTGCCCGAGAAGAGGAGCCTGAGCACGGCCAGGCTCGTGTCCACGCCGAAGCCCAGGATGGGCACCAGCCTGTAGTCCTCCATGGACCTGCTGTTGATGGGGGACGTTGGGTGGATGTAGAGGGGCACGTCCAGCTTCACGGCTCTCTCGTAGACGGGCGCCAGCTCCTTGGAGTCCAGGGGCTTTCCAGCGACGTTGGACATGAAGGTTCCGCCCCTCAGGCCTAAGTCCCTCACGGCCCGCTCCAGCTCCTCCGCCGCGGCCGCGGGGTCTTGGAGGGGCAGGGCGGCCAGGGCCGTGAACCTGTCCGGGTGGTCCTCCACTATCCTGCTGTACCCGTCGTTGGCCATCCTGGCCAGGCGCACCCCCGTCTCGGGCCTCTCCCTCTCGACGCTGGGGGTTGTTAGGGTGAGGACCTGCATGTCTATGCCTCCCCTGTCCATGCCTTTGATGCGGTCGACCAGGTCTATGTGGGGGCCCACCACGACGTTGTAGTCCCCCTCGTAGTGGATGAGGAGCCTGCCCTGGGCGTCCCTCTCGACCCTAGCGTAGCCACTCTCCTCCTTAAGGCCCTTCAGGTACGCCTCGGGGTAGAAGTGGTTGTGCCAATCGATAATCATTCTGATCCCTGGATGATTGCGTGTTTGAGGAATAAAAGCGGAGTGGGCATGCCATCCTGCCCATCTGGGATGAGTTTTTTGGTTAAATGCGCTAATACTTGCGTTTGTCCCCGAGAAGGAAGTTTACTGCGGGGCAAGTTTTATTAGCTTGTACCGGTTACCGGTTGTGAGCGTTCGGAATCACATGGGTAATACTCTGAACCAGTTTTCTTGTGGAGATTTTTCCGCGGCGAGGGGTGTGTGAGCGGTGGAGGAGCCGCCGCCGGAGGACAACGAACGGAACGGATTAGTCCGAGTGAAGGGCAGCATCTCCGAGGGCTTCGAGGAGATACGCACATACATCGAGGTGACCGGCGCAACCAAGATCCTACGCCGCTACTTCGCCATGAACGCCTTCGACGGCGCCATGACCAGCCTGGGAGTCGTCATAGGCGCCTACCTGAGCCAGATCCACGAGCCCCGCAGCATCATAGGCGTCGTCATCACCAGCGGCATAGCCATGATGGTGAGCGGCTTCAGCGGCACCTACATGGCGGAGAGCGCCGAGAGGAGCCGGAGCCTCAACGAGCTTGAGGACGCCATGCTCATCAACCTTGACGACACCATGTATGGGCGGGCCAGCAGGTTCGTCAGCCTATTCGCGGCCATCGTGGACGGATCGGCGCCGTTCCTAGCTGCTGTTCCCAGCCTCGTGCCCTTCCTCTTGGTGCCGGGGCTGCTGGCCATAGAGGCGGGCTTCCTGGTAAGCGTGGTCGCCAGCCTGGCTACGTTGTTCACTCTTGGCGTGTACCTTGGTAAGATCAGCGGCGAGAACATACTCATGAACGGTGTCAAGATGGTCGTTGCGGGCATAGCCGTCGCCCTGATAGCGCTGGTCCTCAACCTTCACTAGTAGTACACCAGCTTCATGTTCACCTTGTTGCGGGTTAACCCCACGCCCTCCATCGCGAGGAGCCTCTTCTTCATCTCCAGTCCGCCCTGGTATCCTCCCAGGCCTCCATCAGACCTGACCGCCCGGTGGCACGGTATGATGATGGGGAACGGGTTACCTGAGAGGGCGCCCCCTACGGCTCGTGAGCCGCCTGGGCTCCCCACGTGTTCGGCGATCCTCCGGTACGTAGACACATACCCTCGTGGGATGCCGTACTCCGCCAGAAGCACCCTCCGCTGGAAGGATGAGCACTCCTCAAGGGCCACCAGGCCAAGGTTGAACCTCACATCGCGTCCGTCCAGAAACCTGATGATGTCCTCAGACGTTGAACTGATGTTCGGGCTCACCGCGGGCTCCGCGGATGGGAAATCACGCTTTAAGCTCACAGACTTGCCGGGCAGGTATACCTTTTTGATCTTCTCGGAGTGGTCCCACACCACGGCGAATTCGCCAAAGGCTGTGTGAAACCTGTGGAAACGGAGCTTCACGGTACATTAAGCGACGGCGTCATTAATTAGCCGTGCCTCGAAGCCTCTGGTCCACGCACGGTTTATTTGGAGCCGTCTACGCCCTAGCCTGTGATGGGCGCCGTAGAGAGAGACACGAGGATCCTAGCAAGGTTCGTCGAGGTCTACTGCAGGACCAAGCACAGCGGCGCCGAGAAGACGGTCCACGAGTTGGACCCTGAGACAAGGATCGCGCTGTGCGCGGACTGCCGCGAGCTCCTAAGCTACTCCATAAGGAGACGCGAGCTGTGCCCCCAGGACCCCAAGCCATCGTGCAAGGACTGCAAGATCCACTGCTACAGGCCCGAGATGAGGGCCAGGATCAGGGAAGTTATGAGGCACAGCGGCATGTACATGATCAAGAGGGGCAGGATCGACTGGGTCCTGCACTACTTCCTGTAGCGGCTGGTGGGGGTGCATCCCGTTCAGGAGCTGTAGTAGTAGCGCCCCGTGTGCTTCTGATCCCTGTCCAGCCTGCTTCCCGGCTTGTTCACCCGCGGCCTCTTGGTGTCCGGGTCGCGCCTGAAGGTGACCTCCATGATCCTCAGGAACCCGTTCATGCCGTCCTCCAGGTTCACGGGGTCCCCGGCGTGGCCCCTGACACCGGCCTCTCCGGTGAAGACCATGAGCTTGTCCGCTATGAAGTCCTGGGTGACGATGTCGTGCTCCACGACGAAGGCCGTGACGCCCTTCATCTTGGTGATGCGCCTGATGGAGCGGGCCACGGCTAGGCGCTCCTCCACGTCGAGGTACGCGCTGGGCTCGTCCAGCAGGTAGATTTCGGCGTCCCTGCTGAGGCACTCGGCTATGGCTACGCGCTGCAGCTCGCCTCCGCTGAGGACGCCCACGTCCCTGTCCAGGAGCCGCCTCACGTGTAGGGGCTCCATTACCTCGGTGTTGTACCAGCTCTCGGTGAACTTGGTGCCGGCGGCCTTCCTGAGCACCTGCTCCACGGTGCCCTCCACGGAGGCGCTAATGTACTGGGGCTTATAGCTCACCTTGATCTCCGGGTTGCTTACACTGCCCTCGGTGGGGACCTCGACGCCGGCCAGCATCTTGACGAAGGTAGTCTTCCCGATGCCGTTCATCCCCAGGATGCCCACGACCTCACCCATCCCGATGCCCCCTGCCTCCACCTCCAGCCTGAAGCCGCCGAAGTCCTTCACCAGCCTAGTCCAGGAGAGCAGCGTGTAGGTCTTGCCGGTCTGCTCTGCGGGCGGCTTCTCGTGGAAGACGATGGGGCTGGGCCTGAACCTGATGTTCTCGTCCGGGATGTAGCCGTTGATGTAGATGTTGATGCCCTCCCGCACCGTGTGGGTGTTGCTCACGATGCCGTAGACGTCGGGCTCGCCATAGAGGAGGAACACGTCGTCGCTCAGGTAGTCAAGCACGGCCAGGTCGTGCTCCGCGGCCACCACCATCCTGTTGTCCTCGGCGAGCCGCCTGATGATGCGGGCCGCCCTGGTACGCTGGTAGATGTCTAGGAAGCTGCTGGGCTCGTCGAAGAGGTACACCTGGGCCTCCCTGATGATGGCCGCGGCTATGGCCACCCGCTGGAGCTCGCCTCCGCTGAGCACCTCCAGGTCCCTGTCCATGAGGTGCCTGATCTCAAGGTCGTCGAGGATCGACTCCAGGGCGCCCCTCTCATCCAGCTTCTTGAGAAGCTCGCCCGTCTTGCCCTGGACCACCCTGGGTATCTTGTCCACGTACTGGGGCTTGTGCACGGCCTTGGCGGAGCCGTCGTAGACGCCCCTGAAGTACTCCTCCATGGGCTTGCCCCTGAAGTTCTCGATCACCTTCTCCTTCTCGGCGGGCTCCTCGTGTCTGCCCAGGTTTGGAACCATCTCCCCGGACATGACCCTCAGGATGGTGGACTTGCCCATGCCGTTCCTGCCCAGGAGGCCCGTCACATGCCCCCTCTTAGGGGTGGGGAGCCTGTAGAGGGTGAAGGCGTTGGGCCCGAACCTGTGGATGTGGTCGGTCTCCAGCTCGTCGGGCAGGTTCACTATACGCAGCGCGTCGAAGGGGCACTTCTTGACGCATATGCCGCAGCCGCTGCAAATGATCTCACTCACGTAGGCCTTGCCGTCCTCGCCGAGCCTTATGGCCTCCTTGCGGGTGCGCACCATGGGACAGAACCTTATGCAAACCAGGTCGCACTTGTCGGGCTTGCATCGCTCCTTGTCCACGACGGCTATGCGCAGATCGCTTCACCTTTCGCGAATATTCTCAGCGCGCCTTATTTAAAGGGTGGTGGGCTCACGCCAGGGCCAGGGTGAAGCCGAGGAGCTCGACCTCGGCCCAGAGGATGACGGATGCCGTAGCTACCTCTAGTATGGACAGGACGCTACCCACCCGGAGGTAGTCGCGGAGACTGATGACTAGCCCCTTGGCCTTCATGGTGTTGAGCCACATGAGTATGGCCAAGCTGCCTATGGGGAAGAAATGGGGCCCCAGGTTGTTGCCTATGATGTTGCTGAAGATGAGGGTGGTGGACTCGGCCGCGTTGAGGCCCAGGGTGGCCATGGCGTCCTCCACCGACAGTAGCCCCAGCATGGTCATGGGCCAGTTGTTCATGGCGCTGGCGCCCACCGTCACGATCAGGCTCGGGGCCAGCACCTTGAGGAGCCCAGGCAACCCCAGACACCATGCGAAGAGGCCGCTGAACAGGGTGACCGCGCCGGCGTGCCTGAGG